>JBGTKC010000101.1:0-10917 GCA_041744755.1 Saprospiraceae bacterium
CGCCTCGCCGAGGCCGAGGCCATCGCTCTCCAGACCCTCGACCACTCCGAGGCCGAACTCACGGTGGCCCGCCAGGAACTCGAGGCCGCGCGCGCCGGCCGCCGCGCCGCCCAGACCGAACTCGACTACGCCACCGTCTCCTCGCCAATCACCGGGATCACCGGGCTGGCGAGCGTCAAAATCGGTACGCAGGTAAGCCCTGGGATGCCGCTGCTCACGACTGTCTCGCAGGTCGAGCCCATCGGCGTCGACTTCGCGTTGCCGCAAAACCTTATCCCGCGCTTCAGCGCGCTGGAGGGACGCCCACGCGCGGCGCTCGATTCTACCTTCCGCCTCCGGCTACCGGGAGACTCGCTTTACCGCGGGGGCTACGGACGCGTGTTCGCCCTCGACCGGGCCGTCGACCCGCGTACCGGCAACCTCACCGTCCGCCTCGCCTTCGCCAACGACGTCGGCGTGCTCCGGCCCGGGATGAACGTCGAGGTGGAAGTACTGAATTCGGAGGCCGGGCGCCAGGTCTTGGTCGGACGCCAGGCAATTGGCGAGCAAATGGGTGAACAGTACGTATTCGTGGTGCAGGACTCGATCGTTTTGCGGAAACGCGTCAAAACCGGTCGCCAGCTCGGCGCCGACATCGTCATCACCGACGGGCTCTCCGGCGGAGAATTCGTAGTGACGGAGGGCGTCAAAACCCTACGCGACTCCGCCCGCGTCCGTCTCGCACCCCCGCGCCCGCCCGGAAGGGACTCGACATCCGGTAGCTCCTCCCCGGGCAACTCAGACCCCAACTCTTCGTCTCCCAAAGAGCGCCGATGAGAGATTTCTTCATCGAGCGGCCTAAAGCCGCCCTCGTGGTGGCGCTGCTGTTGCTCTTGCTCGGAGGTGTAAGCATCTACTCCCTGCCGATCACGCAGTTTCCCTCGATCACGCCACCTTCGGTGTCGGTGAGCGCCACCTATATCGGCGCCAACGCGATCACCGTCGAGGAGGGCGTCACGACGCCTATCGAAGTGCAGATCAACGGCGTCCCAGGGCTCAATTACCTCACCAGCAACTCGACCGACAACGGCGCCTCCAGCATCGAGGCCACCTTCGAACTCGGGACCGACATCGACATCGCCGCCCTCGAGGTCCAGAACCGCGTGGCCCTCGCCGAGCCCTCACTGCCGGAGCAGGTGCGCCGCCTCGGGGTCACGGTCCGCAAGCGCAACCCGGGCCTCTTCATGCTCGTGGCGCTCATCTCGCCGAACGGCAGCCACGACGCGAAGTTTCTCGAGAATTACTCTAACATCTTCGTCAAGGACGAACTCCTACGCGTCGAGGGCATCGGGGACGCCTTCGCGCGCACAAGCGACTTCGCGATGCGGCTCTGGCTCGAGCCCGATCGCATGGCCCAGCTCGCGATCACGCCCGCCGAGGTGGTCGAGGCCCTGCGGGAGCAAAACCTCCAGGTGGCGGCCGGGGCCGTCGGGCAGCCTCCGCAAGCGGATGCGCAGGCCTTCGAGTACACCGTCTTCCTCGACGGCCGGCTGGAGACCGAGGCCGAGTTCGCCGACGTCATCATCCGCAACGACCCCGTTAGCGGGAGCCTGATCCGCCTCAGTGACATCGGCCGCGCCGAACTCGGGAACTTTACTTACGGCAACCTGGCGATCACCAACGGGCAGCCAGCCTCTATCCTGATCTTATACCAGGCGCCGGGCTCGAACGCCCTCCAGACCGGGGCCGCCGTCCGCGAGGCGATGGTCCGCCTCGCGGAGCGCTTCCCGCCCGACGTCGAGTACCTCATCCCGTTTGAGGCCGTGAGCGTGGTGCGGGTCTCGATCGAGGAGGTGATCGTCACCCTCGCCATCGCGCTCGCGCTCGTGACGCTGGTCGTGTTCATCTTCCTGCAGCGGTGGCGCGCGACCTTCATTCCGCTCGTGGCCATCCCCGTGTCGATCGTGGGGACGTTCATTTTTTTCGGACCGCTCGGGTTCACGATCAACACGATCACTTTGTTTGGCTTCGTGCTCGCGATCGGCATCGTGGTCGACGACGCGATCGTCGTCGTGGAGGCGATCCAGACGAAGATGGAGCAAGAGGACATGGACGTCGGCGCTGCGGCGCGTGCGGCCCTCGCGGAGGTGGCCACGCCCGTCATTACGACCTCCGTCATCCTCGCGGCCATCTTCCTGCCGGTGGCCTTCGTGCCCGGACTCACGGGGCAGCTCTACAAGCAGTTTGCCGTGACGATCTCGATTTCGGTGCTGCTGTCGTCACTCGTGGCGCTCTCGCTTGCCCCGGCACTGGCCGTGCTGCTGTTCCGCAAGGACCAGCAGCAGCCGTCGTGGCTGAAGAAAGTGTTCGGGCCTTTCAACCGTGGCTTCGAGCGCATGACGCACGGCTACGAGAGTGCGGTGGCCTGGTCGCTCGCACACCGGTGGCTCGTCGGTGTGGCTTTCGCCGCCGTGCTCGCGGCGACGTACCTGCTCTTCCAGATCGTGCCCTCGGCTTTCGTCCCGACGGAGGACGACGGTCGCATCTTCGTGACCTTCGAGTTGCCGGAGGCCTCGGCGACCGGCCGCACGGTGGAGGTGATGCGCGAGATCATGACGATCCTCGACTCGGTCGAGCAGATCGAGAGCTACACCGGCATAGCCGGCCTCAACGCCATCACGTTTACGCAACGTTCCAACACCGGCACGATCTTCTGCCAGCTCCAACCCTGGGACGATCGCACCGACGATGGCGAGGACGTGTTTGCGCTGGTGGGGCAGCTGCAGCAGGCTTTCGCCAAAACCATCGTCGACGCCCGTGTGATCGTGATTCCGCCGGCGCCCATCCCGGGTCTCGGGTCGACCTCGGGCTTCAGTTTCGCGCTGCAGGACCGCAACGGCAATTCCGACGTAGCCGGATTCGAGCAAACCCTCCAAGATTTCCTCGAACGCATCAACGGCCGCGAGGAGATCGACGGGGCCTTCTCGTTTTTCACGGCCCAGAAGCCGAGCTACCGTCTCGAGGTCGACCGCGAGCGCGCCAAGCAGCTCGGTGTGCCACTGCCCAACATCTACTCCACGATCCAGACCTTCCTCGGGAGCGGGTACATCAACGACTTCACGCTCTACGGGCGCACCTTCCGGGTCGTGGCCCAGGCTGACACCGCGTACCGGACGAGCATCGACGACCTCGACCGCTACTACGTTCGCAACACCGAGGGTACGATGGTGCCCCTCGGGAGCCTCATCAGCTACGAGCTCACGAGTTCGGCGCCGCTGATCCAGCACTACAACCTCTTCCGCTCGGCGACGGTGACCGGCAGCCCGGCCGAAGGGTTTACGAGCGGCGAGGCCATCGCCGCACTCCAGGAGGAGGCTGCGGAGCTGCCGCGGGGCTACGGTTTCGAGTTCTCGGGCCTCACGCAGGAGGAGGTCGAGAGCGGTGGCACGACGGTGTACATCTTCGCGCTCTCAATCCTGTTTGCGTTCCTGATCCTCACGGCGCTCTACGAATCGTGGACGGTGCCGCTGTCGGTACTGCTCGCTGCGCCTCTGGCTATTTTCGGGGGCCTGCTCGCACTCTGGCTCGTGCCCGGGGTCGAGCTCAATGTTTACGCACAGATCGGGCTCATCTCCCTGGTCGGGCTCGCGGCCAAGGACGCGATCCTGATCGTGGAGTTCGCCAAGGAGCGTGTCGAGCGCGGCGTCGAAATCGTCGAGGCCACCAAGGACGCCGCGCGACAGCGCTTCCGCCCGATCCTGATGACGAGCGCGACATTTGTCTTTGGGATGATCCCCCTCGTTACGGCCGGTGGCGCCGGGGCCAATTCGCGCCAGGCCATCGGCTGGGTCGTAATCGGTGGGGCGATCATGGGCGCGATCGGGGTGGTGTTTTTGGTGCCGTATCTGTATGCGGTGATTACGAAGTGGGCGTACTCGGAGGAGGAGTTGGAAGGGTTCAAAGAGGAGGCCGGGGAGGGAGATTAGCAAGGGAGGCGCGAAGGCCGCAGCGGTCCGCAGAGGCTTGGGGGAATCTCCGGCGAGCTTTGCTCGTGAGGGTTTTTGAGATGGAGGATGGAGGGTATGGAGCGTCCCGGCTGTGGGCGCGGAGAGCGCTGGCCGTGGGGGCGGGGCGAACTTCGCTCAGTGTTTTATTTGACGCGGTGGCTCGGTAGCGCAGTGGAGTTGCGTAACGTGGGCGGCTTATCCTGTGGCCTTTCGGCAAAACCTATTTTGGCGTGAGCTTAACGCTGCTCTTCGGCAGGAGTAAGGTTTAGGCCTGGCTTAATTGGTTTCGCGATAGCTTGAGGCTTTCGACGTTCGAGCGGAAGGGTAGCGGGGAGGATTGTGGCGTTGCGATGGGTGTCGACGACGGCCGCCACATTTCGAGAATCACTTAGCTTGCGCTCATGATACGAACTTTACGTCCGGGTACCTGCGCAGCGTTGCTGTTGATTACGGTGGTTTTGAGCCTTTCGGCAAAACCGGTTTTGGCGCAAGCCGGACGCGGCACTTTGACGCCCGAGATGGAGGGCGCTAGAACGAACCCTGCGACGAGCGCTGCGGCTCCGACTCTCGCGCTGGTCGGCGGGACCCTGATCGACGGTTTTGGCGGAAGCCCCCTCAGAAACAGCGTCATCCTCGTGAGCGGGGACAGGATTACGGCCATCGGGCAGGTCGGACAACTGGCCGTGCCGGCGGGCGTGAAGGTGGTAAGCACGGAAGGCATGAGCGTGCTGCCGGGGCTGTGGGACATGCACGTGCACCTGATGATCAACGGGCACGCCGACTACGCGCACTGGGATACAGCTTACATCGACCGCTTCGCCGACGTCATTATGCCGGCCTCGGCGCACCAACTCCTGATGGCGGGCGTGACGAGCGCGCGCGACCTCGGCGGACCGCTGGAGGCGAGCTTGAGCGTACGCGACCGCATCAACGCCGGGACGCTGCCTGGGCCGACGATGTACATGTCGGGACCGTTTATTCAACACAAGCCTTACCCCGGGACGGAAGCCTTCCGTTGGGGCGTCAATGGTGTCGCCGATGCGCGGGCGAAGGTGAAGAAGCTCGCGGACGCGGGCGTGGACTGCATCAAGCTCATCGACCAGGACCAGATGACGATGGAGGAGGTGCTCGCGGTCGTGGATGAGGCCCACAAACGGAAGTTGACGGTCGTGGCGCACGGTCACCGCCCGGAGGAGATCAGGCGAGCGCTACAGGCTGGGGCAGATTGTATCGAGCACACGGGCCTATCGAGTTCGCCGGAGTACCCGGCCGACGTGATGGAGGCCGTAAGGGAGCGCACGGCGCAGATGAACCTCGGTCCGCTATACTGGACGCCGACGGTGGAGGGGCTGTATAACTACGAGGCGATGCGCGACAACCCGGAGTCGCTCGACAACGATTGCTGGGAGTTGGACCTCCCGGCCGACATCGTGGCCGACATCCGGCAGTCGATCCAGCGCCCGGGCGAGCTGCCTTACTTCCAGTTGACCCCGATCCGGAGCCCGACCCTGGAGCGTAAGGTGAACCAGTTGAAGGATGCTGGCGTGGTGTTGCTGGTCGGTACGGACTCGGGGATCCCGATGAAGTTCCACTGCCAGAGCACGTGGAACGAGTTCGACGTGTGGGTGAATCGCTTCGGGTTCGACCCGATGTACACGATCCGTGCGGCGACTTACTGGCCGAGCAAGATCATGGGCGTGGACGGGGACTACGGCACGGTGACGGTCGGCAAGAAGGCCGATATCGTGGCGGTGCGGGGGAACGTGATGAAGAACATTGACCTGTTGCAGGACGTGGATGTGGTCGTGAAGCACGGGGCGGTGGTGAAGGCGGATATGGATTGAGGGGACCACGAGCTGCGCCCGTAGATGTTTATTCATCGCGGTGGCGCGGCGGCGTGATGTGCTGGGCGCAGTGGTGCGGATGAGGCGGTTGCCGAGCCTCCTCGCGGGCGCCCCCAAGCCCGCGTGAGCGCCCGGCGGCGACCCCTGTCCCACCCGGACAAGAGCCCTCGAAATACGAACGACCGTTTGGGTAGTACGAACGACCGTTTGGGCCTTATGAACGACACCCTATTTCGGGTAAATGCCTTACATTTTTGCTTCTCACCACACAAACACCTACGTGATGAGAACGCTACGAACTACACTATTCCTTTTTCTGGCCATCTGGGCCGCGTCGAACCAGCGGGCGGCGGCGCAGATTGACAAGTTCTACGACTTAGAGCATGACTTCGAGAACACATACCTTACGGTAGAGCCATTTCTTATGCCCTACGGTTTCAGCCTCGGGGAGGTGGACTCTGTGCTGGCTACCTTCACGGAAACACGAATCAGCGGGATCTACTCCCTCGATGAAAAGATGAACATCACACGAGGCACGAAAGAGATGGTGGCGCGTTACGCAAGCAGGAATGATGAAGGCGAACGGTCTTTCCGTACCTACGTTTTAGAAACACCGCTGGTGGCAGGTAAGGCTGCAAAGTATCGAATCACTGAACCTTACAGAAACGACACAACGCTCCGACGTAAAATTGGAATCAATACCATCTCAGGTGATGTAATCTTACGCCATCAGGAGATTCTCCTTAACGAGGGGGATAGTAACCTGACGGTCTTTACGTACCTCGATAGTAAGTTAATTAAGCAGGAGTCTTCCTCGGCCAGGCGGGATGATAAGTCCATTGACACCTATACCTACGATCAGGGCAAGCTTAGCGGATTTCGACAACGCTATATCTCTCAACCTGGCGATACGAGTCTGAGCAGTGGGGTCGTGACCTATAAGGACGACAGGCAGTGTTTCGACATCACGTACTCGTCCGGCGGTAAGGAAATCTTAAGCTACCTCCTTACCGACGGCGCGCAGGTGGTCGTGGATGGTCGGTATGTAACAGGCAGCGGGGAGCAGGGTACTGTGCGTGTAGCCCGCACCGACGATGGCTCGAATCCGCGGCGGAGGAGCTACCTCTCAAAGCTCGAGGAGGATGACTCAGTGGAAACCTACGCCGTCACCTACTATTACACATCCGCCATCACGGACCTCCGCGAGGCGCCCCTCGTGCCGGTGGCCCTACGGTTCGCCAACCCCGTCGAGCGAGGGGGCGGCTTCACGGCCGCGGACGTACCGACGGGGACGAGCTATCGGCTCTTCGACGCCGTCGGGAGCGAGGTGGCCACGGGGCCACTGGTCGAAGGGGCGACGGTGCCGTGGCCGGCGGTCCTCACTGCCGGGGCGCACTTCCTGATGCTGGAGGCACCGGGGTTTCAGGCGCGGGCGTATCAGGTGGTGGTGCAGTAGGGCAGGGCGGGGTGGCGCCTTTCGGCATAACGGGTTTTGGCGAAAGCCGTCTCAACTATCTCTTGGGTCAAAAGCTATTTGATGCCCGCCAACCACCCGAGAGTATGCGCGGTTTAGCGGGAATCGAAGGGTCTGGAGACGATGGCTTCAACGACAGCGTCTTGTATGGTCGCATAGTCGTGTAAGGCGAGATTGCGGAATCCGACCGTGATGTTTAGCTCCTCAGCGTCATTTAGGGAGATCCCTACTTTGTCGGCGATGCCGCGCGCCCCGCCCCCCTACAGCTTCGCCCCCAAATACTTCCCCGTCCAACTAGCCTCCACCTCCGGTAAGCCCTCCGGCTCCCCCTGATACAACAGCTTCCCGCCTCGCCTACCCGCATCCGGCCCCAGATCAATCAAATAGTCCGCCGCCGCCATCATGTCCAGGTTATGCTCGACCACCAGCACCGTGTGCCCTTGCTCCACCAGTGCATTTAGCGCCTTCAGCAACTTGCGAACATCGTGAAAGTGCAAACCTGTGGTGGGCTCGTCGAAGATGAAGAAGACCTTCTGTGCCGTGGACTCCGTGCCGAGGTAAAAAGCCAGCTTGACGCGCTGCGCCTCGCCACCCGACAGCGTCGAGGAGCTTTGCCCCAGCGTCACATATCCCAGACCCACATCCTCCAGCGGTTGCAGCTTCCGCAAAACCGAGCGCTGATCGGCGAAGAAGGCGAGCGCCTGGCTCACCGTCATATTGAGCACGTCGTCGATGTTCTTGTCGCGGTAGGTGACCTCCAACACTTCTTTCTTAAACCGCTTCCCCCCACAGGTCTCGCACTCGAGCCGCACGTCCGCCAGGAATTGCATCTCGATGATCTGCTCGCCCTCGCCCTTGCAGGTGTCGCAGCGTCCGCCGTCGACGTTGAAACTGAAGTGCCGCGGCTGGAAGCCCCGCACGCGCGACAGCGGCTGCTCGGCCATCAGGTTACGGATGTCGTCGTAGGCCTTGACGTAGGTGACGGGATTCGAGCGTGATGACTTACCGATCGGATTTTGGTTGACGAGGTCGACCTGCGTGATGTGCCGCACGTCGCCCTTGAGTTCACGCCAGGAGCCGACCGGACCGGTGTGTGCCTCGCCGAGTTGCGCCTTGAGCGCCGGGTAAAGAATGGACTTCACGAGTGTCGTCTTGCCCGAGCCACTCACACCCGTAACCACCGTCATGGCTTCCAACGGGATGCGGACGTCGACGTTGACGACGTTGTGCATCGTCGCTCCCGTGAGCTGGAGCCACTTGCGCGGCTGGCGGCGGAACTCCGGCAGCGGCACCCGCATCTCGCCGGTCATGTACTTCGTTGTAAGTGATTCTGGGGCGGCCAGGTGGATGTCTTTGTAGTCGCCCGCGAAGACCACCTCGCCGCCGTGGACGCCGGCCTCCGGACCGATGTCCACCAGGTAGTCCGCCGCCGCAATAATGTCTTCTTCGTGCTCGACGACGACGACCGTGTTGCCGAGATCACGCAGGCGCCGGAGGACTTTCACTAAGCGATTGGTATCGCGCGGATGCAGACCGATGGAAGGTTCGTCTAAGATGTACATCGAGCTCGTGAGATTTGAGCCGAGCATCCGCGTCAGGTTGATGCGCTGGGTCTCGCCGCCCGAAAGGGTAGAGGAGACGCGGTTGAGCGTGAGGTAGCTCAGGCCCACGGCCAGCATGAACTGGATACGCGAGCTGATCTCCAACAGCAGTCGCCGCGCAATCTGCTGGTCTTGCTCCTCGAAGGTGAGGCCGGCGAACCAGTCGCGCAGTTCGTCGATCGGCAAGTCGACCAAGTCGCTTATGGCGTGGTCCGCAATGCGGACGTAGCCGGCTTCCGTGCGCAAACGTCCGCCATCGCAATTGGGGCAGGTGCTTTTGCCGCGGTAGCGCGCCAGCAGCACGCGGTTTTGGATCTTGTAGGTCTTCGCCTCGAGCGCGTCGAAGTACTGCGTGATGCCGTCGAAGTCGCGCGTGCCCTTCCAGAGGGTTTTGCGCTCGACGCGACCGAGTTCGCCGTAAGGAGCGTGCACGTTGATGCCGTGCTTCTCTGCGTGGCGGATGAGCTTGGTCTTGAAGGCCGCCCCGCCCTCGGTCTTCCACGGCGCGATGGCGTCCTCGTAGATGCTCAGGCTCTGGTTCGGGATCACCTTGCTCTCGTCGATCCCCATCACGCGACCGAAGCCTTCGCAGCGCGGGCAGGCGCCGTAGGGATTGTTGAAGTTGAAGAGCTGTGGATTGGGCTCGAGGAACTCCATCCCGTCGAGTTCGTAGCGCGTGTTGAAGTGCGCTTCCGCAAAACTTTCCGGCGCCACAATCGCCTCGCCCTCACTTTCGTAAAACGCGGTTTGTACGGAGTCGGCGATGCGCTTGGCGTTCTCCTCGTCGTCGGATTTCATGACGAAGCGGTCGATGAGGATTTGGATGCGCTCGTCCTTGAGGGTGTCGAGCCGGCGGTCGAGTCGGGGGTCGCTCTTGGCGGCGAGCACTTCCTCGATGTACACCGTCTCGCCGTCGAGGATGAGGCGCGTGAAGCCTTTTTTCTGGAGGAGGTCGAGTTCGGTGGCCAGCGTCCGATCCCCGTACTTGGTCGGCAGCAGGGTGTAGAGCTGGACGCGCGTGTTTTGCGGAAGCGTACCCAAAAAGTCGAGCACGTCACTCACCTGGTGGCGCTTGACCACGTTGCCACTGATCGGCGAGTAGGTGCGGCCGACGCGCGCGAAGAGCAAGCGTAGGAAATCGTAGATCTCCGTGAGCGTACCGACGGTCGAGCGCGCGTTCGAGGTGGCTACTTTCTGCTCGATCGCGATGGCCGGACAGATGCCGTGGATGTAGTCGACGTCCGGCTTCTTCATGCGCCCCAGGAACTGCCGCGCGTAAGAGCTCAGGCTCTCGACGTAGCGGCGCTGTCCTTCGGCGTAGAGGGTGTCCATTGTGATACTGGACTTGCCCGAGCCCGAGACGCCCGTCACGACGATGAGTTTGTTTTTAGGCAGCCGTAGGTCGACGTTCTTGAGATTATTCGAGCGCGCGCCGTGGATGTGGATCTCGTGGCGGGAGGTAAGCGGCGCGGGCGCCGGCGTGCCATTGGACTTGACGGTGGCGGCGGTGGCGGCGGAGTTGGCGGAAGCCATAGACGGGAGAAACTTGCAGGGTGGGGGAGACGCAGGGGACGAAGACAGGATCGAGCGCCGCTTAGACTTACACCGTGGCGGGGCAATGGTTCGGCGGGCGGCGGCGTAACTCGTTTTGGCGAAAGCCGTACAGGGAGGGCGAAGGTCGTGAGCAGCTTCCGCTAAAACAAACTGTTGGATTACACGGCCAACTGGTAGCTTCGCACGGCTATCTACAGCGCACACGAGCGGTGTGAGCAATAAGTCGCCAAGCGCGGATGCAGCAATATTGTACGGTGGCTTGCAGACCTGGCAACATTTATGCACAGGGCCTTGGTGAAGGCAGGCCGTATGGCCTACTTTGCCCTACGCTAGCATTCGGGAGACCAGCCCTTAAGGGTTACCAGACCGTTAAAACCGAACCCCGGACTAACGGCGAGCAACGCAAGCCCTTATATTTGTCGTACCAACCACGAGCTTCTTAACACAAACCCGCACCG
>JBGTKC010000102.1:0-46893 GCA_041744755.1 Saprospiraceae bacterium
GCGCTCCCCGCTCTTCACCATCTTCCTGACCATCTTCATCGACATGCTCGGGGTCGGGGTGATCATCCCGATCCTGCCGGTGCTGTTCTTCGAGGCCGATTCATCGCTGTTCGGGCCGGACGTGGCGCCCGCTGCGCGCTCGGTGATCTACGGATTTTTGATCGCGGCGTATCCGCTGTTGCAATTTTTCGGCGCGCCCGTGCTCGGGAGCTTGTCGGATCAGTACGGTCGTAAGCCGGTGCTCTTGATCTCGCTGGTTGGAACGTTGGTCGGCTACCTACTCTTCGCCTACGCCATCCACGAGAGCATCCTGTGGCTGCTGTTTGCAGCACGGATGCTGCCGGGCTTCACGGGCGGCAACATCGCGGTCATCTTCTCGAGCATCGCGGACGTGTCGACGCCGGCCGAGCGGACGAAGAACTTTGGATTGGTCGGGGCGGCTTTCGGGATCGGCTTCGTGCTCGGGCCCACCATCGGGGGCCTGCTGGCCGACGGGGACCTGGTGAGCTGGTTCTCGCCGACGGTACCGCTGCTGTTTGTGGCCGGGCTGACGGTGCTCAACATCATCTTGGTCGTGACGGCCTTCCCGGAGACCTTGCGCGCGCGCCTCCAGACGAAGCTCGACGCCTTCAGCGGGTTTCGCAACATTGCCACGGCCTTTGCGTCGCCGCGACTGCGTGAGATCTTCGCGGTGGTGCTGCTGATCTCGCTCGGCTTCACGTTTTTCACGCAGTTCTTCAGCGTCTACCTCATCCAGGAGTTCGGCTGGGAGGAGCGGCAGGTAGGCTTTTTGTTTGGTTGGGTCGGCATCTGGCTCGCCATCACACAAGGGCTCATCGTGCGGCGGATGGCGGGACGGGTTTTGCCTGCAAAGGCGCTACAATACAGTATTGCCGGCGTCTCGGTCGCGATTGCGCTCTTGCTCGTCCCGCAGGAGGATTGGCTGTTTTACGCCATCAATCCGCTCATCGCCCTTGCCTACGGTATCACCTCTCCCAATCTCACGAGCGTCGTCTCGGAGCAGGCCGGCCCACAGGAGCAAGGCCAGATCATGGGGATCAACCAGTCGATGCAGAGCCTCGGGCAGTTCGTCCCACCGATCATCGCGGGGTATTTGAACGCGATTGATGCGCGTTTGCCGCTGGTGGCCGCGGCGGGACTGGTGGCAGTGGCGTGGGTGCTGTTTATGGTGGTGGGGCGGGGATCAGCGGTAGCGGTGTCGGATGCGGGCGTTCGTCGATCGTCGCCAGGGTTTACCCGGGGCTCTCGGCCGGCGTAAACAGCTCGCCAACCCTCAGGGTGCCGAAGACCTCGTGCACGAATGCTTCGTCGGGCCCCAGTGCACGCTCCTGAGCGTAGGCCCCGATGCCGTCCGGCTCGGTAAAGACGAGCAGACGCCGGCGGGAGATGTCGACGATCCAGTACTCTGCGACGCTCGCCTCGGCGTAGAGCGCGTATTTGGTGGTGCGGTCGTAGTCGTAGGAGGTGTCAGCGACCTCGCAGATGAGGAGCAGGTCTACTGCCGTTGGGTCTCGCTGGGCGTAGTCGCGGTTGGTGCCGCGAGCGACGAAAGCGTCTGGTTCGGGGCGGGAGGTTGGGTTCACGACGACTGGATTCTGCGATCGGACGACGAATGAATCACGGTTCACCGCATCTCGTAGGTGATCGGCGAGCACAGTAACGCCGTAGGCGTGTGGCGTTCCTATAGGCATATGTTGGACGAGTACGCCACAGATGAGTTCGCACCGCATCCCCGGCGGGAATACTCCCGCTTCGATGGCGCGCAGGTAGCTATCGAGCGTCCAGCGGTGCGGACGGACACTAAGCTCTTTGTACTCAGCGCGGACCGGTACCCCTTTGGCGTCCATTACGTCTTCTGTGAAATCTAGCATAGCGATCCGCAAGGTACGTCACCGTCGCCTCAGAAAGCCACCCCGAAGCCCAGACGCGCCCGCGCCCCGAAACCTAAATGGTACTCGTTTTGCGGCAAGCGTATCGTGTCTGGAAATACGAAGGCCTCTTCGGCGCGGAAGCCTGGGTACAGGTCGGCATCACTGAACACGCCGTGGCCGTAAGTCTGTAGCCCGGCTTCCGTGACGACGTATAGGTGTGGACCTTTGGTGGGGATGTAAAAGCGGAACTGCCCGCCGACCTCCACGGTGCGCCGCCGGAAACTTCCCGGGACGTTTTCGACAGGGCGGTAGAAGTTGCCACTCGCGTCCTCGACGAAGCCGTCGATGCGGAAAGGCGAGCGCAGGCGACCGACCCTCACGTAAGCCCCGAAGTAGAGTTCGTCGGTGATTGGCCCGCCGATGCCCGCGGAGAGCCCGAATTCGGTTCCTGAATAGCTGCGTGAAAAGAGCCGCAATTGCTCGCGCGTGTCGGCAATCCCGCCGTAGGCCCCGACGAAGAGGAGGTCGTTGAGGAAGGTATACTGGTAGCTGGCCGTGAACGAGCGTACGCGACCGAACTCGGGCGTGTGGATCGCGAAGGCGTGGCGGGGGAGCGATGAGCCCTCGGCGGCGGGAGCGTCCTGTGCGAAAGTGGGTAGAGCTGTCGCCAAAACGCCCGCTAGGAGGATCGTCCGCACTAGTATCGTTGCTTTCATTCGAAGACGCTCGTGAGGCAGGGCGCCCCGGTGATGGTGCCGACGTCCCAGCCGCCGATGAGCCCGCGACTTTCGTCAAAACACTCGAAATACCGCTCTTCGATGAGGCGTCCCGGCTGGCCCGCCCCGCGCGCCGCCCGGACGTGTTGCTGCAACGGGTACGTCGGTGCGGGCGGCACTGCGCCTACCTCGCGCAACTCTTCGTCCCACCGGTCTAGACCGGCGAGACGCCCCGTAACCCGGTCGCCGTGATTGCCGACGGTCAGCTGTCCGACTGCATTCACGGCGAGCGTCATGATGCCGGGGACGCGCAACAGGGCCCGGGGCTCGAAGCGCCCGAAGCTGTCTAGAACCCCAATTCGCACCCCGACGATGGTGTCGACCCAGAGTCGGAGGGAGTCGAGTGCCAAAGTCGCCTCCGCGTCAACGAAGCCGAGGAAGTCGGTATCGATTTCGAGCGTGATGACGCGAGCATCGGCCTCGGTGAGGTAAGTGGGTATTAGTCCTTGGACAGGGCCTTGCGGCAGAACGGCGGGGTCGTCGGGGAGGACAGAGACGCAGGCAGTGGCCCAGGCGAGGGCGCCGATACAGACGATCGAGAGAGCGCGGGGCCGCATGACTTACACAACGACTGGTTATCTATAAATGCTGCCTCGAACTAGCGACAGCACAGCGATCCGACAGCGCAGCGATCCAAACCTACCTTCCCGGCATGTCAACCCCCAGACTCCTCATCGTCGGCGGCTCCAACGGCGCGGGCAAGAGCACCTTCGCCGTGCCCTACGCCGCGCGCGAAGGCTTGCCGTTCCTGAATGCCGATGTGCTGACGCGCAAGTATGCCGCGGCGGGTGAGGCCCAGCCGTTGGTAAAGGCCGCGCGCGAGTTTTTGCGAAAGCTGTACAAGATGATCGACGCCGGCGAGTCGGTCTGCTTCGAGACGACGCTCTCCGGCGGCTACGTCGAGACGGCCGTCGAGCGAGCCACGGCGGCAGGTTACCGCGTCGAACTTGTCTTCCTCTTCGTGGCGAGCCCCGAGGTGGCCATCGAGCGGGTGGCGAGTCGGGTGAAGAAAGGCGGTCACCACGTGCCGGATAAGGACGTGCGGCGGCGCTTTCACCGGACGCTGGTCAACTTCGAGAGTTTGCGGCAGAAGGTCGACATGTGGGAACTCTACCGCTCAGATACGAGCGAGATTACTTTGGTCGCCAAACAGGACGGCGCTGAGAGCCTTATCTTCGTAGCGTCCGACTTTGCCCTCTTCACCACCTTACTCGCTGCATCATGAGCCAGAATCCAGATCCGAAGTTCAGCCGATTACTCGATAAGGCGACTCAAGAGCGTCTCCAGATCATTCAGCAGGCCGCCGCCGCCGCCGCCGCCGAGAGCAAGGCGCTAGGTCTGCCCGCCTTCCGGATGCAGGAAGGACGTCTGCTGTACACCTTGCCCGACGGCACGGAGACTTTCGAGCGGCCGGCGAGTCTGGTCTTGACCGAGGCGGAGAAGCGGCAGTTATAATCAGCCGAAGAGTTGGGTCACTTCCACCTTCCCCCACACTTCACTCTCGAAGCTTTCGCCAAAACGCAGGACCTCCTTCTGGTCGTAAGTCCCGTCCTCCCTGGGGCCGCGGTGGCGCTCGAGCTGCTGGTCGACGAGATTGACGATCCAGTACTCCGGGATGGCGGCGCGGGCGTAGATGCTTAGCTTCTTGACGCGGTCGATCCCGAGCGAACTATCAGCGACTTCGACTACGAGGTAGAGGTCCGCAGGCCTAGGCGAGTTTACTTTGTAGTTGCTCCTGGGACCTTTTGCCACCCAGATATCAGGTGTAGGCCGCGAGTCGTCCGGTAGCACGATGGGGAACTCGCTTTCCGCCGCATATCGCTCGTCGAGGCGATCCTTTAAAAAGTCTCTCACTACCCCTGTAGTGTAGGCGTGCGGTGTTCCGAGCGGCATACTCTCACAAATTAATCCATCCAACAACTCACCCTCGAAGTCTTCGGGAAATAGCCCCAGCTCGATCATCTTCTCAAACGTCGCTACGTCACACCGCCACAGGATCGGGCCTTGCGGAGCGGGCACTGACTTAGGGGAAGGGGCCGGCTCTGTGGCGACGTACGCCCCCCGCTGCTCTCGCACCGCCGTTGGCGCATCGGTCGTCATCGTACTCATGCCCGCAAGATACATCCGCTACCGACCGCCGAGCAGCTCCCGCGCCACCCGCTTCACCACCCCGCTGCCGTCGTACTGCCAGGTGGTGTCGAAAGCACCCACGATCTCTTCATTCGCGTGCTCGCCGAGTACCAGCGCATGAAACTCCGTAGCCTTATTATGCTGGAAGTACCGCATATCATTCATGATATCTGCGTCTAACTTGTACATAATAAAATCCGATATCACGAGCACATCCGCCTCTCTATAATCATCCCCGCGCAATTGTCGAAAGCACTCGTAGAGCGGCAGCGAGATGTCGGTGCCGCCGCGGAAGCTCATCCGCAAAAAGCCAGCTATATCTTCAAGCGAACGTGCCACATCGTGCAGGTCGAGCGTCTGTATCCCGGTAGAGAAGTTAATGAGATAGGCGCGTCGCTTCACCCGTCCAGCCATCTTTAGAATCCCGAGTGCCAGCACTTTCGCCACTTGCTCCGGGCGGCCCGACATCGACTCACTCGTGTCGACGCACAGGATGAAGGGCCCGCGCTCCTTTTCGCGGACGCGGTTGTAGACCTCCGTCTCGTGGTCGGTGCTCGTGACGAGTTTGCGGTCGTCGTAGCGGAAGGTGAGGAGCTGCCTTTCGGCAAAACGCTTGAGGAACGCACTCTCCGTGGCCTCCTCCGCCAATAGGGCGATCTCGCTCGAGAGGACGTTGTTGAGATCGGCCGACTCGTGCACCCCCGAGATCTCCGAGCGCAGGTTCGGATCCGAGACCCACTGCTGCCGTACGATCGTCTTCTCGAGGGTCTCCTCCTCCAACTCGATCTCCGCCTCGCGCCACTGCCCCAACAGGTCGGCCAACTCCCTCAACTCGTCCTCGCGCGCCAGCAGGTCCGCGTAGTGCTCCAGTACGTCGAAACTCGTGTCCTGCCACAACCCCCGGCTCATGTCCCAGTAGCCCGCCAGGTAGTCGCTGAACGGACTCACGATCTTGATGAGCTTCGTGTACTCCTGCACCTTCGCCTCCATGAGCTGCTGGAAGTCCTCGGCCTTCTCCCGGAGGTGTGCGAGTTGATGCGCGAGGATCTTGGCGTTGAGGAGGGCGTCCCAGTTGCGGAGGAGGTCGGTGAGGAGGAGAGCCTGCGGCGCTGGGCCTGCGGCGCTGAGCCTGCGGCGCTGGGCCTCCGGCGGTGCAGGAGCGGACGCATGCGGAGGCCCTATCGGCAGCGCCGCAGGCTCCTCCGCCGGAGGCTCTCCGCCGGTGGGCTCTCCGCCGGAGGCTGCCCTCAACCGCTCCTTGAAAAAGCCGACCGGCAATTCATGCTCGCTGTACGTCCCCTCCAAAAAGGTAGTCAGCAAAGGCCAGCGCTCGGCGAAGAGGTGCTCCGGGGTGATGGCCCAACTTTCCAACCGCGAGACCTCATCCTCGTAGGGGTGCTTCGAGCGCAGCTCCTGGTAGGTGAGCCGTAGCCAGCGCAAGGTATCGGTGGCGACCTGTCGGCGAAGTCCCGCGTTCTGACGACACAACGACACCAGTGCATCGAGCGAGAGCACGCCCTGTAGTGCATCGCGGAAGTACCGAAAATAAGCGTCGTCTAAGTCGTGCGGCAGCGGCCGATCCGGCTCAAGGCGGTGGCGGATGTACTCGACGAGGTAGCGGCGCCCGGTGCGGTCCAGCACCTGCCCGAACTCCACGAAGCGCTCGTACTCAAGTTCGAGGAGTTGCGCGGGCGAGGTGGCGAGAGGAGGGGCTTCGGGTTTTGCGGACACGCTGAGAGGTACAGGTTGTTTGGTTGTTTGGTTGTTTGGCGGGAGGAGGGTTTGAGGGAGGGTGGCGCACCGTTTTGCCGAAAGGCGTGTTGCCCTCACCGTGAAGATGACCGCGCGCAACAACCCCGTCACTTGGCTGCTCGGGGCTCTCCTGGCGGTGGTGCTACTCGTGTTGCTGGTCAACCTGCTGTTCGGTAGCCGCCCGTACGAGGGTATGCCCAACAACCCCCTCGTTGCCCCCGCCACCGCCGCCGAGGCTGCTGGTGTGGACTCGGTGACCCTGCTGGCCGCTGGAGTCTTCGGCGCCAACGGCGCGCAGCGCTGGCTCTATGGCGAAATGTACCGCGACGCCTGGGCCACGCCGGTGACTGTACCCGTGCTGCGGCTCGACGAGTTCGCCGGCGGCCTGCGGCCCGTCAAGCGCGGCGGCGGGTTCCAGACGCTGTCGATGGACCTCGTGGACTCCGCCGGCGTCGTGTACACCCTACGCTCGGTGACCAAGGACCCGAGTAAGCTCGTGCCCGCGTGGGCGCCCGCCCTCGGGATTACCAACCTCATCACCGACGGCATCTCCGCCGGGCATCCCTACGGCGCGATGGCGGCGGCGAGCCTCTCGGAGCTGGCGGGTCTGCCGCACATGTACCCCAAGCTTTACTACCTCCCGGCCCAGGCGGCGCTCGATAGTTTTGGCGAAAGCTTCGGGAATCGCCTCTTCTGGCTCGAGTACGAGCCCGAGGGCCACCGTGCCCCGTGGCTCGGGATGTCGGGGTTCGTGAAGTGGGAGGACTCCGACGACGTGTTCGAGGCGTGGCGCACGGACAGCCTTTCGGCAAAACCCGACCTGCGGGCCCTGATCCGCGCGCGTCTCTTCGACCTTTGGGTCGGGGACTGGGACCGGCACGACGGGCAGTGGGGCTGGGCGACGGTATTGGATTCGGCGACCTCCGTGAGGACCTACACCCCCGTGGCCAACGACCGCGACAACATCTTCTACGGCATCTCCGGCGCGATCCCACTCACGGTCGCGGCCTTCGAGCGGCGCTTGCAGCCCTTCGGTCCGGACGTGGACGACATGGGTGGACTCACGCTCAACTCGCAGTACTTCGACCGGGCCTTCCTGTACGGGGTTCCGGAGAGCGTCTTTGTGGCGGAGGCCGAGGCGTTGCGCGCCCGTCTCACAGATGCCGGTATCGAGCGCGCCCTGCGGGTATGGCCGACGGCTATCTACGCGCTGGACGGCGCGCGGATCGCGGCGAGCTTGCGAGCCCGGCGGGATGACTTAGTGGACTACGCGCGGGACTTCCACGCCGTGATCGACGAGCGGGGACCGAGCGACCGGGTGGAGAATGAGTTTTAGCGTAAGCACGGAGGTGGCTTACCCCCGGCAACCGACCAACCGCACTCCGCCTCGCAACTCGTAATCCACGTGCATTGACGATCTTCCCGCCATGAACTCACGCAGTCTCATTCCGTTCCCGCGACTCGCGACCCTCCTGTTGCTGGGTGTTGCCATTGCCTCTACTAAACCAATAGCCGCGCAGCTCCTCGCCCTGCCAGAGATCTCGGTGCGGGAGGGCACCTCGACGCAGTACTCTACTGCGCAAACTGCCCTTATCGATACCCCGACCCCCCGCACGCCGGCGCAGGCGTCGCGTCCACTCGCGCAGACCCCGATGCGGGTCTGGAAAATTACGAGCGCGGAGGACTCTATCCTTTTGCGCACGCCTTCCGAACCGATCGACGTGCAGGCGAATGACGCGGCCACCCTCCTGCTCGCCGAGCGCATGTTCGCCACCGTGAGGGACAGCATGAGCCTCGGCGTCGGGATTGCTGCGCCGCAGGTTGGTATCCTCAAGCGCATGATCCTGTGCCAGCGCTTCGACAAGGTGAAGGAGGGGCTACCGTTCGAGGTGTACCTCAACCCCGTCATCCGGCAGTACACCGACAAGAAGCAGGAGTGCCGCGAGGGCTGTCTCAGCATCCCCAATCGACGCGACACCCTCAACTCCCGCGCCTACGCGATCCTCATCGAGTACGACCGCCTCGACGGTACGCACGAGATCGAGATGGTGGAGGCATTCACAGCCGTGGTCTTCCAGCACGAGATCGACCACCTCAACGGAATACTCTACCTAGACCACCTCGCGGAAGAAAGGAAAGCGGCAGGCCCCGAGCCCCGGGAAGGGGAGTAGTTGCGATGGCCTGTGGCGTAGGGAATACAGATCAACTGTGGGCCATCGCGGGCGGCTCTGCGGGCGATGCTGATTTGCTGCGCCAGTCTTCGCCCGCCGCACAGGCGTCGTAGGTGGCGCGGGAACGAATGTCCACTCACGCACCCCCCCCGACGCGGAGACAGTGTACTGCCCGTGAAGCAAGGCGCTATCGTTCTTGAAGGAGACCAGTAGGCGCGCGCCCTGTCGGCACCGGGCCTCCTGATCCGGCGACACACCCCCGGGGTGAGTAGGTCCCCCACGAGACCCGAAAGGCTTATCTGTAAGTCTAATCGCGTGGGCCTCAGCAGTTTCCCAAACATTACCCAAGTTAGTCGGCACTAGTTTAGCGCTCGCCGTGGAATACGCAGTCCACGTGCCGATCAATCGCCCCCGAACTCTGCCGGTAGTATCCGACCTTCCCCCTACTCATCCTCACCTACTCAACCCACCCAACATGTCCCTCGGTCGCGTCATCCTCGCTATTTTCTTCCCGCCCCTATCGGTGCTCGGCTACGGCTGCGGGTCCGTCCTGCTCGTCGCCATCCTCACGCTCGCGGGGTGGATCCCCGGCGTAATCGCCGCGCTGATCATCCTCAACCGGGACAAGTAATCGCTAGTGTGTAATCGCTAGTGTGCGCCGAGCCAGGACCTAAGCAAAGAAAGTTTTGGCGGAAGCCGCCACCCGCTCCAGGTACGCCTCGTTGGCCGCGCGATCCTGCATGAGGACGCCGAACTCCTCGTGCCACTCTACGTCGGTGATGCCGCAGAAGGCCAGTGTCCCGTTCAGCATCGGCTGGTTGAGCGTGGCGAGGTCGGTGCCGAGTTGACGGTAGAGCGCCTCCGGGGAGCCGTGGGTGACGGCCACGAAGCCCCGTTTGTCGGTGAGCTTCGAGACGAGGCCCTCCGCGCCGAGGTCCCAGGCCCACGGGCGCGTGAGGACGCGGTCGCACCAACCCTTGAGCTTGGCGGGGCGCTCGTTCCACCAGATCGGGTAGACGAAGGCCAGGGCGTCGGCCCACTCCACGTCCGCCTGCTCGGCCTTGACGTCGTCGGGGACCGCGCCCTCGCCCCAGCGCTCGAAGTCGGCCATGCCGAGGGTCTCGCCGAAGCCCTTTTCGTAAAGGTTGTTGCGGCGCACGTCGTGGCCGGCCTCCGTGAGGGTGTCGTCGATGCGCTGCGCGATCGCGGCGTTGAAGCTAGCGGGGTTTGGGTGCGTGAGGGTGAGGAGTACGTTCATAGACGGGGTAATGGGTAGGGTAGCACGGACGGTTGCGTTAGTGCGTCAAATATTTGGGTTCAGCTTCCGCCAAAACATTCCTTCCCCGCAGGGCGATACGCCTACTCGCGATGGAGATACACGACCACCTGATCCTACTCGCCGCCCTCGGGGCCACTACCCTGATCGCGGCCTGGCTCCCGGCGGTAAGTGAGAAACTCCGAATCAGCGGCACCGTGATCCTCCTCGGGATCGGCTTCGCGCTGTACTACTCCGGGGCGCCGCTGCCGTGGCCCGATCCCGTGTGGCCCGACAGCTGGACGATGAAATTCACGGAGGCTGTAGTGATTATCTCGCTCATGAGCGCTGGCCTGAAAGTGGGGCGCGTTTACAGTGGGCACCACTGGCGCGGGCCCCTTCGCCTGCTCGCGATCACGATGCCGCTGTGTATTCTAGCGGCCGTCGCCCTCGGGTACTACTTCATCGGCCTCCCGCTGGCCACGGCGATGCTCCTCGGGGCCGTACTCGCGCCCACCGACCCCGTAATGGCGGCCGAGGTCCAGATCGACCCGACCGAGACGCGCTCGCCCTTCGACGACGTGCGCTTCAACCTCACCGGGGAGGCGAGTCTCAACGACGGCCTCGCCTATCCCTTCACGTGGCTGGCCGTACTGCTGGCGCAGGCGGGCGGGGTTTTGACGAAAGTCGACTGGGTGGACTGGGTGTTCGATAAGCTCCTGCTCAAGGTCGGCCTCGGGCTACTGCTCGGCTGGCTCGGCGGACGGGCGATCGGCTGGTTACTGAAGCGACTCCCGGAGACGCTCGGGATCAAGACCCGCGACGGTTTCGTGGCCTTCTCGGCGACGTTCCTCATCTACGCCGGGACGGAGCTGCTCCACGGCTACGGCTTCCTGGCGGTCTTCGTAGCCGGGGTTACGATCCGGCGCGTGGAGGAGAGCTACGACGGGGACCGGATGAAGTTCCGCCTGCACGACTTCGTCTCCGAGATCGAGCGCCTGATGCTGGCGGTGTTTATGATCCTGCTCGGCGGCTCGATCGCCAACGGCCTCGGTTCGGGGGTGGGGTGGAAGCCCTGGGCCTTCGCGGCGGCGTTCATCTTCCTCGTGCGACCCATCACGGGCTACCTCGGCCTGCTCGGCACTCAATTTACCGAGCGCGAGCGCTGGGCCACGGGCTTCCTCGGAATTCGCGGGATCGGCTCCCTGTTCTACCTGACGTGGGCCTTCCTCCAGACGGAGTTCCCGGAACGGGTCCTGGTCTACAACACGCTCGGAATCGTGATCCTCATGTCGATCCTCACGCACGGTCTTAGCGCGCGCACTCTCCTAGTGTGGGCCACGCCTGAGATAGCCGACGCAGAGGAGGAGGCGGGCTACGAGGTGGGGGGGGAGATATGAGGGAGGGCGCTGCGCTGGTTGGGCGACTTCGTCTATTTGGGCGTTCCGCTAGTTGGGGCTCAAGAATTTGAGCGGGTTTCCTTCTGCGCGTACCCGGGGCCGTCGGTCCGACAGCCCATTGCCCCCCCCAACGCCTCCCGGCCCCCAACATCTCCCAAACAACAGACCTACCTTACGCCAAGCCACGTAACCTACGGCGCGCGCCCCGCGGCAGCACATTCAACAATTCGACCTTCATCCCTTCAACACTTCCCCCATGGGCACCTGGAGCACCAACCTCTTCGACAGCGACGGCATGCAATCGGCCTTCGTGGACCTTATCGAATCCCCCAATCCCCACGACGTCGTCCAGGAGGCGGCCGTGCTCGCGAACTCCGAACCCGGCGACCTCGACGAGGCCGAGTGCTACAGCGTCCTGGCCGCGGCCGCGATGGTGGATCACCTCATCTACAACACCCCGATCGACGCCCACGCCGAGGGCGTCGCCCGGATCGAGGAAGAGCACGGGCCCGCCGAATTCATCGACCTCCGCAGCGAACTCGCCCAGGCCCTCGGCCGCGTGACCACCGAGGGCAACACCGTCTACGAGGACTGGCGCGGACAGGGCGACAAGCAACTGAGGAAGTGGCTCGGCCCCATCGAGGCCATGCAGAAGCGCCTCGCGGGCGAGTACCACGGCACTCAGGCCACTACCTCCGAAGAGCCGTAGCGCGGCGGGTGGGTAGTTTTGGCCTCCGAGCCACACATTCCCATCCCCCCCCCCTTGCCTTGCGCGTCTCCGTCATCGTCACGACCTACAACTCCGCGGCCACCATCCGCCGGGCCCTCGACAGCATCCTCGCGCAGCGAGGCGCCGGCGACGCCTTCGAGCTGGAGGTGATCGTGGCGGACGACTGCTCGACCGATGACACGCGTGAAATCGTGAGATCGTACGACGATGTCCGGCTCGTGCAGAACGAGCGCAATTCCGGCGGCCCAAATCGTGGGCGCAACCGCGGCCTCGACCTCTGCACCGGGAACGCCATCGCGATCGCCGACCACGACGACGAGTGGCTGCCGGACCGACTCGCGCGCCAGCTGCCGCTCCTGGTCAATTTCTCAATCGTGACGGGCGGCTTCACGGTGGTCGATGAGCAGACTGGTCGACGGGAGGTGCGCGCCAGGGACTGCGAGGCGGGTTTTCGGGCTTTCGCCAAAACCGTCACCTTCCTCGATCGCCTGGCGCGGCGCCCCGGCGGCCAGACCACTTACCTCGGCAGCGTCCTCTACCGCGCTGAACTAAAGGATATCCGCTTCGAGGAGGTCTACGGCGCGGTGGACTACGACTGGATCGTGCGGCTCTTCGAGGGCCGCGCCTCGGCGGAAGTCTGTGCGCCGCTCTACTTGCGGCACGTATTCGGCTCCAATCTCTCGCTCGACGAGCGCTACCGCCTGCGGGACTACGCGCACTCGGTCGCCTTTCTGGAGACCTATCGCGACGTTTATCCGGACGAGGTGCGGCTCGGCATCCGGCGCGTCACGGGTACCCTCGCGCGCTACTACTACGCGACGGGACGCATGCCGCAGGCGCGTCGCTACCTGTTGAAGGCGGGGCTTTCGCCAAAACACGTGCTCTACTGGCTCACGACCTGGGCGGGTGCGGCGTGGGTGCGGCGGCGCTTTAATGTGTTCGGGTAGTTGCGCCGCCGAAGTCCCGCATGTGCACTTTTGAACTGCAAGCCAAGCGGTAAGACGGCGGCTTATCGCATCAGCGTAAGGTCGCCGTGCGTAACCGACAGCGCACCGTTCTTGAGGACGTATTCTACGACGTACACGAACACGGCCGCGTCCTGGGCCTTCCCCCGGTGCGTCCCGTCCCAGCCGAGGCGAGGATCCGCGAGGGTGATGTCGCGCTGGAGGTAGACCAGCTCGCCCCAGCGGTCGAAGATGGCGAGCCGGAGGATGCGGTCGACGTTGGCGGCCCCCCGCGGCAGCCAGCGCTCGTTGTTGTCGTCTCCATTCGGACTGAAGGCATTCGGTGTATAGATCGGCGGACCGACGTCTACGATGAGCCTTACGACAAGCTGCGAGGCGCAACCGACATCATCCGTGGCGACCAATCCGAGCTCGGTATCCCGCAACGGGCTCACCCAGGGCGCCGCGCAGTCGGCACACGACATCGACGTGGGCGTAGCCGGCGACCAGACGAGGGTGTGGCCGGCCTCGTAGGTCGGGTCCATGCGCAGGCTATCGCCCAGCACCACCACCAGCGGAGATGCGTGCGACAGTTGCGGCAAGGCGCGGCCCTCGGGCACTAGCGTGTCGAAGGCCGCCGCGCATCCTCGAACGTCCACGTAGCGCACCGCGTAGCGACCGGCCCGCAGCGAATCGTAACGGTGGCTGGACGAGCGCCCGCCGCCGGCGCTGGAGTAGGCGATGCTATCGCCGGGGGTGAGACGGAGGTAGCCGTCGGCCATCCCGACACAGGTAGGAGACCGTAACTCCGTGGTCACGCGAATGCTGGCGCGAGCCTCGACGAGATAGTCTACCGCAGAGGTGCAGCCTTCGGCGTCGCGGATCAGGGCGGGGTAGGTGCCCGCGGCAACGTCGGCGCGGGTAGTCCCTGCGGTCCCGTCGAGCCACTGAAAGGTCAGCGTGTCGGCCATCGACAATACAATTCTCCCGGTAGCTGCTCCGTCGCAGGCGGGCAGCAAGGTGTCGACCCTTGCCTCCGGACGAGCGCGAAAGTGTACCGTTTGGGTGTGGACGCTATCGCAGCCGTTGGCGCCGAGGGCGGTGACCCGCAAAACGGTGTCGCGCACGAACGTGAGGCTACCTAGCGTAATCTGGTCGCCCTTGCAGGCCTGGGAAAGTTCTGCGCTCCGGGCGAGAGGCTTGACGGTGAGTTCGTGTACGGCGATACTGTCGCACTGGTTGAGCCTCTGGAACCTGCGTTCGTAGGTACCCGAGGACGTGAGTCCCTCTCCGGCGAAGGCGTGGGTCTCGCCTTCGCAGATCGTGAAGCTGGCGGCGGTGCTCGGTTCGCGTCCCTGGGCGAAAGTCGTGGTCTGGGTGCTGTCGCAGCCTCGCACAGTGGCGAGGGTGCGGGTGTAGGTCTCGCCGGGGAGCCAGCGGCGGCCGTCGAGCTCGAAGCCAGCGGGGGCGCAGACCTCCTGCCGGTCGGTGAGGGCGTAGCTGGGAAACTTCGTGAGGGTGATGTTGATGGTTTTGGCGCAAGCCCCATTCTGGATCACGCGCTCGAAGTCGCCCCCGTCGGCGTAGCTGTTGCCGAAGAGCTTGAGGGTATCGCCGTCGCAGAAGCTGGTGCGGAAGGGTACACTCGTGGCACTGCCGAGCACGATATCGGCGATAATGGTAGAGTCGCAGGTGCCGGTGTTGCCGCGGATGCTGACGTAGCGGCCGCTCTGGGACACGATCCGTCCATCCGCGAGGCGAACGCTGGGCTCGCAGGTGACCACCGTGGCGTAGGCGGTGTCGGGTGCGGTGACGGTTACGCGTAGGGTGTCCGGCGCGAGGCAAGGGTCGTCGGCCTTCCCGAACAGGTATACGCCCGAGCGCGCGGCCCGCATGGTACTGTTGGGGCAAGCGATGCACACCTGCCTACTTGCTGTGGAGTCGGCCGCTTGGAAGGCGACATCGGGCTTCTGCAGATCGGTGTTCCCGAGGCTGATCTCGGTGCCCTGGCAGTAGGTGGCGCTGCGGGACGTGACCCGGGTCTCGCTACAACTCGCTACGTTGACGACTTCCAAGAGTCGGACCGTCGTGGTCCGCGCGGGCAGCTCGTTGCCGGTCCGCAAGAGCGCAAATTTACTAGCGTAGGTAGTGGGACGGAGCTCAGTTCGCTGCTGGATGGCGATAGGCTCGACGAGACTGCAAGGGCTGTTGCTACGGCCCTGTGCGTCGAGGGTCTCGTAGGCGGCGTAGATCTGGCCCTGGTCGAGGGTAGCGCCGAAGATATGGGTGCGGTCGTCGAGGAAGTCGAAGCGCTTGCCGAGCGCGAGGGCGAAGTCGTTCTGTGAATTGCCCGTCCGGTTGAGCGACACCGAACTCGCCCAGCGTATTTTGCTGTCGCCGTCGAGCTGGGCTACCCAATTGAAGGCGGTGCCGCGGTCGAGGTAGACGCCGGCGATGCGCAGGCCCTGTGGGGTGTTGGCGATCTGGGAGATGGTCTCGCGGGACGCCGAAGCGGGGAAGTCGAGGTAGTCGATCCGCTGGGCATTGCCCTCGAGGTCGGTCTGGATGATGATCGCCTCGACGTCCATGAGGGAAGTGCCGCCGACGTCGCCCATGCCGACGATGGTGATGCCGCCGTTGTGCCCGATAATATCGTAAGGGTAGCAACGAGCAGGTTTGTCGCTCGGGGCCACGTAGTATTTCACCCACTCGACGCCGTCGCGGGCGGGGGTAAACTTCGTGAGCGCGATACGGTAGCCGGGCGTGGATTGGTTTTCGGGATCCCAACGGCCCACCGAGTAGAGGCGGCCGTTGATCTGCCGCAGGAATTGCCAGTCTTCGCAGGAGCCGCTGTTGGCGAAGAGCGTGGACTTGGTCCGCCCGGTCTCGGCGTCGAGGGTGAGCAGGAGGGCATCGCAGCCACTGGAGCCACTGATGCGCTCGGTCTGGCTGCCGCTCATGAGGTAGTCGCCCTGCTCGTCGACCTGGATGGCCGCGAAGAGCACGTTCTGGTTCGTGCCCGCGAGGCGCCGCGACCAGACCACCCGCCCGAGGTCGGCGGTGACCTTCATGATGGTCATCTCGATGGCACTGCCGCCCTGGTGGTAGGCGTGCACCAGGAGGAACCCTGCCGGGTCGTAGAGCAGGGAGGAGACGTGGCCCGTGACGTTGCCGCCGTCGATGTCGAGTAGCAGGGTGCGTAGGGACCTGAACTCCGCGTCGAGCAACTGGAGCATGGGCTTGCCCTCGACCAAACCGCCGACGACGCGCTGCCCCGAGGGGAGGCGCACCACCGTCGTGCCGACCGACGGAACGCTCAGGCGCTGGGACGAAGACATAGGTCCACAGGGCCCTTGCGCCACGAGTGCGTCTGCCATAAGCGCCAGGACCAGAAAAACTAGGACAGTGCGCGTCATACTCAGAGACTGCACGTGGCTGGGCCGCGCATTCGGCAGCAAGGTAAACTCCGGGTCGTAGCCAGCGCCGAGGTTGCGCCTATATACAATCGGGGCGGCAGGATGTCGGGAGGTTTTGGCGGAAGCCTTATGAACCCAGCGCCGTGCCGAGCGCCTACCTTCCACCCCAATGCACCCAACCCACTTGCGCCGCCTCATCGCCTGGTCCGTCATCGTCGCGCTCGGCGGATTCCTGTTTGGCTTCGATACGGCTGTGATTTCGGGGGGCGAGCAGGCCATCCAGGCGCAGTGGGGACTGTCGGACGCACTCGTGGGCCAAACCGTTGCCATGGCGCTGTACGGCACGGTGATTGGGGCGCTGTTCGGAGGCTGGCCGGCGGACCTCTTCGGCCGCAAGCGGAGCCTAATCTGGGTCGGGGCCCTCTTCTTAATCTCGGCCGTGGGCTCGGCCCTCGCCCCGGAGGTATATACGTTGATGGCGGCGCGCTTCATCGGGGGCCTCGGCGTTGGGGCCTCGTCGGTGGTGGCGCCGATGTACATCTCGGAAGTGGCCCCGAAGGCGATGCGCGGGCGACTCGTGGTCATCTTCCAGCTCAACATCGTGGCCGGGATCATGGCGGCGTATATCTCGAACTACTTCGTGGCCAGCCAGGGCGGACAGTCCTTGTTCGGCGGTTTCGACATTTGGCGCGTGATGCTCGGCGTCGAGATCCTGCCGGCGTTGGTGTATGTGCTGCTCATCACGCGCGTGCCGCGTTCGCCGCGTTGGTTGGTGCTCAAGGCAAAACAGGACGCAGAGGCACTAAGCGTCCTGGAGCAAGTATTTCCCCCCGCGGAGGCCGCCGCCGAGCTGGCGCTGATCCGCAGTTCCGACCTGCCGGCCGCCCCGACGCAGGGCCTCAGCGAGTTCCTGAGCGGCCGATACAAGTGGCCGATCCTGCTGGCCTTCCTGTTTGCGTTCTTCAACCAGACCTCCGGGATCAACGCCATCATCTACTACGCCCCGCGGATCTTTGCGTCGACGGGTCTTGGGGCGGACGCCGCGCTGCTCGCCTCGGCAGGGGTGGGCACCTTCAACCTCGTCTTCACGGTCGTGGGCATGCTGCTCATCGATCGGCTCGGCCGGCGAACCTTGATGCTGATCGGCTCGGTGGGTTTGATCCTCGCGCTCGGTCTGACGGCCCGCGCCTTTGTGACCGAGGAGTTCGCCGCGGTGCCCTACCTGATCTTCGCCTACATCAGCTTCTTCGCGATGTCGCAGGGAGCCGTGATCTGGGTGTTCATCTCGGAGATCTTCCCGAACGAGGTCCGGGCCTTCGGCAACAGCTTCGGTTGCGGGACGCACTGGGTGTTCGCGGCGATCATCGCATCCGCCTTCCCGCCCGTGGCCGCCGCCGTGGGCGGGGAGTGGCTGTTCGCCTTCTTTACCGTGATGATGGTAGGGCAACTGCTGTACGTGGCCTTCGTGATGCCGGAGACGAAGGGCAAGAGCCTGGAGGAGCTCCAGCGAGAGCTACTGCGCTAGGCGCAAGTGCCTATAGGCGGGCGAAGAGGCCGTCGACCTGCTTGAGGTAGCCGGTGTCACGATCTACGAGTCCGTTCTCCAGTGAGATCGCCGTGAAGCCTTGCGCGTCGAGGAACCGTAGCATCTCCGGGAGCAAGGTCTCCCCGCGGTACATCTCGGCGAGCGACATCTCGAGCTGGAGGAGTTCGAGCTTCGGTAATGATCCCTCGGCCCCGCGGAGGATCTCCCGCTCGAAACCTTGCGCGTCGATTTTGAGCATGACGTGTGCGGCACCGCCGACCAGGGAGCCGTAGACCTCGTCAAGCGGCCGCACCTCGATCGTCTCAGTCCGCGAAGACGCTGTCCCAGGGGCAATACGCGTCAGCTCGTCCGACACCGCCAGCAAGGAGCTGCTGTCGTTGGACAGTGCCACGTGGATCTGTGCCGAGCGAGCCTCCGAGCCGAGGGCATACGTGAAGCAGCTCCACTTCGGATCGCGCGCGCAGGCCTGTGCGAGCACCGAATATGCCGCGGAGACCGGTTCGAAGCTGATGATCTCGGCGCGGTAGCCATGCGAGCGTAGCCCCTTAGCGTACTGGCCGTGGTTGGCGCCCACGTCGAGCACCAAGTCGATCCCGTGGCGAGCGATGATCCTGGCGCGCCGGGCGAGGTCGCTCTTGGAGTAGTGAGCGACGTCAAAGCCTAATTGGCGGGCGAGTCGGCGTACTTGCGTAAAAACCATAGCTGTCGGAGTGATTCAAAGGCCTGCGAAAAAAAATACGTTAGCCTTCGAATGGTGGCATCAAGCCCGCTTTGCGCAGCATCCCCCGGACGTGCGTCGCGCGGCGCACGAGTTCGAGCAGCGCGTACCGTTTGCCCATGTGCCTGTGTATCAGTGTCAAGCGGTCTCGCTCAAAGGCGTTCTCGTAGCCCGAGCGGCTAATGGATTTGTCGCGGTCGTCATACTCGGCCACGGTGAGCGGGAGGTAGACGCACCGGGCGGGGTACTGGCCGAGGAGTTCGATGTTGAGGGCGTAGTCCGCGTTGGCGCGGTATTTAATCGAGTAACGTCTGGCGCGAATTGCTTCCGTGTCGAAGAAGATGGACTGGTGGCAGATGTTCTTCCACAACAGTTTGGCGCGGGTAAAGCGCCCGGCGTAGATGCTTTGGGACTTGAGGCGGAGCACGTCGCCGTACAGCAGGACCGTCTCGGGGTGCTCTCTTTTGTAATCTAACACCTCGGCGAAGTCAAACCCGGGAGACAGTGCGTCGCCTGCGTTGAGGAAGTAGACCAGGTCGCCTCGAGCCTCGTCGATACCGCGATTCATGGCCTCGTAGATGGAGCTCCCGGGGTAGGGGAGGAGGCGGGGCTCGAGGCCGCTGTCGCGGCAGCGGGCGATCGTGCCGTCCGTGCTCCCGCCGTCGACGACGAGCCACTCGAACGCGTCGCGGTCCCGGGTGAGGAGGCTCGCGATGGTGGCGGCGAGTGGGGATTCGGCGTTGAGGGTGACGGTGATGACGGAGACCATGGGGAGGCGGCGGCGGGCGAAGGTAGGGTGACAAGCATTGCGTCCTGAATCGCGAGCGGGCTCGGGGCGGCGGGCGTTCGCAGTGTATCGATACGAGTTCGGTCGGCCGTGGGAGCGCTGTCGTGACGCGCGCCAGTCGAGTGGAGACGTGTGGAGGGCCAGCGGTATCGCACGGAAGTCTCAATCGCGCTCGCACTGTGAACCAGTTTGATGGGGTATCTTCGGTCGATACATCTCGCTACTCACAACCGAGACCATGACTAAGCCCCTTACCAACACTCAGCTCGCCATCCTCCAGACGTTCCACTTTGAGATGAGCGAGCAGGAACTGGCCGACTTCCGGCAGATGTTCGTGGACTATTTCGCACGAAAGGTCTCGGATGATGTCGACGCCCTCTGAATGAGGATCGTGCTCGATACGAACGTGTTACTTTCCTCCTTGCGACGAGGTAGCGAGCTTCGGCCAATCTTTGACGCCTTTAATCAAAATGTCTTTACACTTGCGGTCACAACAGATATTTTACTAGAATACGAGGAAATCCTTGGTGAGCGAATCAGCCTGGATGTAGCCCGGAATGTGATTGGTTTAATCTTCAACCTTCGTCGGACTGATAGGATATAAATCTCTTTCCGGTTAACCCGCTCCAGGTCGATCCAGATGATAATAAATTCGTTGACTGTGCAATCGCTGCCGACGTGGATTACATTGTAACGAATGATCGACATTTTGCCATGTTAACCCATGTTGATTTTCCTAAAATTCAAGTAATGAGCGCGTTTGATTTTCTAGCTCTTCTCTCTACACTGTAAGTGTCCGCGGATTCCAAGACCTCCACTATGCGACTCCATATACTCCTCGCCTATCCATTCCTCCTCCTAGCCCACGCCTGCCGAAGCCCCTCGGTGCCCAACCCCGGGGCCACCGCCGTCATCCGGGACATCGAAGGCCCCGACTCCCTCTACCGCCCCGTCTTTCACCTCACGCCCCCCGGCGGTTGGATGAACGACCCCAACGGCCTCGTCTTCCACGCCGGCCAGTGGCACCTCTTCTACCAGCACTACCCGGATTCCAACGTCTGGGGGCCGATGCACTGGGGCCACGCCACCAGCGCCGATCTCGTGGACTGGCGGCACCAACCCATCGCGCTGTACCCGGACTCCCTCGGGCTCATCTTCTCCGGCAGCGTCGTAGTCGATAGCCACAACACCAGCGGTTTTGGCGTAAGCCGTAGCAATCCGCCACTGGTGGCCCTCTACACACAACACGATCTGGCGGGCGAAAGGGACCCCAACCGTGACGACTTCCAGTACCAGAGCCTCTCCTACAGCCTCGACAGCGGGCGGACGTGGACCACTTACGCCGGCAATCCCGTCGTGCCTAACACCGACAAGATTCGCGACTTCCGGGACCCGAAGGTGATCTGGGACCGGGCGCGCGAACAGTGGCTGATGGTCTTCGCCGCCAAGGACCGCGTGCGCTTCTACGCTTCGCCGAATCTGCGCGAGTGGACCTTCCTCAGCGAGTTCGGCGCCGATGCCGCAAATCACGCGGGCGTCTGGGAGTGCCCCGACTTTTTCCCGATGGTCTTGAATCACACGCTAGAGACGAAGTGGGTGTTGCTGCAAAGCATCAACCCCGGCGCCGCCAACGGTGGCTCCGGCACCTTCTACTTCACCGGCGACTGGGACGGCGAGCGCTTTACCGTCGATCAGGAAGAGGGGTACGACTTTCGTCAAAACACCAAGTGGCTCGACTACGGCCGCGACAACTACGCCGGCGTGACCTTCAGTGACGTGCCGACCACTCACGGACACGACCAGCGCATTTTTATAGGTTGGATGAGCAATTGGGATTACGCGCAGGTGGTGCCGACGACGACGTGGCGCAGTGCGATGACGGTGCCGCGGGCGCTCACGCTGAGACAGATAGCCGGCGCAGGGGTTCGCCTCGGGCAGTCGCCCATGCTCGGTGCGGGCGGCGGCGGCGGCGAACTCACCTTCCACGGCGGCGAGCGGCTGCGTCTCCGGGAGGTCGCGCCCTCCGGCGCTTATACGTTGCGTCTCGTGGCTTCCGCCAAAACGCCCTTCGAAGTTGCCCTCACCAATGGCCTCGGCGAGCGCCTCCTCATCGGTTTCGACCCAGATCACGCGGGCTCCGGGTACGGTTCGTTCTACGTGGACCGCCGCCAGGCTGGGAAGAGCAGCTTCAGCGAAAAGTTCGCTACTGGTCCGGATTACGCCCCGCGACTCATCGGCCATCCCGAGATCGGCATCGATATCTTGATCGACCGCACTTCCGTTGAGCTCTTCGCCGACGAAGGCACGGTCGTCATCACGGAACTCTTCTGGCCGACCGAGCCGTACGAATTGCTGGAGAGTAGCGTGGAGGGTCGGCTGACCTCGTATAAAAAATAATCGTCCGTAACGACCGCGCCCGCACAGCGGTCCCCTCCTTGCGATCCTCTCGCGCTCTATAGCGGGGCCGCAGGCGCTAGCGTCCAAAAAGCCCGACCCTCAATCCCCAGCCCCCAATCCCGCCCCTAACTTCCCCACGCCCACCGGCGTTACCTTTCCCAAGTGTCCGACGCCCTCTCCAAGCCAGCTCGTCCGTGGGTCAAATGGCTCGTAGGTGCGATCCTGGCGCTTATTATCCTGCTGGCGCTCCTGGCCACCGGCGCCTGGTTCGGGGTCCGCTACCTCGCCTCCGAGGAGATCAAGCGCTTCGAGGACGTCGTGGGGCTCAACGGCGGCACGATCGAGTTCCGGAGTTTGCGCGTGCGCGACATTCGCGACTTTCCGGAGGTGACGCTGATGCTCACGCAATTCAGCCTCGTGGAGACCGGTTTTGGCGCAGGCCGTAACGACCGACCGCGCCTCCTGCGCATCGACACGCTGGAGCTCCCGCTCACGGTCGACCTCTGGGACACGCGCACGGCCACCGTCAACGCCTTCCGCATCCGCGGGGGCGAATTTCACGTCGTGAAGCTGCCCGACGGCACGACCAATCTCGGGCGCCTCCTCGGAACCGCCGAGAAGCCCGAAGTCGAGAGCGACACCCTGCAGGTAAAGGCTGGGCCTGGTTACTTCAAGCTCAACCCGACGGCCCAGCTCCGGCTCGAGGATTTCGCCGTGACCTACCTCGACTCCGCGCTCGAGACCCACGTGGCCGGCGTCATCCGGGACCTGTGCGTCGACGACTTCGTGTTAGAGCCCGACTTCGAGGCCACCGTGAGCCTAGACGTGGCCATGGACGAGCTGCTATTTAAGCAAAAGCAGGGGCCGTTCCTCGACGACAAACCGGTATTCGGGCAGCTGCGCCTGAGGGTGGCGGACAAGGTGCTGACGGCCCACGCGCCCTCGCTGCACCTGGGGCCCAACGTCGCGCAGATCGACGCGCGCTTCCACCTCCGACGCGACACCGTGTCCACGATCCGGATCGCGATGCCGGAGTCGTACGTCGATCGCGCGCGAGAGGTTTTGGCCCCGCAGCTGCTGCGCGAAATCGCGAGCCTCGATGTCGAGGGGCGCTTCGAGTCGGTGACCACAATCTTCCTGCCGGAGCCCGGGCGCAAGCCCACGATCGAGATCGCGCTACACCTGCCGAAGAATACGGCCCGCATCAACCGCGACGTCTTTTACGATACCTACCTCGACGGGCGGTTCGTCAACTACCCGGCCGACACGACGGGCGGTCGCAAGGGCATCCAGTTCTTCGTCGACACCGTGCGGACCACCTATCTCGGCTTCGACATGCGCTCCGTGGGCGGCCTCGTCACGGCCTCCAAGGCCGAAGGCGTCAACCTGCGGGCCGGGGGCACGATGAGCGGACCGGCGAGCGCCGTCTCCAGGGCGATCCAGGGCAACCAATTCCTCTTCACGCAGGGGCGTATGCGCGGGCGCGGCTCGGTGGACGGCGACCCGGCCAACATCATGGCCCTCATCAACAGCGCCCTGGTCGAGGTCGTGATCGAGGACGCCACCGTGCGCCTGCCCGACGTCGGGGTCTCGTTGCCGTTTAAGCGTATCGACCTGCGCAAGGCGCGGGACACGAGCTACTACGACATCGTCGGTACGACGCCCGACCGGCGCAGCGACTACCGCCTCGAGGGCAAGCTCCTGGGGCTCGGCAAGCTCCTTGGCACGAACCCGAACGCCGCCGTGGCCGCCGACGTCAACCTGACCGCGGGCAAGATCGGGTGGACCGACATCGTGGATATCCTCGGGGAGGTAGACGGGGCGGCGGCTTCCGCCAAAACGGACGCGGCCAAGAAGAATGCCTTCAAGTCTACGCTCACGCTCGTCAGGTCCACCTTCAATCCAGAGGTCAACATCCGGATCGATACGATGAGCTACTACGGGCTCGACGTATTCCGTTTCAACACGGGTCTTCACTTCCGGGACGACTATACGGTGGTCTTGGAGCGGACCACCTTCGTGATCGACACCGCCGTGGTGAGTTTTGCCGGAAGGCTCGACATCTCCCCCCAGCAGCGCACGCCCTTCGAGTTCCGCCTCGACGCCGGCCACCTCGATCTCGCGAGCGTCCTACCGAAGATGGACTACTTCGGGATCGGGCTCTTGGAGGAGATCAGCTCGCTGCCCAACGACGTAAGTATCGAGATCGCGCAACGCGGGATGATGGATGCCGTGGACGGGATCGTCGTCGACCAGACCGAGGGCAGCATCAGGTTGGTCAGCAATAAGGACCTGCCCTTCAGCGCACAAATCGACTTCGAGCCCGACCGCCCCGAGCGCCGCGACTTCCAGACCACGCGCGTGGCCCTGCAGGGATCGCCGGAGCTGTTCAACACCTTCTTCCAGACCGAGGATTTCTTCTTCCGCCGGGGCGACTTCGACTTCCGCATGGGGTACGCCGGCCTGGTGCCCGACCTCAGGACCCTCATCGCGCGCAACGCGATGCAGCTGCGGGTGACGAACGCGACGGTGGATTTCCGCTCGGCCGGGATCACGGTGCCGGTCGATCACCTGGACGTGCGGATGCGGGCGGATTCGGCGGCGGTGGACTTCCTCGTCAAGGATCCTCGCCTCGGCCAGGAGCTATCTGTCCGCGGCCACGCTCGCAACGTGAGCGAGGTGGTGCTCGGGGGCACGGGCAAGCAGTTTTCAAGCGACCTCACGGTGTACGCGCCGCGCCTCGTGTGGAGCGACATCAACGCACTCATCAGCACGGACGGCCCCGGGACCCCACCCGCGCCTGGGGTGAGCGCGGTGGAGTTCACCAGCGCCGTGGCCGAGGGACGGGGCCAGCCCGGCAAGGCGCCCCGGGGCAAGCGCAGGGTTGCCGCGGCTACGGACTCCCTCTCGTTCGAGATGGCCGCCGATACCGTCGCCGGCACCGACACCGGCGCCTCCGCTACCGCCGACACCGCTGTTGTTGCCGACACCGCCTTTGCCGATACCACCGCCGTCGAGGTTGAGCTCCACCTGCGCCGCACGATCCGCGCGGTGATGGAGAAGTTCGAGCCGCAGGTCGCGCTTCAGATCGACGAGCTCGAGCTCACGAGCGCCCTGAGCGTACGCGACGTCCGGAGCGGGCTCTACATGGACGCCGATAAGGTGCTACACGTCGACACGACGGGCTTCGACTACGGCGACGGCTACCTTGACCTAATGGGGACCCTCGGGCTCGCCGATCTCGGCCTGACGCCCTTCGTGACGAAGATCAATAGCGATCAGCTTGATCTGGCGTCTTTGTTGCGGGGCTTCGAGTACTTCGGGATCGAGGACCTCTCCCGCGCCGAGCAGCTCGACGCGGAGCTCAGCCTGAGGCTCGACGTGACGGGCGCCGTGACGGGCGGGCACGAGTCGGCCACCGTGTTCGACGAGCTGACGTGCGGGACGATGGAGCTTCAGCTCCGCAACCTGACCGTGGCGGGGGTGGCGGCGATCGATGCGATCGCGGCGAAGTACAAGGTCCGCAAGCGCCTCGATGTCCTCAAATTCGCCCCGATCGACGTGCAGCTCACCTTCGACGGCAACCGCGTCTACCTGCCGGTCACCGAAATTCAGTCCAACGCCGTGTCGGCCTTCATCGAGGGCGACATCTACCTGGACAGCGTCTCGACGCTCTTTCTCTCGATCCCCCTGGCCAACCTTCGCCGCCGCGACCTGGCCGCAGTCCCGAAGCGCCGCGGCTTCGAGGATACGGACCTCAAGTTCCACCTCGAGATGAAGCTTACCCCGGGCCAGGACCCGGTCACGAAGCTGCGTTTGAGCAAGCGGGACTTCTACGACGCCCTCAACGACGAGGGCAGTTGGAAAGCACAGAAGCGGGCGTGGAAACGGGAGCGGAAGTTGGAGCGTAGGGAATTGAAAAGGGATAAGTGACCCGCCTGGGGTCTCGGCACGCGTGGGGGATAGCGTGTAGTGGCTTCGCGACTGATCCCTACCCGCAGGCCGCGGACGGGCACCGATTCACGGAAGTGAACCTTACAAAGTTTACTGCTGTAAGATCGGCTGTGCGGATTGGCGCAAGCCGGTGCGCCTGCCGGCCCTGAAACCTTAGATTCGCCGACTAGTCACAGGCCGTCGGCTAGCTAAATCTGATCCCTTGTCCGCTACTCTCGATCCCCGTTTTGCCGAAAGGCTCACCGCTCTGCGCAGCGCCATGCAAGCCGCCGGCGTACAGGCGGTCATCCTGCCGAGTGCCGATCCGCACCAGAGCGAGTACGTGCCGGAGCGCTTTAAGTCGCGCGCCCACTTCAGTGGCTTCTCGGGCTCGGCGGGCACGGCCGTGGTGACCCTCGACGGCGGGGGCGTGTGGACCGACAGTCGCTACTTCGTGTCGGCGAAGGCGGAGCTCGCGCGCACCAGTGGCCTACCGATGATGCGGTCGGCGCAGGGGAGTGCGGAGTACGTCGACTGGCTGGCGGACACGCTGCCGGAGGACGGGACGGTGGGCGTCGACGGTCGGCTCTTCACCGTCGATCAGGTACGCGACATACAGCGCCGCTTCGACGCGAGAGGACTCACGCTGCGCACGGACGTCGACCTCGTGGACGCCGCCTGGACCGATCGCGAGCCGATGCCGAGTTCGACGCTCTTCAGTCACGACGTGGCGTATGCCGGTCGCTCGGCCGAGGACAAAGTGGCGGAGTTGCGCTCCGCACTCGCGAAGGCTAATCTCACACACACCTTCATCACGGCCCTCGACGAGATCGCGTGGTTGCTCAATATCCGCGCCTCCGACATCGAGGCCAACCCCCTGGCGCTGGCCTACCTGCTAGTCGGTCGGGACGAACTCACGCTCTTCACCGACGATACCCGAGTCGATAAGCAGACGCTAAAACGTTTTGGCAAAAGCCATATCAAGGTCCAGCCTTATTCCGCGCACGAGAAGGCATTGACGGCTTTCGCCAAAACCGCACGCATCGGTATCGACGAGGCGCAGGTCAATCACCACCTCGCCGAGCTCCTCCAGGCTGGACAACGTGTGCACTTCGCCAGTCCAATTCGGCTCGCGAAGGCGATCAAGAACGAGACCGAGATCGGGCACATCCGCCGGGCGCACGCCAAGGACGGGGTGGCGCTGGTGCGGGCCTTCCGCTGGTTGGAGCACGAGCTGCGGGTGCGCAAGGTGCGCGAGTGCGAGTTCGTGGAGGTGCTGAGAAAGGAGCGCTCGAAGGAGGAGGGCTACTACGGCGACAGCTTCACGGCCATCGTGGCCTACGGTGCGAACGCGGCGCTGCCGCACTACCACCCTGTCCCCGGCGAGGACGCCGAGATCGAGCCGAACGGCATCCTCCTGGTAGACAGCGGCGGCCAGTACGTGGACGGGACCACGGACATCACGCGCACTTTCGGTCTGGGCAAAGTGTCGGATGAGCAACGGACGCGCTACACGCTCGTGTTAAAAGGCATGATTGCCTTGAGCCGGGCGGTTTTCCCGGTGGGGACGCGGGGGATACAACTAGATACGCTGGCGCGGCAGTACCTGTGGCAGCAGGGCCTGGACTTTGGACACGGCACGGGCCACGGCGTGGGCTTCTTCCTGAATGTCCACGAGCCGCCGCAGGGCTTTGCGCCGGGCTTGAGCGAGCGCGGGAAGACGCCCTTTGCGGCGGGGATGTTTACGAGCAACGAGCCGGGGTACTACCAGGAGGGGGCTTACGGGATCAGGATCGAGAACTTGGTCCTGGCGGTGCCGGCATTCCCCGAAGAAGAGGTAGAGGAGGGGCAAAGGTTCTTGCGCTTCGAGACGATTACCTACTACCCGATCGACATGCTGTTGGTGGAGCCTGATCTGTTGACGGTGGAGGAGCGGGCTTGGTTGAGTGCTTACCACAGTGAGGTGTATAAGCGGCTGGCGCCGGGCTTGAAGAAGGGGGAAAGGAAGTGGTTGAAGGTGAGGTGTGAGGGGTGGTAGGGAGGTTCGCGCTTCGCGCTCGTTTATTTTTAACGTGGAGGCACGGAGGTCACGGAGGGGCACAGCGGTACAGTTGCGGGGCAACTGGAGACACTGAGCCAGACGCGCTCGGCGTGACTGCCATCGTTACTTGCACCACCCACACTAGTGCTTGCCTGCTGAGAGGGATGCTAGTAGCCGTTGACGACGCCTTGAATGCCTTCCTTTAAGGTGGCGAGTCCGAAGTTGAGGACGAGGCCTTGCCTTTTGTCGGCGACCTTGAGGTAGGTCAGGAGTTGCGCGGCGTGAACGGGGTTGTTGCTCTGCAAGGCTTTCACTTCGACGATGATGGTGCCGGCCACGAGCAGGTCGAGGTAGAATGTCTGTTGGAGGGTTACTCCTTTGTAGACTACGGAGAGCTGGACCTGCCGTTCGACGAGACTGCTACGCAGCCGCAGTTCTTCAACGAGACAACTCTCATAGATGCTTTCTAAGAGTCCAGGCCCAAGCACTCGATGCACTTCGATTGCCGCCGCGATTATGACTTCCGTAAGCTTCTTTATATCCTCCACAGTCCAGCGAATCTACTGCCGAGAGCACATTTTAGATCGCCCACGATGTGATAGGTTACCCCAGGAGCCGCCGTCGCCGAGCGCGCCGGTAGCTCCGTGCCCCAAATACGCAAAGCGTATTTAGCCTCTGTGTCCCTCTGTGTCTTCCATGCCTCCGTGTTGAAAGCCGTCGTCCAAAGTGCAGAAAGCCCTTCGGCTTAGCCCATGCTACCCTCAGCGATAGAATAGCCTTCGCGACTTCCGCACCCTCCCGCACCTTCGCGCCTTCGCGTTAAATTTCAGCCAAGCGCAAAGCGCCAAATCTCCAAATGCGCCCAGCCCCGCCCCCGTACCTTCGCGCCCCATGCTCCTCGAACTCCGCCAAGTCTCCAAGGCCTACGGCCCCAAGACCCTCTTCCACGAGGTCTCCCTCCAAATCAACCCCGGCGACAAAATCGCCCTCGTCGCCCGCAACGGTACCGGCAAGACCAGCTTGCTCAAAGTCCTCGCCGGCGAAGAACTCCCCGAGGGCATCGGCTCCGAGCGCCACCAGGCCAAGGCCGCCCGCATCGGCTACCTCCACCAGGACCCGATCTTCCAGCCCGGCCAAACCGTCCTCGAGGCCGCTTTCGACCACGAAACCCCGCTGTCCAACGCCGTGCGCGCCTACGAGGACGCCCTGCTCGACCCGGACGACCTCGACAAACTCACCGTCGCCATGGGGCTCATGGACCAGCACAACGCCTGGGACTTCGAGGCGAAAGTCAAGGAAGTAATCGGACAGCTCGGTCTCCAGGATACGAGCCAAAAGGTCGATTCGCTCTCCGGTGGTCAGCAAAAGCGCCTCGCGCTCGCGCGTCTGCTCATCTCCGAGCCCGACGTCCTCATCCTCGACGAGCCCACCAACCACCTCGACCTCGAGATGATCGCCTGGCTCGAGGACTACCTCCAGCGCCCCTCGGTGACGCTCTTTATGGTGACGCACGATCGCTACTTCCTGGAGCGCGTCTGCAGGACCATCATGGAATTGGAAGACGGCCAGATGCACGTCTACCCCGGCAACTACTCCACGTTCCTCCAGCGCCGCGAGGAGCGCCACGAAAACATGGCCGCCGATCAGAAGAACCGCCGCAAGCTGTTTAAATCCGAGTTGGAATGGGCGCGCAAATCACCGGCCGCGAGAAGCACGAAGTCAAAGAGTCGATTGGATAGTTTTTACGAACTTAAATCTTCACTTCGCAAGCTCGATTATGATGAAAGCATGGAGCTGGTATTTGAGGGTTCGAGACTCGGTACTAAAGTAGTCGAGTGCCACAACGTAAGTAAAGGTTTTGGCGAAAGCCCACTATTCGAAAAGTTTAATTACAAGTTTGCCAAGGGCGAAAGAGTAGGATTAGTTGGACGAAATGGCTCCGGTAAGTCTACTTTCTTAAACGTCATCACTGGTCAGCTCCAGCCCGATACCGGTAAGGCTGTGGTTGGCGATACGGTCGAGTTTGGCTTCTACACGCAGGGTGGACTTTCGTCAAAACAACTGGAGCGCAAGGTCATCGAGGTGGTCCGTGACGTGGCCGAGTTCCTGCCGCTGAAAAAGGGCAAGCTGATGGCGTCACAACTGCTCGAGAAGTTTCTCTTCACTGGCGAGCAGCAGCAGGTCTACGCCTCGCAACTCTCCGGCGGCGAGAAGCGGCGCCTGTACCTACTCACGGTGCTGATGAAGAACCCCAACTTCCTCATCCTCGACGAGCCCACCAACGACCTCGACATCCTCACGCTCACCGTGCTCGAGGACTTCCTCCAGACTTACCCCGGGTGCCTACTTATCGTGAGCCATGACCGCTACTTCCTCGACAAGCTCACCGACCACCTCTTCATCCTCCCCGGCGACGGCGAGGTAGTGGACTGGAACGGCACCTACGAGGAGTACCGCCAGCACCTGCGCGACGGCAAGAGTGACGCTCGCGCCAGCAGTGCCGCAGGCCCAGCGCCCCAGGCTCCTAGCGCCCCAGGCCCAGCGCCGCAGGCCCAAAAAGAGCTCAAGAAGCTAGAGTCCCAAGTCGACAAGCTCACCAAGCAGGAAGCAGAATTAGAGGCGGCTTTCGCCAAAACCGATCTCACGCCGGTGGACTTCGAGCGGCTAGGCAAGGAGTTGAACGCCGTGCGGGCGGAGCGGGAGGCGAAGGAGGAGAAGTGGATGGAGTTGGTGGAGGTGGTCGGCTAGCCGACGTTCGCGCGGGTCTAGCCCGGCTTTACCCTAGCACAGCATGGGTTTGCTATTCACGAACGCGATCATACTGCCGCTGCTCCACGAGTCACATGATTCAGGATACGAGATTTGCGTGCCGTGGCTGGCTCACTTCACCAAGCTGAGCGCCCGCCCGCGGCCCCGCGCGAAAACCTGAAACCAATCTCGCCCCTGTCGAAGTCATAACACACTGCGTACCTACATTTGTCCACGTGCAGCACATTGACACCGGCGCCATCGCCGACCCCACGGAGGCCGCTATGCGCGCCTACTACGCAAATCCTGTAGACCTCGCCGACTGCGAGGTGGAGCCCCTCCACCTCATACAGGTCATCCAGCCGCACGCCTGCCTGCTGGTCGTCGACCGGAAGTCCTTCCGGATCGAGGTGGCCAGCGAGAACACCGAGGAGCACATCGGACGGCCATGGCGCGACCTGCTCGGACAGCCGCTCGACACCTGCCTCGAGGAAGCGACCATCGTGCAGATCAAGCGCGCCGTCCAGTCGGACATTGACCAGAGCCGACCGCTGTTTGCGTTTTCTAACTTCAACGGCGAGACCGAGGGCCGGCAGATCATCTACCACTGTAGTGAGCACCAGATTGTACTCGAGATCGAGCCGGTGCAAGAGGGGTTCGAGACCTCCATTTTCCAGCAGCGCCTCGGGGAGGCCATCGAGCAGGTGCAGCGCCTGACGGACTTCACGACAATGTTCGACGACATCGCTAAGGTGGTCGCGCGGATCAGCGGCTACGACCGCGTGTCGCTGTACCGGTTCGACGCCGACTGGAACGGGGAGGTCGTCGCCGAGGCCGTTCAACACGAGGGCCTGGAGTCGTGGCTCAACCTGCGCTACCCGGCCAGCGACATCCCGAAGCAGGCGCGCGAGCTGTACCTGCTTAACCGCGTGCGCATGCTCTCGGACATCAACGCCGACCAGGTGTTTTTGCGAAAGCACGCCGACGGCAACCCCAAGCCGGAGGCCCTCGACCTGAGCGTGGTCGACTGCCGCGGCCTGAGCCCCGTGCACCGGGAGTACCTCCAGAACATCGGCGTCGGCGCCACGATGTCGATCGCGATCATCCTGGATGGCAAGCTCTGGGGGCTGTTCGCGCTCCACCACAACTCCCCGCGCTACCTCGACTTCGAGCTCCGTTCATTTTTGAAGTTCATCATGCAGGTATTTGGTGGGCACCTGTCGCTACAGAGTGCGAGTGAGTACCGCCGGCGGGTTTTGGAGGTCAACTCCTACCGCTCGCAGCTCGGCGACCAGATCTCGGAACTCAACGACATCGGCTTGGCCCTCACCGAGGGGACGGTCACCGTACTCGACCTGATCCCGAAGGCGCAGGGCGCGTGCGTGAGCGTGGAGGGCATCATGAATTGCATCGGGACCTGCCCCGCGGAAGACGTCACGCGGGCGCTGGCCGAGTGGGTCCGCCGCCAGGCAAACGACCCGCTCACGTTTCATACCAATAAGCTCAAGAGCCTCTACCCGGACGCCGCCAAACTCGGGCACGGGATCGCGGGCGTGCTCGTGCTCTGGCTCGACAGGGACCGCAGCGAGTACCTGATCTGGTTTAGGCAAGAGATCGTGCGCAACATCGACTGGGGCGGCAGACCCGACAAGGAGGAGATCGGGACGAGCGACGGCGGCCTGCGCTTCGCGCCCCGCAAATCCTTCGCGAAGTACACCCAGACGGTCCGCGACCGATCCGAACCCTGGACCGACGGCGACGTGGACGCGGCGTTGGCGCTGCGCAGCCACATTAAGGACGTAGTGTTGCGGCGCTTCCAGCACGTCAAGCGCGTGAATTCCGAACTGGCGAGCGCCTACAGGGAGATGGAGACCTTTAGCTACACCGTGAGCCACGACCTGCGCGCACCCCTGCGGGGCATCAACGGCTTCGCGGAGATCTTGCTCGAGGACTACGCCGACAAGCTCGACGACGCCGCCCGCCAGATGCTGCGGCGCATTCAATCGAGCACCACGAAGATGAATCTCTTCATCGACGACCTGCTGCAGCTCGCCAAGCTCGGCGTGAGTGCGCCGAATTTAAAGAAGCTAGACCTCGGCGAGCTCGCGCGCGAGAGCTTCCAAGACACCTCCGACGGGTACCGCAAGCGCAAGGTCGACTTCAGGGTGGACGATAACATGCCGCCGGTCCGCGCCGACCGGCAATTGATGAGCATCGCGCTCAACAACCTCATCAGCAACGCCATCAAGTACACCCACCGCGAGGAGCGTGCCGAGATCACGTTCGGCTACGAGCCCGACGCCCCCTACGGGCGCGTGACTTTCTTCCTGAGGGACAACGGAGAGGGCTTCGATCAGCGTTACGCCGAGCGGGTGTTCGAGATGTTCACGCGCCTCTCGGACGACAGCAGTATCGAGGGTTCGGGGGTCGGCCTGGCGCTCGTCCAACGCGTGATCGAAAAGCACGAGGGTAAAATATGGGTCGAGAGCGAACCCAATGTGGGCACGACTTTTTACTTTACGCTGCAGGCGGCATAGCTTGGCGCCTACATCTCAGCAACCCCCCCCCACCGTGCCGAATTCTATAGACCTCGTCTACGTGGAAGACGACCCAATCGACGCGCAGTTCTTCGAGCGCGCATTGAGGAAGTGGAACCCGAACTGCAAGTTCCGTCGCTACGCCGACGGCCAGGAGGCGGTGGACTATATCGACGCCGTCGCCAAGACGAATGACCCGCTCCCGAAGCTCCTCGTGCTCGACATCAAGCTCCCGAAGCTACTCGGATTCGATGTCCTGAAGGCCACTCGCCACCGCGCCCGCACGCACTTCATCCCCGTGGTCATGTTCTCGAGCTCGACGCAGCAGCAGGACGTCAACCGCGCCTACGAGCTCGGCGCGAATGGTTACCTCAGCAAGCCGCCGACCATGCAGGAGCTCAACGAAACCGTGGCGGCGATTATGGACTTTTGGCTGGGGGCCAATCGGCTGGCCGTGAGCGAGAACTGAGGATGGTTTGATGGCGGTGCGATCGATCCTCGCATCCTCGCGTCAAACCTTCATCGTTCCTCTCCTCGCATCGCGTCTGCCTTAATACTCGCCAGCAGACTCTGCCGGTCACTCACGCCGAGGGTCAGGAGATCGAAAATCTTCAGGCTCCGCTCGATCCGCCCGTCCGAGGTCGTCGCATTGGCTATTCGGTGCAACAAGGACCGCTGCGTCCCGGTCGTCAGGTTTTCGCGAAAGCGGCGTAGGCCCTCTGGATCCGACGCCGCCACCGCGAGAAACTCCTCACACAGTTCCATCCCGAAGTCGGATTCGTCGCGGACCAGTTTTAGCGAAAGCGTGTCGCCCAGGTCGTAGCCCAGCGGCACGAAGTAGTTGCGGCCCACCTGGATGTAGAACTGCCCGCCGCCGAAGGGATTGAGGCCGCAGTGCCACGTCACGCCGTCGAGGGTGGCTACGGCACGACCGCGGCGCTCGCCTTGGCGGATCTCGTCGGCAATCTCGGGCGGGACCACCACGAGGTGTGAGCCCCCCTTGACGGAGATACGCTGGAGCGCGGCCGAGAATTCGTGCGTCTTCGCCACCCCTCGCCCAACGCCCACGGGCGGACCCGTGGTTCGATTACTGGAAACATCAGCAATCCACGTTCTTTGCGGATCTATGGCTGATCTCCTCGCGCAACTCCGGACCGCCACGCGCCCGCTCCACGACGATCTCGACGGCGCGCCGATCTCGACGAGCGTCACGGACGGCACCCTGACGGCGGAGGACTACCGGACCTTGATCGAGTGGCAGCTCAAGGCGCACCTGGTTGCGGAGCACGGTCTAGCGGACTTCGACTGGCCGGGTGAGTACCGCTACGTCGCGCGCTTGCCAGCTCTCAGGGGTGAAGCGGCGCAACTGAGGATAGGCGAACCTAAAGTCGAGTCGCTGCCTGCACCTCGCTCGCTGGCGGAGGCCGTTGGTCGTGCTTACGTGCTGGAGGGCTCCTCGCTCGGGGGCAACATGATTCTGGGACAATTGAAAAGCAACGAGCGCCTCGCGGACGCAGCGCCGTTTGCTTTCTACGACTTCCAGCGGCGCGAGGGGCTGAGGCAGTGGCGGCAGTTCACGGCTTTCGCCAAAACACTCGACTTGATAGCGGCGGAGGAGGCCGAGAGTAGGGCGGCTGCGGTTGAGACTTTTAAAGTGTTCGGAGGAGTACAGCCATAAACCAGCAACTAACTGCCTTTGGCCTCACCTTCCTTCTCTCCGATGATCTCGTCCACAAACCCATACGCCTTGGCTTCCGGTGCCCTCATCCAGTGGTCGCGGTCGGCGTCCTTGCGGATCTGTTCGACGCTCTGGCCGGAGTGCTTTGCCATCACGGCATAGAGCTCTTCCTGGAGCTGGAGCACGAGGCGGTAGCTGGTCTCCATGTCGCTGACCTTGCCCTGGACCCCGCCGCTCGGCTGGTGGATCATGACGCGCGCGTGACGAAGCATTGAGCGGTGTCCGGCCTCCCCGGCGCAGAGTAGCACCGCCGCCATGCTCGCCGCCGTGCTCGTGCACATGGTGTGGACGGGACAGGAGACGTGTTGCATCGTGTCGTAGATCCCTAGGCCCGCCGAGACGCTGCCACCGGGCGAGTTGATGTACAGCGTGATCGGCCGCTCGCTGTCCACACTCGCGAGGAAGAGCAATTGCGCCTGGATCACGTTGGCCACGTAGTCGTCGACTGCCACCCCGAGGAAGATGATCCGGTCCATCATCAGGCGACTGAAGACGTCGAGTTGCGCGACGTTCATCGGGCGCTCCTCGATGACGGTGGGGTTGATGGAGGCGCGGAGGGCGGTTTGGTACCGGCTTTCGCCAAACCCGATGAGGCGGCGGGTGTGGAGGCCGTGTTCGGTACGGGCGTAGTCTAGGAAGTGGTTCATACTGGACGTAGGATTGGCTGGCCGCTCGCGGGCGGCGCGGCGGTGGGTGAGAAGGAGGATGAGTCTTGTTGGACCGCCTAGCCGAGAAGACATCGTTGGAAGGCCCGCTCGGGAAGAGCTCCCAGACGGAGCTTACGCTTTCAGCTTACGACCAGCGCCAAGGGTAGAGCCGCGCCATCCAGTACCGAAAAAGAGGGGCCGGCGGTGGGGCGGGGTCGAGGTGCGAGATCCAAGCCAAGGCTTGCTGCAATTCGACCTGCGGCAAGGCACCGCGTAATGTGCCGAGGCGATCGTTGACATCAGGCGGTTTCAAAACAGGATGGCTGTTAAGGTAGAGAGACGCGCGGCGACGGAGTGTACGGTCGGTATGGTGGAAGGTTTCTCTTCGAGCAAGGCACGCAATCGTGTCCTGGCCCGGTGTATACGCGTTTTGATGGCCGTCTCCGAGGCACCCTGTAGTTCGGCCACTTCGCGTATAGAAAAGCCGCTCAGGGTGTGGAGCAGCAGCGCCTCCTGAAGTTTTTCCGGTAGGCGGTCGATGGCGCGCAAGGTCTCGTCGAGTTCCAATGCTAGGTCTGCCCGCGGCGCCGAAGTAGCGGCAACGCTCCCCTCCCGCGTCGCCAGAAATCTATCCACTACCGTGCGCGAGCGCAATCGATTGCGGTAGCGGTGCTTGACGATACCGATGAGGTAGGGCAGTAGTTGCGACTCGTCTCTGATCGCCGGCCAGCGTTCCAAGCCTAGCGCGATCGCCTCCTGCATCACGTCCGCCAGCTCATCGTTCCCGAGGCACTTGCTCGCGCAGTACCGTGAGAAGGGCGTGTGGAAAGTGGTGTAAATTTTGGCGAAAGCCTCTCTGTCGTGAGGAGTGAGCACCATGAGTCGCGGTTTATATTGGCGTAGTCACACAAGCTAGGCCTAGGTTACACCGCAACTTGAGTATTCATTTCACCGAATAGCAAGCGCCGCAGGCAATACGCCCCAGGTAATGCGCCCACGGCAAAACTTAGCGTCCCAGGCAACTCCTCAACACCGCCTGCGCCGCCCACTGCCTATTCCCCGCCTGCTCGATCACCAGACTGTCCGGCCCATCCAGCACCGCATCCGCCACCACCACGTTGCGCCTCACCGGTAGACAGTGCATGAACTTGGCATTGTTGGTTAGGGCCATCTTTTCGGCTGTCACCTGCCAGTCGTCTAGTCCCTCGCCGATCTTGCCGTATTCGCTCGTCGAACTCCAGTTCTTCGCGTACACGAAGTCAGCGTCGGCTAGGGCGGTATTCTGGTCCTCGGTGAGGGTCGCGCCATTCGTAAATTCTGCGTCGAGCGCAAAACCTGCCGGCGCCGCCACGGTCAAGTCGTAGCCACTCGCCAGCGTCCACTCCGCAAAACTGTTGGCTACCGCCTGAGGTAGCGCGCGAGGGTGCGGCGCCCAGGTCAACACGATTTTAGGTTTTGGCGACAGCCGTCTTTCCCTAATTGTAATCATGTCGGTGAGGCTCTGCAGCGGGTGACGCAGGGCGCTCTCGAGGCTCACCATCGGCACGGTGGCGTGTTTTGCGAAAGCGCTCAAACCTAATTCGGCAGCGTCCTCGGTCCGGTCCTTCAGTCCTGCAAACGTCCGCAGGCCAATGATGTCGGCGTACTGGCTGATGACCGCCGCGCCCTCTTTAATGTGCTCGGCCTTGTCGGTGTCCATCCGGACGCCGTCCCCGTACTCCATCGCCCAGGCCGAACCGGCGTCGAGGGTCGAGACCCACATCCCGAGGCGCTTCGCGGCGACCTCGGTGGAGAGCCGCGTACGCAAACTCGGATTGAGGTAGATCTGGACGAGGGTCTTGCCGAGGCCGAGGGTCGCGTCGGCGTCGGGTATGGCCTTGTAGCGCAGCGCCGACTCGACGAGGGCCTCGATAATGACACGGTCGGGGGCGCGGAAGAAGTGGTGCATGGGGCGGGGAAAGTAGGCGACGGTGTGATGACTAATGCAAAAGCGCCCCCAATAACTCATCGCAAGCTGCCTTATCGACTGTCAGCGGCGGCAATAGCCGCACCGTCTCCGGATTCTTCGCCGAGCCCACGAAGACCCCCTTCTCCATCAACAGCGATTTCCGCAGCGCCGGCCCGTTCGCCTCGACCTCGAACCCAATCATCAAGCCGCGGCCCCGCACGTCGTGCAAGCCTGAGTTTTGCCGCAAGGCGTCTAACAGATACGCGCCCTGCACAGCTGCATTCTCGACCAACTTCTCGCTTTCCATCACCTCGAGCACGGCGATCGCCGCCGCGCAGGCCAGGTGGTTGCCGCCGAAGGTGGTCCCGAGCGAGCCCTTCTTTTCCGCAAATCTTGGATGGATCAGCAGCCCGCCGACGGGGAAGCCATTGCCCATCCCCTTGGCGACCGTGATGAGGTCCGGCTCGACGCCTCCCGCGTACTGGAAGCCGAAGAAACGGCCCGTGCGCCCGTACCCGCTCTGGATCTCGTCGAGGATGAGTGCCGTGCCTTGCTGTCTACAGGCTTTCGCCAAAACCTGTAGAAACGCCGGCTCCGGCACGTAGATACCGCCAATGCCCTGGACGCCCTCGATGATGACGGCGGCCAAATCTCCGCGGGCAATGCGGGCTTCGGCAGCGTCGCAGTCGTTGAGCGGGAGCCACTCGGTGGGGACGCCGTGGTTGACAGGCGCCTTGATCGGCGGGTCGTCGGTGACGGCCACTGCGCCTGCCGTGCGGCCGTGCCAGCCCTTGTCAAAGGCGAGCACCTTCGTGCGACCGGTATCCCAGCTCGCCAATTTTAAGGCGTTCTCGTTGGCCTCCGCGCCGGAGTTGACCATGAAGAGGCGGTAGTCCTCGAGACCGCTGGCCTGACCGAGCTTGGTGGCCAATTCATCTTGCAGTGGATTGAGCACGGCATTGCTGTAGAAGGCCAACTTGTCGAGCTGTTCCTTCAGCGCCGCGACGTAGTGCGGGTGCCCGTGCCCGATCGAGATGACGGCGTGCCCGCCGTAGAAGTCCAGGATCTCGCGACCGTCGGCGAGGGTGACGCGAAAGCCTGATCCAGAGACGGGCGTGACGGGATATTGGGCATAGACATCAAAGGGGCGCATGGGGGCGAAAATGGGGAATTGTTGAAGTTTTGAAGGGAGATTTGTTGATTTCCTCGCCTTGCCTGTAAGCTTTCGTACTTCGGCGGCCACTAACGAGGTGTGACCATCACGACGCAAATACCCCAGGCTCAAATCGAGTCCAGCTTCGTGGCGGATGTCGAAGGGGCCTTCGACGTGGTCGCCAAGCTCGCTCGGCTTTACAGCCAGGATGCTACCGACGCGGAGGACATCCGCCAGGAGATACTACTGCAAGCCTGGCGGGCCTATCCAGACTTCGGGGGCCGCAGCAAGTTCTCGACCTGGTTGTACAGTATCGGCGTCCACGTCTGCCTGGGGTGGACGCGTACGGTCGAACGCCGCACCCAACGAGAGGCCAGTCACGGCGAATCGAGTCTGCATCCCAACCTACGCCACGCGTCTATCTCAGGTGAGGCCTTAGGCCCAGCAGCAGAACTCCTGTACGAGGCCATCCGACTCCTCGAACCCGTCGATCGCTCGCTCATCTCCCTACACCTCGATGATTACAAGAATCCCGAGATCGCCGACCTCCTCGGTATCACCTCCGCAGGTGCCGTCGCGACGCGCATCTCGCGCATCCGCGCTCAACTCAAGCAAACCCTCAATCCAACTTCGTAAAACCGACCGCAATGGACATCGACCAACTCTGGGGTGAGGCCAACGCGGCACTCACGCAATCCAGTAATACCGAACAAATCAAACGAGCCATGATCTCCGAAAGCAATTCCCACGTCGCCCAACTCACCACTCGCCTCGCGCAACAACGCAACTGGGCGATGGGCTTCCTCGTCGCCTTCGTTATCGCGGCGGTGCTTTGGAGGCACAGTAGCGTAGCGCTTAGCTGCCTCGCGGTGATGATCGTCCTCTACGTGATTGGCGCTTACGTGCTGCACAAGGGTGTTCTCGATTTGCGGGCCTTCGCCAAAACCTCTGGCCCTACCCGCTCCCGCATCGAGGCCGAACTCGCGATCATCAAACGGACCCTGCGCACAAATACCATCTGGAGCGTGATCGCGGTTCCGCTGATGATTGTGCTCTCCATGGCGATGAGCTACGCCGTGAAGCAAGGGCTCGACTTCGAGGCGCTGTTCCAAGATCCGAAATTCCTGCGGGGGACGCTCGTGAGTCTGGTGGTCCTCGGCCCCCTTGCGGCCCTATTGGGCACCTACCTCACCCGCGTCGCCTTCGGCCGGATGACGGACCAGCTGGAGGCCAACCTCGAGGCCTTGCGGCGGATCGAGACGGTGGGGTAGGCATTCGACAATTTAACCTTCAACCAATCAATAATTGCTTTCAAAGCAGCCCTACCCGCCTCTCCAGTCCAAACATCAGATTCAAATTCTCGATCGCCTGGCTGCTGGCGCCCTTGCGCAGGTTGTCGAGCACCGTGATGACGCCGAGCTGCCCATCCTTGACGATCGGGTGGACGAGCGCTTTGTTGGTCCGCACCACCTGCTGCAGATCAGGGTTGTCGGTGACGGCGAAGGTGAGCCCGGGTTCCTTTCCGTAGAAGTCGGCAAAGAGCTCGTCGGCTTGTTTTTGCGAGAGCTCGGTCGGCGTCTGCGCGACGGAGAAGATGCCGCGGCTGAAATCTCCGCGGACGGGCATGAAGTGAACCGGGGGCAGCTTAGCGTCGTCGACGTCGGCGAGGTGGCGCAGGGTCTGGCGGATCTCGCCGAGGTGCTGGTGGTCGAAGGGCTTGTAGGGGCTGAGATTGTCGGCGCGCCAACTGAAGTGCGTCGTGGGGCTCGGGGCCTGGCCGGCGCCGGTGCTGCCGGTGATGGCGGTGACGGCGACGGGGTTTTGCAGTAGGCCCTCGCTCGCCAGGGGAAGCAAGGCCAGTTGGATCGCTGTCGCAAAACAGCCTGGGTTGGCGACGCGAGTGGCGGTGGCGATGGTTTTGGCGAAAGCCTCCGGCAGGCCGTAGACGAAACCGTGCGGGCCGTTTTGACGAAAGTCGGTACTTAAGTCGACAATGCGCTTGCCCTCGGCTGCCGCGGCGTACTCCTCGACGAAAGCCTTCGCGCGACCGTGGCCCGTGCACAGGATCCAGGCGTCGATGTCGACCTCATTCGACTCGACCTCGGACTGAAAGACCAATGGCGTACGACCTCTCAGGCGCGGGTGCACCTCCCACACGGCCTTGCCGGCCTGTGAGTTGCTCTGCGCGACGGCGACGTTGAAGTGCGGGTGGTCGAGGAGGAGTTCGAGGGCCTCCCCGCCCGTGTAGCCGGCGGCGCCGATGATGGCGATGTGGTGGTGGGGCATGAGAGATTTTTAGGACGAGATGAGCATAAAGAAGGCACGAGGAGCGCGAAGGGTCAAACTCGACTGGGCGCTTACCTTTGGGGGGATGGTGACGCAACAAGAGCGTGATACGATCGTGTCGATGATTCGGGAGCGTGTCCCGAGCGTCAAGGCCGTGTACCTATTCGGGAGCCGCGTAAACCATGATGGCGCTTACGTGAATGCCCACAGCGACTGGGACATTGCTTTCTTCGCAGAGTTTGAGCACGTGCTCGAAGGCTGGGACAAGCCCGGGTTACACGCCGATCTCGCGAGAGCGCTCGAGGCGGAGCATGTCGATCTCATCGACCTCGGAATGGAAATGGACTGTGTGCTCTTCGAGAACGTCATGGGCGGGGAGCGCTTGTGGGCGGGTGACGAAGATGTAGTGCTCACCTGGGAACTGGGGAGAGAGGGCGTCGTGCGGGACTGGCGTTTCCGCAATAAGGGGGCGCATGTCGAGGAGATTGACGAGATTCGCGAACGTGTCGGTAACCACCGTGCTAAAAAAAGCGAGCAGTCTGCAGCGATGTCTGCTCCGCGTTCGTGAGACCTACGCCGCGAGCCCGGAGACCCTCCTCACGGACTACAGCCAGCAGGACGTCATCGTGCTCAACATCATCCAGGCGTGCGAACAGGCGATCGACATTGCGGCGACCGTGTTGAGCGTGAGACAATCTCGTGGGCGCAGTGTGGTGGCAAGTAAGTTCAGCGTCCTGGCGGAACTCAAGATTATCCCAAACGATCTAGCCAAAGATCTCGATAGGATGATCGGCTTTCGAAATATCGCAGTGCATCAGTATCAGGAGATCGACTTCGAAATCGTACGCGGAATCATAAATGAGAAGTTAGATCAGTTGACGGCGCTTGCAGACCTGGCAATGGACCACCTCGTCGAATTGGAGGATGGATAAAGGCGGTTCAGATCTCCTTCCAGAAGCGCATCTACCAATCATGCCCCTCAGGCTTCCCTCCCGCACCTATTGCCCCTTCACCGCCCGCGCCATCCGTGCCCCGTTCGCCAGAATCTTCGTGAAACCGCGCACGTCCTGCCCGCTCCACGCGCCCTGCGTCTCGCCGTAGGTGCCGCCCTGCGCCTTCATAATATCTAAGTCCGAAGTCACGCCGAGCAGCTCGAAGCGATACGGGTGCAACTCCACGTGCACTGTGCCCGTCACCGTGCGCTGGCTCGACGCCAAGTAGGCCTCGATATCGGGCAAGATCGGATCGAGGAATTGCGACTCGTGGATTAGCGAGCCGTAGAGGTCCCCGAGCTGCCGCTTGTAGGTCTGCTGATTGCGCCCGAGCGTGTGCTTCTCGAGCAACTCGTGCGCCTTGATGATGATCGTCGAGGCCGCCGCCTCGAAGCCGACGCGACCTTTGATGCCGATGATGGTGTCGCCGACGTGCATCCCGCGACCGACGCCGTACGGTCCGGCGATGGCTTGGAGGGTCTCGATGGCGGCCACTTTGCCAGCTGTCTCGCCGTCGACACTCACGAGTTCCCCTCGCTCGAAACCGAGGTCCACGCCCCGCACGTCCGTGGCTGATACCTGCGTCGGCCACGCTTCCTCCGGTAATCCTTGGTGCGAAGTGAGCGTCTCGGCGCCCCCGACGCTCGTGCCCCAGAGCCCCTTGTTGATCGAGTACTTCGCCTTCGCCGCATCGAATTCGTGTCCGTGCTCGGCTAGGAAAGCCACCTCCGCCTCGCGGCTCAGGCGCTGCTCGCGGATGGGGGTGATGATCTCCAAGTCCGGCGGTCCCAGCACTTGGAAGGCGTAATCGAAGCGCACCTGGTCATTGCCCGCCCCCGTACTCCCGTGCGCCACCGCCTTCGCGCCAATCTCGTTGGCATATTCGATGATGGCCAGGGCCTGGAACATGCGCTCGGCCGAGACGCTCATTGGGTACAGCCCACCCCGCAGCACATTGCCGGCGATGAGGTAGCGCAAACAATCGTTGTAGTACCGCTCCCGGGCGTCCACACTCTTGAAGCTGGCCGCCCCAAGACCCTTCGCCCGCTCGCCAATAGCTGTGATTTCGCTTTCGCTAAAACCACCCGTATTCACGAGCACCGCGTGCACCTCATAACCGCGGACCTTCGAGAGGTAGACCGCGCAGTAGGAGGTATCGAGGCCGCCGGAGTAGGCGAGGACGATAACAGGCAAGTGTTGAGGTATTGAAGGGTGAAGTGTTGAAGGGCTGTGCGGGGGGGCTACCAAGTGTTGAAGGTCGAAGGGTGAGGTGTTGAAGGGCCGTTCGGACGCCCATGCCAGCGATATCCGGCGCAAAGAAGCGAGTTATCGATGAAAGCGCCGCTCTGTGTCGGAGTTACAATACCCGCATTGTGTGCTCACGTCGGTTCGGCCTACGCGGCAGCGCCTTCAACACTTCACCCCTCCACCTTCAACACTTGGCCCTGCCTTCAACACTTCACCCTTCACCCCTTCAACACTTGGCCCTAGGGAATCGCCCGGTCCACCACCCCTAACTTCTCAACGGCTTTCTTCTCCTTGCGCTCCAGCTTCCTTTCCAGCTTCCGCTGCTCGGCAATCGCCAGCATCTCATTTTTGCTCGGCGCGATCATCGCCGTGCAAAGGCACATCTTCTGCTCGTTGCGCTGGAGGATGTCGTAGTTCGGGCAACTCATGCAGCCCTTCCAGAAGGTCTCGTCCTGCGTGAGTTGGTTGAAGGTGCAGGGGCGGTAGCCGAGGTTGGAGTTGATCTCCATGACGCGACCGTTGGTGGTAATACCGAACACACGGGCGTCGGGATACTTGTCGCGCGCCAGGTTGAAGGCCGCGCCCTTGATGCGCTCGGCGAGGCGCAGGCCGCGGTAGATCGGATCGACGATGAGGCCGGAGTTGGCTACGTACCGGCCGTGCGTCCAGACCTCCACGTAGCAAAACCCGATGCACTCGCCGCGGTAGAGCGCCACCACAGCGTTACCGGCCGCCATCTTCGAGCGCACGTAGGCTGGCTCACGCTTGGCGATACCGGTGCGGCGCGCCTTGGCGCTCTCGGCGATGAGGTCGCAGATGCGCTCGGCGAAAATCTCGTGGCTGGAATTGGCGACGACGACCGTCACCTCGCGGGGGTCAATAGAAAGCACTTCAGACATGAGCGGTGAAAAGCGCGGACGCGTACGTCCTGATAAATGGGGGAGGCGCACCAAGGGCACCGGTGACAAGTCTTGCCGACGCGATGCGGCAACCGGGCAGCTCCAGCGGCTACCCCTGCACTCGCACGCGCAGCCGGAGCGCAGTGCCGGCTGGCCTATAGGTATATGCGAATGGATACGTCATCAAGGTGCAAATGTAAATGCTTTTTGCAAGCCGTGAGTTTAAGGGGAGGTTAAGGATAGCGCGCCTTACCGCAGCTCCACCACCCACGCCCATTGTCCCAAGTCCGGCTCCAAGGGCGGCAGCGTGATCGCCGTCCTCTTCTTGTCTGCCGCCAGCACCGTGTCCCTTCCCAACAGTCGCGCCTCCCGCCACTTGTAGTCGCCGAGGTTTGGCAGGGTCAGCTTGCCATCCTCCGGCCACGCCGTAAGGATGGCGTACATCCGGTCGCCCTTGCGCGTGAAGCGGACGCGCTCATCGTTCGACACCACTCCCGCCGCCCGCGTGCCGTAAATGGCCTCGCCGTTGCGCGCCAGCCACGTCCCGATGTCCGTAAGTCGCTGCTCCATGATCACCGGGATGCGCCCGTCGGCGGTAGGCCCTACGTTCAGCAAGAGGTTACCGCCGCGACTCACGACGTCGATGAGAGTATGGACGAGCTCCTCGCTCGTGGAGTAGTGCTCGAGAGTCTCCTGCTTGTTGTACCCAAAGCTCCCGCCGATCCCGCGGCACTCCTCCCACGGACGGGCTTCCAACGTTTCGTCGGCCTTGCCGTCGTGCACCAGGCCATATTCAGTCGTGTAGTAGCCGCCGTGCTTGCCGCGCGTCTCCTTACCCCACCGATCGTTCACCACCACTTTCGACTTCACAGGTGATTCGTTGTAAAGCCACGCCAGGAATTCGGGTGCGCGCCACGTCTCCGAGGGGTATTCCCACTCGCCGTCGGTCCATACGACGTCCGGCTCGTAGCGATTCACGAGGTCGTACAGCTGCGGCAGCATGTGCTGCTCCACGTAGGCCGGCACCGAGTCGAGGTATAGCGGATTAAACCACTCGTACAGCGAGTAGTAGTACCCCATGCGTAACCCTTCATCTCTCACGGCTTTCGCCAAAACCCCGCACACGTCCGCATTCGGCCCGAGCTCGGCGGCATTCCAGTTCCACGCCTGCGCACTGGGCCACAGCGCGAAGCCGTCGTGGTGTTTGGAGGTGAGGACAACATACTGCGCGCCGGCCTGCTTGAAGAGCTTCGCCCACGCATCCGGGTCCCAGTTCCCGGCCGTGAAGTCGCGCGCGAAGTCAGGATAGGTGACCGTCGGACCGTACGTCTCGGCGTGGTGTTTTGCGAAAGCGGGCTGCCCTTCCTGCCAGCGCTTCCAGTACCACTCGGCGTACTTGACGTAGATATCGTCGCCACCGGTTGGCCCGAAGGCCGGCACGGAGTACACGCCCCAGTGCACGAAGATCCCGAACTTTGCATCCGCGTACCAGGCGGGGATGGGGCGCGCGTCGAGGGAGGGCCAGTCGGGGGTGTAGGCGATCTGGGCGGAGAGGCGAGTGGCGAGTGAGAAGAGGCAAAAGAAAGTTAGGGCTGCCAGGAGGTGGCGGAGGCCGCTACTTTTGTTGTTTGCGGCTGCGGTGCGTAGCTGTAGGCTCATGCGGCCTAATGTAATGCTGGTCCCAGGGACGCACGCTAGATTTTGGGGCTTGGGCTTGTCACTGGGAAGCGCCGTTCGCAGTGACCCACTCCCGCACTCCCGCGTAGCTCACCGCCGCTGTACTAAAATGCGCCGTGGCCCCCGCCCGCACCTCCTCGCTCACCCCTATCTGCGTCAGGATATTCTGCAAGTGCATCCGCATGTGCCCCGCTTGTATCCCCGTCGTCACCAAGCTCCGCACCGCCGCAAAATTCTGGGCCAGGCCCGCACTCGCCACGATACTCATCAAGGTCTCCGCCCCGGGATTGCCCAGCAGCTCCAGACTCGCCGCCGCCATCGGGTGCACCTTCGTCAATCCGCCCACCGTCCCCAGCGCCAACGGCACCTCCAGCCAGAAGCGGAAGCGCCCACCGGCCATCTCGCAGTGACTCAAGGAGCGGTACTGTCCATCCCGGCTCGCGTACGCGTGCCCGCAGGCCTCCACCGCGCGAAAGTCATTGCCCGTCGCGATCACCACCGCGTCGAGGCCGTTGAAGATGCCCTTGTTGTGCGTCGTGGCCCGGTAGGGGTTGGTCTCCGCCAAGCGGATGGCGCGCGTAAATCTTTCCGCCAGTTGCACAGACGTAAAGCCGCCCGCGCCCACGCCCATCTCGTCCACCGTGCACCCGACCTCCGCCCGCACCACGCAGCCCGGCGTGTAGTTGCTCAGGATCGCCATGATGATCTCCGGCGGACCGCTTTCCGCGCATTCCGTGGGTAAGGCTTGCGCCAAAACTTCCGGCAAGGCCGCCCCCCAACTCTCTAGCACGGTGTTGATCAGGTTCGCCCCCATCGAGTCCCGCGTGTCGAAGCGGCCGCGCAACTCGTAGGTACCTGCTAGTTCGCCTTGCGGCAAAACCTCCATCCCCAACACGCCGCCGCCGCGCGCTTCCATATTGCGGGTGTGCTGTGCCGACGCGCTCAACAGTTTTGGCGAAAGCCGTCCCACCGCGTCGAGCAAGGCTTCCCGCGGGCCGTCCCACTGGAAAAACAGTTGCCCGATCTTCTCCGTCCCGAGGATGGTCGTCCGGAAGCCCCCGCGCGTCCCCCAGTACTTCGCCGCCGCCGAGGCCGCCGCCACGACGCTCGACTCCTCCACCGCCATCGGCAC
>JBGTKC010000103.1:0-16473 GCA_041744755.1 Saprospiraceae bacterium
CAACCAATCAACCAATCAACCAATCAACCAATCAACCAATCAACCAATCAACCAATCAACCAATCAACCAATCAACCAATCAACCAATCAACCAATCAACCAATCAACCAATCAACCAATTTCACCCTAATAACCCAACAAATCCAGCATCTGCTCACTGCTCTGCTCCGGCGCGTCCAGCCAGTCGCGCTGCGTCCCATCGGCGTCCCTGTCCACGAGCACGCGCTGCATGGCGGGGATGAGGCAGTGCTTGATCCCTCCGTAGCCCGAGAGCGCATCCTGGTACGCGCCCGTGTGAAAGAAGCCCAGCCGCAGCCGCTTCTTCGTGATGTCGAACTTCGGTAGGTACACCTGGCCCCCGTGGCTCTCGGCGTTGTAGAAGTCGGAGTTGTCGCAGGTCAGGCCGCCAATGTTGACGCGGACCGGCGGACCGTCCCAGTGCTCGATCGGCAGGAGGATAAAGCGCTCCGAGATGCCCCAGGTATCCGGCAGCGAAGTCATGAGGCTGTTGTCGACCATGTACCAGAGCTCAGAGTCGTTCTGCTGCTTCTGGCCGATCACCTCGAAAAGGGTAGCGCCCGATTCACCGACGGTGTACTTACCGAACTCGCTGTAGAGGTCCGGCTCCTTAACGCCCTCGCGCTTGCAGGTGTCCTGCACCTGCCGGACGACCTCCCGGATGAGGTAAGAGTAGTCGAACTGGTCCCCGAGGCCATTGCGGATCGGCAGGCCGCCGCCAATGTTGAGCGCCGTCAGCGTCGGACAGCTTTTGCGCAGCTGTGCGTAGGCCCGCACGGCCTTGCGGAGTTCGTTCCAGTAATAGCTCGTATCCTGGATGCCGGTATCCACGAAAAAGTGGAGCATCTTGAGCTCGAAGCGCTCGTCAGAGGCAATGTTCTCGTTGTAGAACTTCACCACGCTCGCCGCGCGGATCCCAAGGCGCGAGGTGTAGAACTCGAACTTCGGCTCCTCCTCGGTGGCGAGGCGGATGCCGATGTTCATCTTGGTGTCCGGTGAGAGATTGTCTTGGTAGTACTCCAGCTCGGTCGGGTTGTCGATCACCGGGAGGCTGTTGAAGCCGTCATTAACAAGCCCAATGATGCGGTCGAGGTAGCGTTTGGGTTTGTACCCGTTGTGGATCAGTAGTAGGGCCTTGTCGATGCGTTGCTTCTGGTGTAGCCTGCGGATCAGGTCGACATCGTAGGCGGAGCTCGTCTCCAGCAGCGCACCGGCCGCCAGCACCTCGCGCATGACGAAGTGGAAATGACTCGCCTTCGTGCAGTAGGCGAAGTGGTACTTGCCCTCGTACTTCAGGCTCCGGATCGAGTCCCGGAAGTAGGTCCGCGCCTCCTGGATCTTGTGTTTAATACTCGGGAGGTAGTACACCCGCAAAGGCGATCCGTATTTCTCCAGCAGTGCCACGAGGTCGATGCCGTGGAAGTGTAGCCGTTTCTCCTCGAGTGTTAGGTTGTCGGTCGGGAAGTAGAAAGTCTGGTCTATCAGATCGTAGTACGAATTGTTCATCGACGGGCGGGTACGGGTGGGGTCACCACGAACGCCGGAGCTGGCGTGCGTGTGCGGCGCAAATGTCGGCGTTCAAGCCCTACCCTTTATCACAGACGCATCTAAATCCGGTATGAAAGAGCCCGGTCTCGGCGGAATTGTGCGACGAGCCCGTGACGAGGTAGCCGTGGCACCAGCCCGGTTCGCACAGGAAGCTCCCGCCTTTCGAAAGGTGGTGCGTGTCATCCCCCGGTACCCGCACCCCATCGACCGTGTCCTGCACCCACTCCCACACGTTGCCGGCCATATCGCTCAAACCGCTCGGGTGGAGGCCATACGCGCCCACCGGGGACGTAAACGCATAACCGTCTTCGACGCGCTGCACCACCGGGAATATCCCCTGCCAGACGTTGGCGTAGTAGGTGCCGGAGGCATTCTTGATGCTATCACCCCAGGGGTACTGTGCGGTACCTGCCGGCTGGTGCGTACGGGCGGCGGCCTCCCATTCGGCCGCTGTCGGCAATCGCTTGCGATAGTATTTGCAATAGGCTTCAGCGTCGTAGTAGCTGACTTGCGTGACGGGGTGATCAGGGGGGGCGTCGCCACCGGTTTTGCCGAAAGGCTGTCGCCAAAACGCGCCGGGAACCAGCGCCCAACCCTGCGCTTTGATGTCGAAGACGCCGGAGTTGCCGAAGGTCTCCGCCTGGGTCACGTAGTGATTAGCTTCGACGAAGGCGGCGAATTGCGCGACCGTTACCGGGGTTTGATCGAATCGTAAAGTGTCGACCCCGACGGTGATCGGGATTTGCACGAGGGTTGATGGATGCGCCGCGGCCAAGGGTTTCGGTCCGGGTTGCATCGCCGGCTCATCGACCGCGGTGCCGTGACAAGCGACCACGATCAGGGCCAGGACCGGGAGACACGTCTTCACCTCCGCAAAACTAGCGAACGGCTATGCGGACGGCGGTTCGTGTTACGGGGGTGTTATTTGTATACGAACTGTTGAAAATGCTTGCCCGTCGCCGGGGCGAGTAGTAATTGGCCGCTGTACTTTGTACCCATGAAAAGCCTCATCGACATGCGGTGGCGCCGGCTCAACGGCGCCACCATCGACGGAAACCTCCTCGACGCTATCGAGGCTGCCATCGTGCGTGAGCGAGCGGCCGGTAATAAGCTCAAAGTCTGCATTGGGACCGATTCGCAGAAACGCGGCGAGATTGTGGAGTTCGCCACGGTGATCGTGTTCGTGCGGGAGAAGAAGGGTGGGTTCATGTTCATCGCCAACTACAATCAGCCGGCCAACATGAGCATCAAGGAGCGCATGATCACTGAGGTCGGACGCTCCGTGGAGATCGCCTATAAGATGTGCGACCTCCTGGACCGCTATGAAGTCGAGCTTGAGGTCCATGCCGACATCAATACCGACCCGAGCTTCAAGAGCAACAAAGCCCTGGCGGATGCAATGGGCTACATCTTGGGTATGGGCTTCGTGTTTAAGGCCAAGCCGGATGCCTACGCAAGTTCGTACTGCGCGGACAAGGTGGTGAGGTAAAGCTTTCTACTCTAATAAGTTTTTGTTGGTACCCATGCCGTAGCGAAGCGGCACCATCACTCGACTCCCTACCGGGACTCCTCCGTGCACCGCCGCCGACCATTCTTGCCGCAAGATGACGCCTGCCATGAGTTGACGTAGGCGATTGCAGGCAGGCGTCGAGCATGGCTGTCCGTCGGACATCACGACTATGCTGCCCGGGGCTACCTCACCGCGGGCGTCGAGTTCGAACCGGAAAGCGTCGACGCGATCTAGGGCAATCGAGCGCCGCACGCGAGGATCGTTGATGATTACGTCGAATTGCGCTGCGAAAGCTTCGCTGCTACACGCCGCCACGTCCTCTGCGTTGCCGCAGTCGGCGCCGAGTCGCGGGGCGCTGTCGGAGAGTTTGCTGTCGGAGGCCTTCGCCGTCGTGCGTGCGCTGTTCCAGGAGATCAGGGGCGTAAATTCGAGCTGCGTCGGTTGGTAGTGGACGAAGTTTTGAGCCCCCACTTTCGGGTACAGTTTGGTTTTCGTGTTGAGGTAGCTGGCCGCCGCCACGTCCGACATCGCGGGTGAGTACAGGCTAATGACATTGTTGTCGTCCTGCATCGCCGCTACCGGCGCGTTTCGCGGACCGTCACTATTGCTAACGCGATCATCACCGTAAAAGCGACCGACGTAAGCGCCCGCGTCACCGTCTGGAGCGAGCACCGGCAGATTCGTAGCCAGGTCAGCGTCCACATACTCTTTCAAGTCTCCTAGCGTCACCCTCGGGTTCTCAATATTGTGGCTCGGACTCATTTCGTTGTTGCCGTAAGGACGATCGGCTCCATTTTCCGCACCTGTGCCAGGAATGACGTCCCCGAGCCTGGACCGAGAAGATTCCGCTGGCCTTGCGGCGGCCTGGCCCGGTTGGCCAGCTGTACCGTCCGCGAGCGGCGCGTTCGGGGTTACCGGATCGTTGACATCGCGATTCTGTCGGCCACCGAAATTGATGTTGTCCTCCGTGCCGCCCACTGTCGCGTCGTAGACATCGGAGTCTTCGTCCTCGGTTCCCGTATAGCTATTGACCCCACCCACGGTGGTAGTCGTGAGGTCGTCCTCGAGGATGTCCCGCTCCACGAAGCCGCCGTCGTTGCCCGGCTGCCTTGCTTCGTCCTGCGGGATTAATGCGGCCTCCTCGTTGTTTTGTGGGGTACCACAGGCGACGGCGAGCAGTCCGAAAGCGGCGAAAGCGAGGGGTTTGGTGAGACGTGGGGTCGTCATGTCGGCGGGTTTGATCTACCGGCACAAAGCTATGGCGCGCCGGTTTTGTTCAGGGACTACTTTCGCGCCGCGCATGATCCAAATCTTCATCACCGGCGGCACTTTCGACAAGGAGTACGACTACATTCACGGCACGCTGATCTTCGACGAGACCCACGTCAATGAGATGTTGGACCGTGGGCGCTGCACCGCCGAATACCACGTCCGCACCTTGATGATGATCGACAGCCTCGAGATGACCGAGGCCGACCGCCAGATCATCGCCCACAACATCACCCGTAGCGACAGCCCCCACGTCGTGGTTACGCACGGATCGGATACCATGGTCGAGACCGCCACCTACCTGGCCTCGCGCCTGCCGGAGGGCAAGACCGTCGTGCTCACTGGGGCCATGATCCCGTACGCTTTCGGGAGCTCCTCGGATGGATTTTTTAACTTGGGTTCGGCCCTGAGCTTTGTGCAGGTTTTGCCGACAGGCGTATACGTGGTCATGAACGGGCGCTACTTCCGCTGGGACGGCGTGCGCAAGAACCGGAAGACCGGCTTCTTCGAAGCGCTAGAACCACAAACAGAGCACTGATGCCACTCATCGACAGCGCGTACCCCGGACCGCCCGCCTGGCAGCGCGGCGGCCACGTCCAGACCGTGTGGCCGAACGTCATGCGACGTGTTGACCCGGTGGCCTTCCGCCGCGAGCGCCTCGAGCTGGCGGACGGCGACTTTCTCGACCTCGACTTCTGCTACCCCGAGAACACCGCAGGGCTCCTCGTCGTCGGGCACGGCCTCGAGGGCAGCGCCGACCGCCCTTACGTGCGGGGTATGGCGCGCTACTTCGCCGAGCGCGGCTGGCAGATCTGCGCGATCAACTTCCGTTCGTGCTCCGGGCAGCTCAACCGACTCAGGCGGATGTACCACCACGGCGACTTCCCCGACCTGCATGCCGTCGTGCGGCACCTGCGACAGCGGCACGACGGTGCGATGGCGTACGTGGGCTTCAGTATGGGCGGCAACATCGGCCTTAATTACGCCTCGCGAATGCCGGCGGAGGCCGCGCTAAACCTCGATGCCGTGGTGACCTACAGCTCGCCGCTTTACCTCGGGGACAGTATTACGGCCCTCGAGAATCCCCTCGGCCGGGTCTACTCCCGCCGCTTCTGGAAGGCGCTCGCCGCCAAGCTCGAACGCAAATCGGCGGTCCACGATATCGCCGGCCTAGATGTCCTCGCCCGGGTGCACGACTGGGATGCCTTCGACAGGACCTTTTCGCTCCCGCTGCACGACTACCCCGCGGACGCCGTCCCGCAGGACTTCTACCGCGACGTGAGCCCGATCGACCACCTGGCCAATATCCAGGTCCCCACCCTGATCGTGCAGGCGCTCAATGACCCTATGCTCGCTGGCCTCTGCTACGAGACGGCTTTCGCCAAAACGAACCACGCCGTGACCCTGGAACACCCCGCCGAAGGTGGCCACGTCGGCTTCGCGCTAGCGGGGCAGGATCACACCTATGCAGAGTCGCGGACGTATGAATACATAATTGATCACATGTCGGTCGTCGGCGGGAACCGCAGGGATATCAACAAAAGGTAACCGAAATCGAGCGCCGTGGCGCAGCAGTTAGATAAATTTCCCCTCTGGGGCCTCGGCAAATCGAGTTCTATCACTGCAGCTTATTACAGCCGCTCGTAAAGCAGATACTTCTCCCGCATCGCCACGTAGCGCTCTAGCTCGGCTCGGTAGCTTTCGCGAAAACTCGTCACACTCTCCCCGCTCACGAACCACCTCCGCACGCGGTCCGACCCCGCCAACGCGTCAAAGTGATCATCGCGATTGATGAAGGGCTTCACGTCGGTACGCTCGGCTATCTCACGAAGGAGAGCCCAGTCGATCGTGATGGGCGGCGCCAGCGCCGAGGCCGGGTCCCGTCGCAAGTCCCTCCCGTAGCACTTCTCGCCTTTCAGCGGCGCGTACAGTGCGCCTGGGGTCGACTCCGGAGTAAAGCTGAAATCTCGCGGACTGTACCTCGGGTGCCCTACCACCTCAAACGGAAAGTCCGTGCCGCGACCGACACTCGCCACCGTCCCCTCGAAAAAGCAGAGGGTGGGGTAGAGGTAGATGCTGTTTTGTGTAGGCAAATTTGGGGATGGTTTTAGCGGAAGCTCGTAAGCCTGACCGACCTCGTAATCCCTGACCGGCACCACCGTAAGCGCGACCTCGCGGCCGCCGGTGAGCCAGCCCTCGCCGTTGATCATCCCCGCCAGCTCGCCGACGGTCAAGCCGTGCGCCACCGGTACTTCGTGCATCCCGACGAAACTCCGGTACCTCGGGTCGAGGATCGGTCCGTCGACGAGGGAGCCATTTGGATTAGGTCTGTCGAGGATCACGACGCGCTTGCCGAACTCCGCGGCGGCCTCCATGACGTAGTGCATCGTCGAGACGTAGGTATAGAAGCGCACGCCCACATCTTGAATATCGAAAACCATTACGTCGACGTCCCTGAGCATGTCGGCGGTTGGTTTCTTGGTCTTGCCGTAGAGGGAGATGATCGGGAGTCCAGTCTCGGGGTCGACCTGATTCGCGACCTTCTCCCCGTCGCTCGCCATGCCGCGGAAGCCGTGCTCCGGAGCGAACACCTTGACGAGCCTAACCCCGCTGGCCAGCAGCCGGTCGGCGAGGTGCTGCCCGCCGGAGGTCGAGGTATGGTTGAAGACCCCCGCAACGCGCGCCGTACCGAGCGACGCTAAGACCTCCGCCCACTGCTCAGCCCCGACCTGAGACTCCGCGACTGCGGCTCGCACACCGCCAGATCCGTCCGGGCGCACTCCCGCGCCGGTCTGCTGCGCGCCGCCCGGACGGGACAGGGTGTCTATAGCCACCACCGCAACCCCTCCCAAGGACGGTGTATTTCGGTCTGCCTTGGTCTGCACATTGCCACAAGCCGCGGCGAGCGCAACCGCGAAAACCACAATTCCTTTTAAGTTCACGCCGTGGAAAACTAGTGAGTTGCGAAGCAACACCGCGTCTACCACTTCGGGTGCCTCAGCGCGCGCGGTCGTGACACACTATGAAAAGATTTGCCATCGTCGACCTCGAAACCACCGGGGTTCGGCCGCACCGCGACAAAATTACCGAGATCGCGATCATCCTTCACGACGGCGAGCGCGAGGTGAACCGGTGGAGTTCGCTGGTTCACCCGGAGACGACGATGCACACGGCGGTCACAGAACTCACCGGGATTACCGACGAGATGTTGGCGGATGCCCCGCGCTTCTACGAGATCGCCAAGCAGATTGTGGAATTTACCGAGGACCGAATCTTCGTCGGCCACAACGTCCGCTTCGACTACACCTTCTTGAGGGAGGAGTTTAGTCGGCTGGGCTTCACCTATTCACGCAAGCAGCTCTGTACGCTACAGCTGGCCCGTAAGTGTTGGCCGGCCACTGGAAGCTATTCCTTGGGTAAACTGTGTGGGCGGCTCGAAATAGAGCTGTCGCGCGCGCACCGCGCCATGGATGACGCCGCTGCCACGGCACAGGTTTTGGCGAAAGCCCTCGCCCACCGCGAAGGCCGCGACGACGCCCGCGAGGTACTGCAGACCGCGATGCGCGAGAGTCTGCTGCCGGGCGGACTCAGCATGAAGAAAATCCACGGCTTGCCGGCGGAGTGCGGGGTCTACTACTTCCTCGACCGCGGCGGTAGCGTAGTGTACGTCGGCAAGTCGCAGAACATCCGCCGACGCGTCCTGGAGCACTTCGCCCAGAAGGACCAAAAGAGCAACCGACTGCACCAACAGGTGCACTCGATCCGCTGCGAGCTGACTGGCTCGGAGCTCGTGGCGCTCCTGCACGAAAGCCACGAGATTAAGCGCCTGCAGCCGAGCATCAACCGGGCGCAGATGCGGCGCTTCTTTCCTTACGTGCTGCACTTGGCGCCCGACGAAGACGGCATCTGTCACCTGCGACTCTGCCGACCGAACGCGGAGGAGATCCTCTGTCTCGATGTGATCGCCGAGTACGGCAAACTCGGCAGGGCGCAGGGCGCGCTACAGTACGCCCAACGTGAGTTCGGGCTATGCGGCAAGTACGTCAACCTCGAGAGAGGAAGGTCCGGCCAACCTTGTTTTCACTACCACCTCAAGAGCTGCCTCGGCGTGTGCTGCGGCCAGGAGACCAGTGCCGAGTACAACGCCCGCGTGGCGCTGGCCTGCGAGCGCATACGTACAATCTTCGGGGAGGACTTCTTCATCCTCGACGACGGGCGCACGCCCGAGGAGCAGGCTGTGGTCCTGGTCGAGAACGGGCGCTTCCGGGGCTTCGGCTACCGGCCGATGCCGAAGCGGAAAGTCGCGAACCCGTGCCAGAAGAAGTTGCGGGAGGTGATCCAACCCGCGGTGGGCAATCCGGAGACCGCGAGGATCATCAGGCGGTATTTGCGGGATAAGGACGTTCAGGTGGTTAAAATCTAGGACGCGAGCCGCGTAACCTGCGTCCTAACTCCCCTAAAACGCATAGCGGAACTGCGTCGTCACCTCCGTCTGGTCCGGCGCGCCTTTCCGTCTACCAATGGCGCACCGCACTTCCGCCGTAAGTTTCCTCCCCGCGCGGTAGCGGAAGTTGAGGTAGCTCCGCGTGCCCTCGCCGTAGTAGGCCGGGATCCGGAAGCGGTACAGCAGGTCGTTCTCGAATGCGTAGATGCGACTGTCGTAATCGTCGGTGTTGATGAGGGCTATGCGGGCCGTGATGGAGAAAGGGAGGTCGGGCAGCTTCCAGAGCACGTCCTGGTAGACGACCGTGCCCTCGCTCACCCGGCCGCCTTCCTCCGTGCGGGCGTACTCCACGCGGGCGCGCAGGGCCAGCGCGTTGCTCATCGTCACTTCTCCTTGTATCCGAGCGGAGGTGCGGATGTAGGGTAGCAGTGCCCGCAGTGGGCCGGCCGCGTCACTCGGTTCGTCCCGCTCCGCGCGGCGGTGCCGCAGCTGGAGGTAGAAGTTGTAAGCGCGGCGCTGCTCGTAGCTGAGCCGCAGGAGGTTGTCGCTGTTGGTACTCGGTCGGCTTGCGCGAAAACGGGCGAAGGGCTGGCGGTAGAGGTCCACGAAGCCCTGGATCGTCCAGTCCGGCGCGAGCTGCATCCGCGAGCCAACGTAAAGCCCCTCCTCGGTGTCGGGTCGGCGGGAGTTGCCGAACACGTTGCCGTAAAGCGTGCGGTAACCAGTTTCGTAGCGCCGCAGCACGATACTGAGGTCGGTGCGGCGGTCGAGACTCGTCTGCAGGCCCGTGACGATCGCCGTATTGCGGTCCCCATCCACGGCGGCCTCACCGTACCACGAGACTTTGCCAATGAACGTTTGCCAGGCGACACTCGCGTTCTGGAGAAAGTCACCACGCTGATTGAAGCGCTGATACAGGCGGTCGCCGCTGGCAAACGGCACCTCGAAGCGATGCTGTAGGTAGTGCAACGACACCCGCCCCCAGGGTCTGTCGACGCCGACGGCACCGCCGAGTGACACGGCTGTGTTGGAGTTGCGGCCGGCGAGCTCGCTCGGGGTACGGTGCAGACCACTCAGCCGATTCGAGGCGAATTCGATCTCGCCGCTGAGGGCGTCGAGAGTGTCGATGCCGCCGTCGGGGCGGGTCCTACTCACCATCGCCATTGCCCTGAGCGGACCCAGCGCCACCGCCGTCGCCGCGCCACGGTAGAAGCCCGTCTCCGTGACCGAGGCGTGCGGGATGAGCCAGCGGGCGTTGCGCTGCACGTTCATCACGAAGGCGCCCTTTCCGGTCCCGAAGCCGGAATAGTTGATCAGGCCCTGTCCCCAGTTGAGGCCGTAGTCCCCGAGCGCGATCGTCTTAATGCGCCCGGGGAGTTCGTCCGCATAGGCATGCACGCTCACGTAATCGAAGCCGACGGGGTTGCCCGGTCCCCCGAAAGGTTCGCCGGCGTCGTTCTCGAGCACGAGCCCGACGGACAGCTGCCGGCCGGCGGTCTGCCGGATGCGGAGGTACACCGGTACCGGCGGACCTTGCCACAGGTCGCGATTCGCCGTGGTGCTCTGGTAGCCCGTGCGCAGAGCCGCGAAACCTGTGGCGTCGCGGAGGCGATCCTTCACGGTCTTGAACGCGGTTGCCGCGCCCTTCCTGACGGTGACGTACCGTAGGAGCTGTCGGACCTCGTCGACGCTAAGCAGGTCGACGGCCTGGAGCTCGAGCGCCGAGGTGAAGTCGCCCGTTTGTTCGCGGTACCGCAAGATACTCGCCACCTGGGCCGGTGAGAGCAGATTGAGGTCGTCGAGCAGCTCACCGGTTGCGGTGTTGAGGTTGATCGGGTGCGCGCGGTAGTAGCTGCGCGACTCGGCGATACGTTCGAGGTCGCCGGCCTCGACGCTCTCGTCCTCGAGAGAGCCGTCGTCCAGTTGCTCGACTTCGTTTTGCGCGTCCGAGTCGAAGCTAACCGTTGCAGGACGGGCCCGGGCGGAGTCTATAGGTTCGGAGAATTGAATTTCCTGCGCCAGGAGAATCATCGGAGTAAGCAGCATCACGCCAAGCAATAGCCGGTAAAGTATTGCCATCGGCGGTCAAGGTACTGACGCGGCCCAGAGGTCCAGGCGCCGAGGCCATATTTGCACAGGCCGTGGACAACGCGGCCGGATGTGGCCTACCGGTTTTGTAGGTTTGCCAACGTGACCTACTTCAAGCGCTCCTACCTCGCCTTCCGTTTTAACTGCGACACGGTGGCGAGCGGCGCCTGAGGTTTTCGCAGTCGAGCGGCCGAGACGTTTACATACGTCCCGGCCGCTTCTCGTTTGTGCCCCGACCAGATCCCTCTTACAACAAAGCTTAAAACACACCACTTAATGGCCATTAGCAAATTAGAGTACATCTGGCTCGACGGTACCGAAGACATGCAACAGCTGCGCTCGAAGACCAAACTTATTCCCGACTTCAGCGGCACCCTCGAGGACCTCCCCGACTGGAGCTTTGACGGGTCGAGCACCCAGCAGGCCGAGGGCCGCAACTCCGACTGCATCCTGCGCCCGGTGGCGATCTTCACCGATCCCCAGCGCAAGAACGGCTACCTCGTCATGACCGAGGTCATGAACCCCGACGGGAGCCCCCACCCGAGCAACGCCCGCGCGACGATCGACGACAATGACGAAGACTTCTGGTTCGGGTTCGAGCAGGAGTACTTCCTTTACGACTACGAGACCGATATGCCGCTCGGGTTCCCGGCCGACGGACCGGAGCCCGGCCCCCAAGGGCCCTACTACTGCGGCGTCGGCGCCGACAAGGCTTTCGGCCGCGAGATGGTCGAGGAGCACCTCGACGCCATGATCGAGGCCGGGATCGCCGTCGAGGGCATCAACGCCGAAGTGGCGCCCGGGCAGTGGGAGTTCCAGGTGTTCGCCAAAGGCGCCCGTGCCGCCGGCGACCACATCCACGTGGCGCGCTACTTGCTCGAGCGCATCGGCGAGAGCTACGGTGTGTACGTCAACTACCACCCCAAGCCCCTCGGCGTCAACGCCGACTGGAATGGATCGGGCATGCACGCCAACTTCTCGAACTCCCTCCTGCGCACCAGCGGAAGGAAAGAGGACTACGACCGCGTCTGCGAGGCCTTCCGCCCCGTGGTCAAGGAGCACATCGCGGTCTACGGGTACGACAACCACCTCCGGCTTACCGGTAAGCACGAGACTCAGTCCATCGACCAATTCTCCTTCGGGATCTCCGATCGCGGCGCCTCGATCCGTATCCCGATCGCGACCATCGAGCGCGGCTACAAAGGCTGGCTCGAAGACCGCCGACCGAATTCGGCCGCCGATCCCTACAAGGTCGGTGCCCGGATCATTACCACGGTGAAGGCCGCTAGCTAAGCATGTAGCGTTCCTTCATCCGTAGAAACGGCCGCGGGGGAAACCTTGTGGCCGTTTCGTGTTTTGGCGAAAGCCATATTCGCCGTCCATCGCACGCCGCCCTGCGCGTGAGACCTTGTCCTCCCATCCGAATTCGGAAAGTGGCCGCCGGGTCGAACCAGAGGAGGGGTTTGACGGTCCTACTTAGCTTAACATGAGCGAGCAGGGGTACACGCCGAGCATCATCATCAGCCGCGGAGAGCAGGTGCGCGTCTGGGATCGCGCTACGCTCGCCGCGGAGGGCATCGCATCGATCGAGCTCATGCAACGCGCCGTCGGTGCGGTCGTGCAGCGTTTCGTCCTTGACTACCCGCCGGCGAGCCACAAGCGGGTCGACGTCCTAATTGGACCCGGGGACAACGGTGGCGACGGGGCGGGCGTAGCGGGCGCACTGGCCATGCTAGGTTACTCGGTCCGTGCGTACCGCTACGGCGCGGGTGCGGGCAGCGCCGACCTGGAGCAAATGTGGACGAGGCTGGGCGCAGGCGGCAATGTCGCCTGCTTTCGCGACGATGCTTACGCGACAGCGCAGGGGGTCCACGTCGTCGTTGACGCGCTCTTCGGGGTAGGCACTTCGCGGCCGTTGGAGGGGGATTACGCCAAAACCGTCGCAGCTATGAACGGGGGGACTGTTCCCGTGGTCAGCATCGACGTACCGAGTGGGCAAAGTATTGACGGTCGGCACCCGGACTGGCCCAACGTTCACGCCACGCACACGTACACCTTCGGAGCCATCAAGTACAGCGCGCTGCTCAGCGATACCGGACCGGCCTGGGGGACGCCGGTGGTGCTGGACATCGGGCTTATTGATCCGGGGCGCGTACCTGAGCTCCGCGGCGCTGACGATCCGACCATTCTGACGCCAACGGAACTCGGGAATCAGCTTTCGCCAAGGCGGCGGTTTACCCACAAAGGCACCTGGGGCCACGTCCTGGTCATGGCGGGCAGTCGTGGTCACGCAGGCGCGGCCTTGCTGGCGGGCACGGGGGCCTACCGCGCGGGTGCCGGCCTGGTCACTTTTTACGTCCCGAGCGACATCGAGTCCATCTTGCAGGTCGGGCTGCCGGAAGCCATGACCATCGCCGACCCGGGAGCCGGGCACCTGTGTGAATTGCTTGACATCGCCCCGTACGATAGTGTCGTCATCGGACCTGGCCTCGGCAAACACCTCGATACTGCCGCCGTGCTCAGGGACCTCTTCGAGGTCATTGGGGAGACCCCCCTCGTCATCGATGCCGATGCACTGAATCTGTTGTCGCTCGACCGGCGCCTTTCGGCAAAACTGCCGCCCAATGCGGTGTTGACGCCTCACCCTGGCGAATTCGCACGCCTCGTCGGGCGCGAACTCGCCGGCGGCGCGCGTCTGGCGGCGCTGCAGAAATATGTCGCGGGACTGGGGGAGCCCAACGCCGTCGTCGTCTTGAAGGACCAGTACACGGTTTTGGCGAAAGCCGAGCGTCGTGCGAAAGAGTTGGACGGTGTGCAGGCCATCAACTTTTACTACGGGAATCCCGGAATGGGGACCGGAGGCATGGGCGATGTCTTGAGTGGCGTGATTGGGGCACAGCTGGCGCGTGGGCTCTCGACCTGGGACGCGGCTCGCCTCGGGGTCTACTTGCACGCGCGTGCCGGCGACTCGGCCGCCCGAGTGCTCGGCGAACGCGCTCTGCTCGCGGGTGATCTCGCTAAATACCTTGGGCACCCGTAGTCCATCCTGTGCGCCGCCGAGTCCAACCGTGAAATCAATCTCATGAAAACCCTTGTTGTCCTCACTGGCGCCGGCATCTCGGCAGAATCGGGCGTGAAGACCTTCCGCGACCACGATGGCCTGTGGGAGGACCACGCCATCGAGGATGTAGCTACTCCCGAAGGCTGGCACCGCGATCCTGAACTCGTGACGGCGTTCTATAATGCTCGCCGCGCGCAACTAGATGCCGTGCAGCCCAACGGCGCCCACGTCGCGCTCGCCGAGGCGGAGACTTTCGTCAAAACCACTATTATCACCCAGAACGTGGACGACCTCCACGAGCGGGCTGGGTCCAGTCACGTCGTCCACCTGCATGGCGAACTGCTGAAAGCCCGCTCGACGATCGACGAGACTTACGTAGTCGATTGGCGGGGCGACCTCACGCCCGGCGACAGCTGCCCGCTTGGCGGACGCCTCCGCCCGCACGTCGTCTGGTTCGGGGAGGCCGTTCCCGCCATCGAAGGCGCGAGCGAACTCATGGCGCAGGCCGACTACGTACTCATCGTGGGCACGAGCCTCCAGGTGTATCCGGCGGCTGGTCTCTTGGCCTGCGCCCCGCGCGGAACTCAGATCACCTACATCGATCCCCATCCCGCGATCAGCTATGAATTGACACAGCGCCCGGGGGCCGACGTCCAGGCAGTCGCGGCATCGCTGGGCGTACCCGCCTACGTCACCGAACTGCGGCACCGTCTGACGTCTGAGAAGCAATAACCAACTCGCGGATGTCGATCGAACTCACGCCTTCCTACTGGAACGAACGATACGAGAGCCACCGCGACGGCTGGGACCTCGGGAGCGCCAATTCCGCGCTCGTAGCCGAGGTCACGAAGCGCTTGGAACGGACGGACACGATTTTGTTCCCGGGTGCCGGGCGCGGCTATGAGGCCGACTACCTCTGGGCGCAGGGGTATACGGGAGTCACGGTTTGCGACTGGTCGGCTGCCTCTCTTAGCGACCTGCGCTCGTCCCCACACCTGCCCTCGCCGGGGAACGTGATCATCGAGGACTTCTTCGAGCTCACCGGACGGTATGACGCGATCGTGGAGCAGACCTTCTTCTGTGCACTCGAACCAAATTTGCGGGAGCGGTACGTTGGACAGTGCACCGACCTGCTCCGTGCCGGCGGCTGGTACATCGGACTCCTCTTCGATCGCGACTTTCCGGCGGGACCGCCGTTCGGGGGCTCGAGCGCAGAGTACGCTCAGCTTTTCGGCTCCTATTTCGACATCGAGGTATTGGAAAGTTTCGACGGTAGTATTGGCCCGCGGGCCGGCAATGAAGTCTTGCTGGTCGCCAGAAACGCTTAGAATTTCGCATAGACTGGTGATTATCAAGGAGATAAATTATTTCGGTCTTATTCTTGTATAACTTCCCCTTAGAGTTGAGATCTACGTGAACTAAATTCTATGTTCGCGGCAGACGCTCTGGCAAACGCACTTCTGGGAAAAATTACGCGTGATTACTACTAAATCTATTCGAAGCATCGGCTTCGCACTTCTCTCCGCCGGTCTCACCGTCCTCGGTGCCGGAGTACTCCAATCCTATACCCCGGACGAGGCCGAAGCGGAACTAGGCTCCCTGAGGCTCGTCGTGCCGACGTACCGTTTCGGATTCGAGCAGGAGCGCTTCACGGCGATCGTCGCCACGGAGGTCGAGCGCGGGATGACGCTGTCGGAGTTGATCGAGCAATTCAGCGAAGACGAGGCCATTAAGGCGAATCTGCTGATCAACGGTCTGCAGAACCTGGACGAACACAAGCTCATCGCCGGTCGCCAGATGACGGCCTTCCTCAGTGGCGATAAGGAGTTTCCCGACTACCTCGTGTACGAAGCCAACGACTATGAGCAGATCGTCTTCGACTTTTTGACCGGCGACGTCCGCATCCGCGCCGAGGAGGTGACTACGCAGTTGGTAGTCGGACATGCCGACATCGAGAGCTCGCTGTGGGCGGCGGTAAATGGCGCCGGCTACTCGAACCGCGTCGCGCACGGGGTGACCCGCGCCATCGAGTCCTCGCTGGCGCTCAATAAGCTCGACAAGGGCGACCGTTTCGACATGGTCTACGAGCGCAAGCTCGTCGCCGGTGAGGAGAAGGGCGAGGGCCGCGTCCGCATGGTGCGCCTCCGCCACCGCGGCAGGGATATCGTCGCGATGCACTTCGCGCGCCCGGAGTCCAACATCAACGGCTTCTACACGCTCGAGGGCGAGAGCATGCAGCGTGGCTACCTCCTGAATCCGGTGAAGGGATCTTACATCAGCAGTGCTTACAACCTCAACCGGCTTCACCCGATCCTGCGCTACCACCGCCCACACTACGGCACCGACTACGCCGCACCTTACGGCAAGCCAATCCTCGCCGTGGCCGACGGCATCGTGGAGACGGTCGGCAGGAGCGGCGGCAACGGCAACTTCGTCAAGATCAAGCACGACGCCCGCCACGCGACGCAGTATTTGCACATGAAGGCCCACGCCAAGGGGCTACGCTCCGGGCAGCGCGTGCAGCAGGGGGACGTC
>JBGTKC010000104.1:0-15958 GCA_041744755.1 Saprospiraceae bacterium
GGCGGCACCCGGGCCGGGCGCGGCGGCGGCCACAGCCGGCGAGGCTCCGGCGCAGGGACTGACCGACGATGCGCTTAGCTTCAGCCGCTCGGCCCAGCCCTACCAATCCCTGCGCGACGGATTCGTCATCACGCAGCTCGCCCCGGTGGTCAACAACGTGGAGGCGAGCTACGGGCTCCTCGGGGAGACGCGGCTCGGGGATTACTCGGCGCAGCTCACGGCGGGCTACAACCTTAATGAAGGGAGGGGATTCGTCCGTGCCGATGTCACGATCGCACGGACGTGGCCCTGGGTGGTGGCCACGCTCGGGCAGCAGAACCGCAACGTGGAAAGCTTCACGCGCGCTGGCCCGTTCGGGGTCACGCGCTACGACGAGACCTTCTTTGGGCTCGACCTCCAGGCTCCGCTCGAGCAACTGCGCGGAGCGTACGCTTACAGACTTACGCCGGCCCTGGGCTTCCGGCTACGCAACATTGATTATCTGCAGGACTTCAACAACCAGATGGGCTTGGTGCGGACCGCTGGGAAGTTCGGACTCTGGACCGGCGAGGCGAGCGTGAGCTTCCGCAGACTGCGGCAGACCGCCGGCAAGCACATCCTCCCGCGGGAGGGCCAGTTGCTCGACCTGACCTACTCGCGGAAACTGGCCTACGATGAGAGCTCCCCGCCTCTGTTCGGAGGGGCGATCCCGGAGGCCGATCGTTTCTCGGTAACGGTAGGCCAGTTCGCCCCGGGGCTCGCGCGTACGCACGGCTTGTTGCTACGGGCGCGCTACCGCAAGGAGCGCCTCAGCAATCTTTACCTCTACAGCGACCAGTTCTTCTACGCCCGCGGCTACGGGAGCCTGCGCGCCGACGAGAACACGACGCTGTCCGTGGACTACCATCTCCCGCTGCTATACCCAGATATTGGGTTCGGGGGCATAGCGTACCTACGGCGGCTCCGCGCTAACGTGTGGGGCGACCAGACCACCCTCTTCATCGAGTTCCGCGGCCAAACAGGGAGTGCGACCCTGAGGAGCGTCGGCGTCGATCTGACGGGGGACTTCGTGTTCTTCAACGCCCAGCCTCTGCCGGTGGGGGTGCGCTTCCCATATTTGCTCGACGGCGAGCGCAAGGGATTCGTGACACCTCAAGTATTGGTGTCGTTGGACTTCTGAGCGTTCGGTGCACCCACACGACCCTTCGTCGGACTTGGCACCGAAGCGGCACACGGCGGATCACAAAGCCCTGCAGTGAGACTTAGTCCGCAGACAGCGCTACATGGCATACAGCGCCTTGTGGAGTTTCGACTGAGCACTCTGAAATGTCCACTCTGCAAGCTCCTAGTCGAATACCACGGTCTTGTTCCCATACACGAGGACCCGGTCCTCGACGAAGGCCATGACGGCTTTCGCCAAAACGGCGCGCTCGATCTCGCGGCCGATGCGCATAAGGTCTGGAACGTCGTGGCGGTGCGTGACGCGGGCGACGTCCTGCTCGATGATCGGCCCTTCGTCGAGGTGCTCGGTGACGAAGTGGGCAGTGGCGCCTATGAGCTTGACGCCGCGGTTGTAGGCGTGGCGGTAGGGGTTGGCGCCCACGAAAGCCGGCAGGAACGAGTGATGAATATTAATAATGCGGCCGGCGAGCGCCTGTACGAATGCAGGCGACAGGATCTGCATGTAGCGCGCGAGCACCACGAGGTCCACCGCGCCGACGAGATCGAGGACCGATCGCTCCTGGGTAGCCTTATCACGTTTGGCGACCGGCAGGAAGTGATAGGGGATCCCGAAACCCTCGACGAGGCCGCGGAGGTCGTCGTGATTCGACACCACGGCCGTGAGGTCGACGTCGAGTTCGCCGGCGCGGTGGCGGTAGAGGAGTTCGACGAGGGCGTGGTCGTACTTCGACACCAAGATGGCGATCCGCTTGCGGCGCGCGAGGTGGCGGATGCTCACATCCATGCCGAAAACGTCGGCGACTTCGGCGCGGAAGGCGGAGCGGAGGGCATCGAGTTTTGCCGGAAGGCCCTCGATACGGAATTCCATCCGCATGAAGAACGTGCCGCCCTCGGGGGCCGTGGCGTGTTGCTGGGCGTCGGTGACGTTGGCGTCGCGGCGGAGGAGGAACGCGGAGACGGCCGCGACGATACCGTGTTGGTCGGGGCAGGAGACGAGGAGGCGGGCGGTGTTGGCGGGGATCATGGTCTAAAATTGGAACGCTGAGGGCGCACAGACGCGCAGAGCACGCAAGGGATGACCGGGCGAACTTGCTTCAACTCCTACGAAACCGAGCGGCGGCGGGTATGGCCAAGGCTAAGCATCTTCGCTGGATGAACTTACGCCACGCAACCCTCTTCGTCGTGATACTGGTTTTGGCGCAAGCCCTTACCGTGAATGGACAGACCGCCGACCGTTTTGCCGACAAGGCACTGATGGCGAAGGCCCAGCGGCTCGCGCGCGAGTACATCATGATCGACGGGCACGTGGACCTGCCGTACCGGCTCAAGGTCAAGAACTTTCGCTACACCAAGGAGTACCTCGGGATCCCGGTGGAGAGTGGCGACGGCGACTTCGACTTCCGGCGGGCGCGGGCCGGCGGACTGGATGCGCCATTTATGTCGATCTACATTCCGGCGAGTCTACAGGGGCCAAATCTGTACGGTGGGAAGGAACTGGCCGACTCGCTCATCAACCTGGTGGAAGGCGTCGTGCGGACCAATCCGACGCGCTTTGCCCTGGCGACGCACCCGGACTCAGTCCGCGCGCAGTTCAAGCGCGGGTTGATCTCGCTGCCGATGGGCTTGGAGAACGGAGCGCCGCTGGCCTACCCGGAGGACGTCGAGCACTTCGCCCAGCGCGGGATCCGCTACGTGACGCTGACGCACTCGAAGGACAACCACATCTGCGACTCGAGTTACGACACGACGCGGACCTGGGGCGGGCTGAGCCCGTACGGAAGTTTGATCCTCGACGAGTTGATCGAGCACAAGATTATGATTGACATCTCGCACGTCAGCGATTCGACGTTTTACCAGGTGCTGCGGCGCGTGGGTGTGCCCGTGATCGCGAGCCACTCGAGCCTGCGGTACTTTACCCCGGGCTTCGAGCGCAACATGACGGATTCAATGGTGACGTTGATGGGGCGCAACGGTGGCGTCATCATGATCAACTTCGGGAGCACCTTCTTGGACGGCCGCGTGGCCGATGAGCGCAAGGCACTGCAGGACGGAGCGGGCGCCTACTTGACGACGCGCGGGTTGACGTTCGGTGACGCTTCCGCAAAACCTATTCTGGACTCTTTGGAAAAGGTGATGGTGATGCCGTTTGCGGACATTGAGATCGTCGCTGATCACATCGATCGCGTGGTGGAGTTGGCGGGGATAGACCACGTAGGCTTCGGTAGCGACTTCGATGGCGTCGGTGATTCTCTGCCTACGGGTTTAAAGGATGTGGCGGACTACCCGAACTTGATTTACGTGTTGCTGGAGCGCGGGTATTCGGATGAGGATATCGAGAAGATTTGTGGGGGGAATATACTTAGGGTATGGGGGGCGGTGAGCGAGTAGGTGATTAGGGCAGCAGTTTGATTTACTATTCGGCGCTTGCAGGCGCCACGGCAGCGATGAAGGGATTGCGCGTCAAGTGCCAGCAGACGTGGTTCGTCTTCCCGAAAGACAGTTCCCACCCGTAGGCATGACGCGGCACGTGGTTGTCGACGCTCACCTTGGGCCTCGCTCCTCGAATGTCGAGATTCACCACTGCAAGCGAACAGTAGCTCAGGTCAATCTAAGTCGTCTCGCCCTCCTCACAACAGGTCGTAAACCCCTTGGCGTTCCACATCACGACCAGGAAGGTTAGGAGCGTTTTTGGCTTCAAGACCACAGATATAGCACTCTTGCGCAACGATCGAGCCCACACTATCGCTGCCCCCAAGTTTTGGCGAAAGCCCCTTCGCCTTACAGCTTATACAGCGTCGGCACCAGCACCCCAATCCCGGCCCCAACCAAATACCCCACCACAACGTCGCTCCAGTAGTGATTGCCGGACAGTACGCGGGTCGAACCGGTAATGGCCGGTAGCACCGCCGCGCTCACCCACACCCAGCCGTCGCCGCGACGCGCGGGGTAGTAGTCGTGGTATAGCTGCGCGGTGAAGAAGCTGTTGGCCGCCGCGTTGGAGGTGTGGCCACTGAAGAAGCTGCGGCGCGCGTCCTTGATCTGCTTTTGCAACGGCTCGACCTCCGGATTGTACGTGTACGGACGCGGGCGCCGGACGGTGTTCTTGACGAGCTGCGTGACACCCGTGTTGAGGAGCACGACCTGAGCGAAGAGCAGGGCCGCCTGGCCGCCGTTGTCGCGGACGCGGTCGGAAGCGATCAAGCTCGCCGGCAGCAGCGTAGCCCCGTAGCCGGTCACGTCACTGATCACGAGGGCCACGTGATTGCGCTTGCGGGTGGCCAACTGGTCGAAGGCCCAGATGTCGCCGCGGTCGAAGGCGAGCGCTTGCTCCTCGGTGAGGGCCTCGAGTTTGGCCGAGTAGTAGAGGCCGATGCCGCCGGTGGCCAGGCCCGTGCCGGTGACGAGGAGCCCGCGCCCGAGCTCGAGATTGTACGGCGAGGGATACTGCGCGAGCGCGCTACCCGTACTGCTGCACCAAAGCAACAGCAGCAACACGAGTGCCTGTAACCCCGCACAGGCGTGGCCCACGGCGGACTCCGTGCGTAAGGCGTAAATCTCCGGCATGTCAACCCAAAGGTTACGGAGGCGAATTTGTGCGCCCACCGCTGGCTGATTTCACCACGCCTTTGTACAGGCGAAGTTTCAACAATTCGAGCGATGTAAAACAAAATGTTTTATAATTGCCTTCCCCAACATACGCCGACCATAATCCTCTCCCATGAATCGCACCTGGTGGACCCACCTCCAAACCATCGCCCCCGACGCCCTCGGCGCCTGCACGACGCGTTTCGCCAATAAGCACCCGAGCGACTGGCGCCGGCGGATCCAAGACCTCGGCGAGCTCGAGCGCTACTTCTACGAGATGTACAAGCTCGAGCTCCACTTCTCCCACGTGGCAGGCGGCGCCCTGGCCTACGGTTTTCGCGTAAGCGGCCAAAACTGGCGCGTGCAACGCCTCAAGCACTTTGGCAGCTCCGGAGAGGCGCGCTGGGCGGGACTGAGTCTCGCCTTCCAGCTCGTCGAGGCGGAGCTACGGCGCGTCAACTACGTCAAACCCGAGATCCACCAGCCCGTGCGGCGGCAGCCGAAAGACGAGAAGAAGAGCCTGGTGCAGGAGGATTGGCGAAAGCGGGCGGCTTGAGAATTTTCAATCGACAATTTTCGATTTCCGGTGCGCTACCGTAGAGAATTTGCGCGCTTGACGTGCAGTTAAAAATTGGTAATCGAAAATTGAAAATTTACTCGGTCTTCCCCTCAAACACCTGCATCGCCCGCCTCCAGTAAGACCTCACCTCTTCGATGGGCTTTTCGTTGTCGCCGCCCCAGGTCATGTGGGTGCTGTCTGCGCCCGAGACGCGCTCGATGGTGTAGGTCATGTTGCCGGGATCGTCATAGGTCATCTGTGCAAAGTTCTGCTTCTCGTAGGTGGTGAAGAAGGACTTGGCCGTCTTAGGGTCTACGGCGGTGACCTCGCGGAAGGGCACGGCGTTGATGACCTCGCGCTTGTAGAAGAGCTGTCCGTTCGGGAGCAGCATATATTCCTGGTACTGGCCCGTGAAGCCGCCGCCGTAGCGGAAGGTGATGCGCTCTGCGGGGAGGGTGTCCATGGTGTAGGATTTAGCGCCGGCGCAGTGCGACAGCGCGAAGAAGGCGACGAGGGTCCCGAGGGCGACGAGGAGTTTGCGCATAGCTGCACAAACGTAAGGAATGGCGTCGTGGGTGTAGTCTGAGCTAAGTCCCCACTAGAGGCGTACACGGGGACAAAGTGGTGCGCGGCGAGAGGGAGGTGAAGGCAGTGGCGCCCGGTTCGGGAGTTGTGCTGCTTTCGCAAAAACTGCTGGGCGGGCCCGGAGGCCGACACCGCCGCCGTACGGTGAGCTGGGTAGGGGGGGCGATTAAGGGTAGGCCACGCCGCGGCCGCGTGACGAGTGCTCCGAAGGCTCACGGGTCCACGAAGGGCCGGTTGGCCTCGAACCGCTCGCAGGAACGGTACTATGTTTCGTCAAGATTCCATACCCCTTGTCTTTTCCGCAGCTATCGCCTACACAAATCCCGCGGTCGGTTTTACCTTTCGGCTATGTCGAAGCCCTCCTCACGCCGTAAGTTCCTCAAGCAGTCCACCGCCGCGGCGGCGGGCTTCTACATCGTCCCCCGCCACGTCTTGGGCGGACCGGGCTTTAAAGCCCCGAGCGACCGCGTCCGCGTGATGGGCGTCGGGGCCGGCGGCAAGGGCGAGTCGAACCTGATCCCGATCGACTCGGAGTACATCGTGGCCCTGTGTGACATAGACCAGGTGCGCGCCGCGAAGACGTTTAAGCACTTCCCGAAGGCCAAGGCCTATACGGACTTCCGCAAGATGTACGACGAGCAGCTCAAGAATGTTGACGCGGTGGTGGTGTCGACGCCGGACCACGTGCACGCGATCGCCTCGCTGGCCGCCATGTACGCCGGTAAGCACGTCTACTGCGAGAAGCCCCTCGTCCACAACATCAAGGAGGCCCGCCTCATGACCCAGGCCGCGGCCGCCAACCCGAAGCTCGTCACGCAGATGGGCAACCAGGGCGCCTCCGGCAAGGGCATCCGGACAATCACAGAGTGGCTCGCCGCCGACCTCATCGGGGACGTGCACACGATGCACGCCTGGACCAACCGCCCGATCTGGCCCCAGGGTAATCCCGCCCCCACGGTCGCGGAGCCGAAGCCGGACCACGTCGACTGGGATAGCTGGGTAGGGCCGTCCAACATGGTGCCCTACCACCACCTCTACCATCCCTTCGCCTGGCGCGGGTGGTGGGACTTCGGCACAGGCGCCCTCGGCGACATGGGTTGCCACATCATCGACTCGGCCTTCTACGCACTGCAACTCGGCTATCCGACCAGCGCCGAGGCGAGCGTCGTGCCGGTCTATTCGCAGAACTGGAACCCGGACTACACCCCGGAGGCCTGCCCGGTGGCCTCGCGGATCGTGATGGAGTTCCCGGCCCGCGGCGCCAAGCCCGCCCTGAAGCTCAACTGGTTCGACGGCCACCTCCTCCCCGAGCGCCCCGAGGAACTCGGCACCGACGAGCAGATGGGTGACGGCACCAGCGGCGTCATCCTCGAGGGGACGAAGGGCAAGATCATGCACGACACCTACGCCAACAACCCTCGCCTCCTGCCACTCTCGCGCATGGAGCAGGAGACCTTCCCGGCCGAGTCGATCCCCCGCGTCCAGACGGGCCACAACATGGACTGGATCAACGCCATTAAGGAGGGCCGCCAGCCGAGTTCGCCGTTCACGAAGGCCGGTCCCCTCACGGAGACCGTGCTGATGGGCAACCTCGCCGTGCGGGCCTACGACTACCGCATGCCCGCGCCAACGGCCGAGCGCCCCGACAACTACGAGATGCCCGGTCGCACGAAGCTGCTGTGGGATGGTCCCAACATGCAGATCACCAACCTGCCGGAACTCAACTTCATGGTCGGGCGGAACTACCGCAAGGGCTGGGAGCTGCCGGTGGCGTAAGGGTGATTAAGTGTTGAAGGGTGAGGGGTGAAGTGTTGAAGGGCTGCCGCGGCGGCGCTGCGGAGGGTAGCGGCCAACCTTGATTGAGATCTTCAGTTACTCTAGCTGTGGAGACCACTACCTTACAGACTCAGCGCGAGATCACTACCCTACTCACGCGCATCCAGGAGGCCTGCCGCGCGTACCCGACGCAGTCGGAGGGCGAGCGCAAGATGACCTTTGCCACCATCCGCACCGCCGCCGAGACGGTGGGTGCGGTGACGGAGGACACGTTTTCGGCGAGCCTCGCCGAAGAGGTCCGGCGGGAGGTCAACCAGCTCACCTCGGCCCTCGACGAGCTTGCCGATCGCTCCGGTGCCGTTGACGCGGCCCTGTGTGGGGCTTGCGCCAAAACGCTCGCCACCGCGAAGCTCGGGGGCGGCCGCGTGATGCGGTACTGCACCTTCTGCCCGACGCCGATCCTCACGGCCGTCCGCGAAATCAGTGACCTGACCGGTGTGGATGTCCTGTGACCGATTTCGCGATGGAGGATGCTAAAGTCCAACCTGTACTTGTAGTCCCAGGGTGTAAAGAGACACTTCGCAGTATCCGGTGCGCTTGAGCGGGAGCTCGACGTAAGGCCCGAGGTACAGGCGGGGCAGACGCCGGGGCGCGAGGGAAAGTCCGCCCCCCAGCCGCAGGCTTGAGGCGAAGGCCCCGCCCGGATCCGCATCCCGCAGTACGGCAGGCTGTCCGGACCGCGTCTCCGGGTAGATGAGGTCGAGCCGGTCTTGGAGGAATTGATGGCTATTGAGGGTGGCGGTCGCGAACCACCCGCGTCCGCCTTCGCGACGGGCGTACGGCGAGTACGTGAGGTTGATTGGGAACTCTAAAACGGTGGCGCGGACGCTCGTTCGCGAGGGCATCAGCTCATCAACGAACAGCGTCCGCGACATATATATCTCATTGGGACCAGCTACGTAGCGCTCCCTTCCGTACTGAAGGGCCACGCCGGCGGACCATCCCCTCGCGACGCGAACCTGTAGCCCGAGGCCGGCCACCACCCCAACCCCGAGCGGCCCATCCATTTCGACTGCGTTGGCCTCCGCGGCAGCGAGTACGCGGAATTCGAATCTCGGGATGCGGGGCGGGAGCGCCGCCGTGGGTACGGGCGGGACGTCAGCGGGCTTTCGCCAAAACCCGAGCGAAACCGGCGCGATTGCGCGGAGGGGAAGCAATTTTAAAGGTTCCGCACCGGCGCGGTCCGCGGTGCCAGGAGCCGACTGGGGCCCGTCGGTGGTCGCAGTCGCGTCCCTGGACTGCGTCGTCGATACTGGCTCGCCGACGCCCGTGGACGTGTCGGCGCTAGAGGACGGTGCTGCCGCTGCGGAGGGCGCCAACCCGACCACAGGTTTCGGAACGGGGCTCGGGTTAGCGCTCGCAGGGTTCACGCCGACGCGGGCGGGGGATGGCTCGGGAGTCGACGGGAGCTCGACTTTAGGCGTGGCCCGCGTCTTTGACGTCGGCAGGGTTGCGGCAGTAGATTTTGGCGAAAGCGAGCTAGCCACAGACGGCTGCGCGGAAGACTCCGGACGTACCGTCGAGCCTTTTCTTGCGTCCACGTGGTTCGGAGGGGAAGTTGCGGGTTTTGGCGCAAGCCCTGCACTTGCCTCCGACTCATGGCGTGCATCGACAGCTTGCGTGGCGATCGCAGACGAGGCGGAGTCGGGGGCGAGCCTCGCGCGCGGAAGCTCGGGAGTTACCGCAGGGGGGATGGCCGTGGTAGCTCTTCCGAGATTGTCGTCCGACGTCTCCCCTGCCGAAGCGTCTCCCGCGGCGGGCGCGTAGTGGATCGCCCCGACGATCCCGCCGGCGATCAGCAGTCCGAAAAGCAGCAACCACGCCACGCTGACCCAGAGCGCTCCTCCTCGCTCGCGATCTTCCTCGTCGAGACGCGCACTCATCTCCTCCCACTCCCCGCGCTGCGGAGCAAAATCGGCACGCCCTTCGTTGGCGCGGAACAGCTCGTCGATTTGCTGGGGCGTCAAGGTGCGGCGGGCTTTGGCGTGGGTGGGCTGAGGCTTTCTTCGACCATGCGCCGCAGCGCGGCGCGGGCCTTGTGGAGATTGCTTTTCGAGGTCCCGATGGAGATCCCGAGCTGCGCAGCGATCTCCTCGTGCTTGAATCCGTCGATGACGTGCAGATTGAAGACAACCCGGTAGCCCGTCGTGAGGCGTCGCACCATGTCGAGCAACTCGTCGTAGCCGATGCGTGAAAGGATTTCTTCGCGGTCGTAAGCCACGAGGTCATCGTTAAGTTGCACGGTAGGGGTGGTCCTGCTGCGTTTGCGGAGGTAGTCTAGGGCCGCGCGCACGACGATCGTCCGGAACCAAGGTTCGAACGCAAGCGTCGTATCGTAGTGGCCGATCTTGCGAAACACTTTCAGGAATGCATCGTGGAGTACGGCCAGGGCTTGCTGGCGGTCGTCGCAGTAGCGCATCGTGACGCTCATCCCGTACGGGAAGTAGGTGTCGTAGAGGAGCTTCTGCATCGCGCGGTCTTTGCGGATACAGCCCGAGACAATGTCCTGCCAGCTGTGGTGCATTGGGTGAGCGCGGGTTAGGGGCCGGGGCTCGTACGACCGTACGCCCCCGACTGCCCCCGGGGTTGCCTTGTGAAGGCTGGGAGGGTTGCGGGAGCGTAATATAGCACATCCTTAATTTCTGCCCGAGCCCGGGTGTCATGCGCAGGATAAACCACTGGGGGGACCGGGAGAATGACTGCCGTAAAGTAGCTTCGCGAAGCGGCGGGGGAACAAACCTAACGGCATGTACCGAATCCTACTTATCGACGACGCCTCGGAGGATAACTTCCTCCACGCCCGTACGCTCCGCAAGCACTTCGAAGGATGCACCGTTGAGCTCGCGGAACACGGCGAGCGCGGTCTAGAGCTTTTGGCCGAGATGTCGCCCGAGGGCGTAGACCTCATCCTGCTCGATGTGAATATGCCGGTGATGGACGCGTGGGGCTTCCTCGAGCGCTACGGCGCGCTTACCGAACCGGAGCGCGCGCGACGGTTACTCCTCATGCTGTCCGTCCCGCTCCCGTCCGCGGACCACGAGCGCGTCCTCGCCTACGCCGACATCCACGCTACCCTGACGAAGCCGCTTAACGCCGCCGAGATCGCGAGTTTAATGGAGGGAAACGGTCTGGGAAGTTAAACTAATTGTAGCTACAGCGGTTTTGCATTTGTCGATTCGCGGACCCTGGCGTACGTTTGCCGGCGTCAACGATTTATTTCGAAGGGGGGAGAGACAAGGCTCTACGATCCCCTGGCAACCTCCTCGCGTCAGCCCGCGAGTTCCGGTGCCACATCCTTCCGGGCCAATCCCGGACAAATAAACCGAGCTGCCATGATGCACCTTCCGACACCGCCGCCCCGCCCCCTGCCCGTACAGCATTCCTGTTGTCGCCACGACAACCGGGCCTAGGCCTTCGCGTACCCTCCGGCGGAGCGCTTCGCATGTTTCGAGTTTTGGCGAAAGCCTAACCAACAACTGCTGGCTACCGACTCTCCGGCTTTCGCCAAAACCAGCTACGCCATACTTCATTCGGCGACGCTTCTCAACGCGGAATCGCGAGACAGAAATCGCGAGGGCGGCAAACCAAATCGGCCCCAATGCGCGCGGGTACGCCAGTACGCCACGCCAGACGCGCCGTAAAAGTCCGCGACCTCCGCGTTTCCTCATCAGAACCCACAGTGAGCGCCGCCGGTGCGGAGCTCCGACACCTTACATCTCAAACACCCCCACTCTTATGTCCGATCACCACTTCGACACCCTCCAACTCCACGCCGGCCACGAGATCGACTCGAGCAACAGCCGCGCCGTGCCGATTTACCAAACGACGGCCTACAAATTCAACGACGCCGCCCACGGCGCCAACCTCTTTGCCCTCAAGGAGTTCGGCAATATCTATACCCGGATCATGAATCCGACCACCGACGTCTTCGAGAAGCGCATCGCCGCCCTAGAGGGTGGCGTGGCCGCGGTCGCGACGGCGTCCGGGCAGTCGGCACAGTTCCTGGCCGTTATGAATATCGCCGGCTCCGGAGACTCGATCGTATCGAGCCCGTACCTCTACGGCGGTACGCAGGTGCAGTTCAACGTGCAGCTGCGTCGCCTCGGGATCGACGTGAAGTTCACCAAAGGACTCGACGCGTCCGCCTTCGAGGCGCTCATCACCGAGAACACCAAGGCACTCTACGTCGAGACGATGGGCAACCCTAGCTATGCGGTACCCGACTTCGAGGCGATCGGCAAGGTGGCCCGCCGGCATGGCATCCCGCTCATCGTCGACAACACCTTCGGCGCAGGCGGCTACCTGTGCCAGCCCCTCAAGCACGGCGCCAACGTCGTGGTCGAGTCGGCGACCAAGTGGATCGGCGGACACGGCACGGCCATCGGCGGGGTCATCGTCGACGGCGGCAACTTCGACTACGGCAACGGGAAGTTCCCGTACTTCTCGGAGCCGAGCCCGGCCTACCACGGGATGGTTTTCTCGGACGTGTTCGGCGTCGATAACCCACTGGGCCTGCCCAACATCGCCTTCGCGATCCGCGCCCGCGTCGAGGGGCTGCGCGACTACGGTTCGTCGCAGTCGCCGTTCAACAGCTTTCTCCTCCTACAAGGGATCGAGACCCTGTCCTTACGCGTCCAGCGGACGGTCGAGAACGCCATGGCCCTCGCCAAGTGGCTCCAGGAGCACCATATGGTCGAGGAGGTGATCTACCCCGGGCTCAAGTCGCACGCCACGCACGACATGGCGAAGAAGTACCTGCGCCACGGCTTCGGCGGCGTGCTGAGCTTCCAGATCAAGGGCGACCAGGAGCAGGCCACGGCCTTCGTCAACGCCCTCAAGCTCGTGACCCACCTCGCCAACGTCGGCGACGCTAAGACGCTCATCATCCAACCCTCGGCCACGACGCACCAGCAGCTCAGCCACGAGGCCCAGCAGGCCGCCGGCGTCATCCCGAACCAGCTGCGCGTGAGTGTCGGCATCGAGTACATCGACGACATTATCGCCGACTTCACACAGGCGTTTGCGGCCGTACCCGAACTCGTAGAGGCGTAAACCTCAAGTGTCTGCCGCGCCAGCTCCGCAGTTCACCGTGACGGGTACCGCGGTAGCGCATTCAAGACTTTAATCCTTTGCTAATTCAACAATTGAAAGCCTTCCACTCCCCCACCCCCTTCCCCCTCGAAGCCGGCGGCGAGCTCCCGGAGCTCGACATCGCCTACACAGCGGTGGGCTTGCACCCGCGGGACGGGGGGCGCGTGGTGTGGATCTGCCACGCGCTGACGGCGAATGCGGACCCACTTGAGTGGTGGCCCGGCCTCGTGGAGCGCGGCGGGGTGATCGACCCCGACCACGACTACGTGGTGTGCGCCAACATCCTCGGGAGCTGCTACGGGACCACCGGACCGGAGTCGATAGACCCGCGCACGGCCAGGCCCTACCTACAGGCCTTCCCACAGGTAACGGTGCGTGACATGGTTCGGGCGCACGAGCTCCTCCGCGCGCACCTCGGGATCGTGCATATTGATCTCGCCATCGGCGGGAGCATGGGCGGACAGCAGGTGCTGGAGTGGGCCATCGAGTGGCCATCGCTGTTTACCCGCGTCTGTGTCCTCGCCACCAATGCCACACACTCGCCCTGGGGGATCGCCTTCAACACCGCGCAGCGCATGGCCATCGAGGCCGACGCCACGCTCTACGACGGCACCACCGCCGGCGGCGGCGCGGGACTCGAAGCGGCGCGCGCGATGGCGATCCTCAGCTACCGCCACTACGACGCCTACGACAAGACCCAGCGCGACGGCAACACCGAAAAGATCGGCGGCTACCTGGCCGACTCCTACCAGCGCTACCAGGGCCAGAAGCTGCGCCGGCGCTTCAACGCCTGGTCCTACATCGCGCTCAGCAAGGCCATGGACGCGCATCAGGTCGGCCGCAACCGCGGCGGCACCGAGCGGGCCTTGGCCCGCGTCACCGCCGAGACGCTCGTAATGTCCATCGACAGTGATCTTCTCTTCCCGCCCCGTGAGCAGGAGCTCTTGGCCCAACTTATCCCGAATGCGAGATGGCAGGTTTTCGATAGCTTCTACGGTCACGACGGCTTCCTCACGGAGACCGCCCAGATCGGAGCCGCCCTAGAGGCATGGCTCCCGAATAGACCTCATCAAATCAAAAAGAGAGCCTTACTATCCTAAACACACTTAGCTCTCCCTTCAACGTAAAGGCACAAACCAAAAATCGCAAAGGCCGCAAAGCTCTCAGACGTCAACTCGGCATCCGCTGCGACGGATTGCGACTCTGTACGTGCTCTGCGACGCCGCTGCTTACCGTACGCGGCAGCACATTCATTCATTCAACCTTCCACCCTTCAATAATTGTCTCATGTCCCTCCGCCTCAACGACCTCGCCCCCGACTTCACGGCCGCCACCACCCAGGGCACTATCAACTTCCACGAGTGGCTCGGCGACAGCTGGGGCCTGCTCTTCTCCCACCCCGCCGACTTCACACCCGTGTGCACCACGGAACTCGGTCGGACGGCAAGCCTCTCCGACCATTTCAAGCGTCGCGGCGTCAAGGTCATCGCGCTAAGTGTCGACCCGCTCGGCAAGCACGAGGAGTGGCTCGCCGACATCGAGGAGACGCAAGGATCGGCCGTCGACTTCCCGATCATCTCCGATGACGATCGCCACGTCTCCGAGCTTTATGACATGATCCACCCGAACGTTAGCGATAAGGCCACCGTGCGCTCGGTGTTTATCATCGGACCGGACAAGAAGGTCAAGCTCACGCTCACCTATCCGCCGAGCACCGGGCGCAACTTCCAGGAGATCATCCGCGTGATCGACTCCTTGCAGCTCACGGCCAAGCACGCCCTCGCCACTCCGGCCGACTGGGAGTCCGGCGACGACTGCATTATCTCGCCGAGCGTTAGCGACGAGCAGGCCGCCGAGCGCTTCCCGGGCTACACAACCGTGAAGCCCTATTTGCGGACGACCAAGCAGCCGGCGGCGTAGTCAAAGACCTATTGCTTTTCAGCTTTCGCCAAAACAAAATAGCCCGATGCTTCACCGCGAGCGTCGGGCTATTTTGTTTTGGCGAAAGCCTTCACAATAAAACACGGGCGGGAGGCAACCGTCGCCGCCGGCCTACCGGTACTAGCTACGAACCAAACCTTACCCCCTCCCATGTCCCTTTCCTTACTTACTTCCCGCGCCACGCGGGCCCTCGCGATGTCCTGCGCCATGGCGCTCGGCCTTGGCACGACGCTGGCGCAGAACCTCGTCCCGGTCGAAGGCGTCCCGGGCGTTCAGCTCGAGAGCGGCTACGAACTCGAGCTCGCCGCCTCAGGCCTCACCTTCCCGAGCAACATCACCTTCGCCGACGACGGTCGCGCCTGGGTAACCGAGTCCGGATTCCTGCCGACCTCACCGCCGAAGGTGCTCTTGATCGACCTAGCCGGCGATCCGACGAGCAACCAGACCACGATCCTCACGCCGATGATGCTGCCGATGGGCACGGCGATGGGCCCGTTCACCGACGTAACCTACTACGGCGGGATGCTCTTCCTCGGGCACCGCCAGAAGGGCGCCAACGGCTGGACCGTCGGCGCGATCAGTCGCTTCGACCCGGCCGACCCCGCGGGTACCTTCACGACCCTCGTCACCAATCTCCCGAGCACGGGCGACCACTCCAACAACGAGATCGTCTTCGGAGCGGACGGACGCCTTTACTATGGGCAGGGGACGGCCACGAACTCCGGGGTCGTCGGGCCGGACAACGGTTGGGTCCCGGACGCACCAGCGTTCGCGGAGTTGGCACCAGTCGATATTTACTTCGGTCCTAATGGCTTCGCCTCGCGCGTACCCGCACCCACGGATCCGGAGGGTGACGCCGTGACGGCCGCCTACCGGCCCTTCGGGTCCGGCGCCGAGGCGACGCCCTACCTCGTTCCCGCGGTCACGCCCGCCACGCCTTACTACGGCATTATTACGGGTACGGGTGCCGTCTACTCGCTCGACCCAACGGCCGCCGACCCAACCGGCACCTTGCGCCTCGAAGCCTGGGGCCTGCGCAACCCCTTCGGCCTCGCCTTCGCCGCCGACGATCCGACGCGCCTCTTCGTGTCCAACAACGGCTCGGACGTACGTGGGCGCGCCGGCGACCCGAGCGATCCGCTCAATCCGGACAAGTTCATCATCGAGGGCAACCGCCCCGTGGCGAACGACTGGGACGAG
>JBGTKC010000105.1:0-7843 GCA_041744755.1 Saprospiraceae bacterium
CAGTCACGAATTCGCGCGCCTCACCGATTACACCGCCGAGTACCGCCCGGGCGCAGCCCGCCACAGCATGGGCGAGCAATCGAGCTTCATTGCCGCGGCCATCGCCGAGGTGACCCTGCGGCAAATCAACGAGTGGACCACTCCAGCGATCTGTGAGTACGCCAGTGGGCTCGTCGAGTCGCACAGGAGCGAGCTAGCTGACCTCGGCTGGGTTTTGCCGAAAGGCCCCGAATTTGCTCCTCACCTTTTCGGGCTTCGGCTTTCGCCAAAACAACAGGCTTCGATACCGCCGATCCTAGCTGCGGCCAACGTCAACGTGAGCTACCGCGGAGACTTCCTGCGGGTGAGCACACACGTGACTACCCGGGAGGAGGATTGGGTGGCATTACTGACGGGACTACGGAGATCCGCTAACGCATAGACGGGATGGAGTCCAAGCGGGCTCCGCCAGGAGTTTCGGTTACGCAGAAGTATCACCGCTCTAAGGCCCCAACTGGCCTCGCCTAGTGGTCTAGCCGCCGTACGGCAACTCCAGGATGCACAACGTGCACCAGCGTTTACAGGCAATGGTTACGGACTAATACCGAGACTCCCCTACCGCAGTACCACGCTCCCGAGTTGCTCAGCCAAGATCTTCTTGACCTCTTGCATCCTGACGTAGCGATTCACGAGCTTCATCGCCTCGTCTGCTTTGTCCGGGGTATTCAGCAGCCGCAACCTCTCTGTCGTAGCGTCCATCTTACGCAACAACTTCGTAAGTTTAAAGCGCGTAATCGAACGCATGGCGCTAAGCTGCCAGTTGTCCTCTGGCTCTTTCTGGGTCGTGAGCTTAATCTCGAACCGCTCCCACCAGCCCTTACTCATGCTGTAGGGACTCGCAATCGAGTCTACGGCCAGAGTTTGCACCGCCGGGTCGGGATGCCCAGTCCAGTGCGCGGTATCGATCGGTTCACTGGCCTGAAGCCGCTGGTGACACTCTTGCAACACCTTACCCACCACCGGGTCATCGAAACTATCAATGACCTCCTCGATGTTGGCACACACGAACTCCGCGACCGTCAGCTCGCCGTCGGGCACAAAGCGCTCACTCCCGAAGGCGATGACGACGCCGGCGAGGTCTCGCTCGCGGTGGATGTCGTTGTTAACGCCCTGGACGCCGGGTAGCTGGGGCTTGGTCGGCATCGCAACCTCACCCCCGCCGACCTCCGAGTAGCCTCCCGGCCGCTGCTGGCCGAGCGCGTGCTCGGCGATCGCCTCGCTGTCATTGCGTCGCGCCACACGGGTACGGCGCATCTCGTCCTCGCGGTTCTTGGAGAGATAAGTGTTGAGCTGCGTGACGAGCGTCTGTTCGTCGATGCTGAAGCGCTCAGCGGTGGTCCGAACGTACTCGTTGCGCAGGATCACGTCGGGGATCAGCGCAATGGACTGTAGAACGCCCTGCACCAGTCGCGTGCGGACGATCGGGTCGCCCTTGGCCTCCTCGTCGACGAGTTCGGACTTGTAGGCGATAAAATCCTTCGCTTCGGTGGCGACGAATTGCCGGAACGCCTCGCCGCCGAAGGCCTTGACGTAGCTGTCCGGATCGTGGTCGTCCGGCAGGAGCACCAACCGCACCTCCATGCCCTCGGCCAGTACGAGGTCGAGCCCGCGCAGCGCCGCCTTCACGCCGGCCTTGTCGCCGTCGTAGAGGAAAGTGACACGGGGCGTGAGTCTCTTGATGAGCTTGATGTGGCCGTCGGTGAGCGAGGTGCCGCTCGTGGCGACGACGTTCTCGACCCCCGCCTGGTGCAGGGCGATCACGTCGGCGTACCCCTCAACAATCAAACACAGGTCCTCGCGCCGGATGGCCGTGCGCGCGAGGTGCATCCCGTAGAGGACTTTATTCTTGACGTAGAGCTCGGTCTCCGGGGAGTTGAGGTATTTCGGGGCCTTGGTGTCGCTGCGCAGCACGCGCCCCGCGAAGGCGACCACCTTGCCAGTGTAGCCGAAGATCGGGAAGACGACTCTATCGCGCAGGAAGTCGCGCGTACCATCCTGGTTGATGAGCCCAAGATCCTTGAGGTACTCGCGCTGGTAGCCGGCGGCAAGGGCAGCTTGCTTGAGGGCGTCGCCGCGCGCGGGCGCGAAGCCGAGTTCGAAGCGCTTGATGGTCTCGTCGGAGTAGCCGCGCTGCTTGAAGTAGCTAAGCCCGACGCTGCGGCCCTCCTCACCGTGTAGAAGTTCCTCGTGGTAGAAAGTCCGCGCGAAGTCGTTGACGAGCGCCAGAGCCTGGCCGCGCTGGTGCTCCGCTTCGGCCTCGGGGGAGAGCTGTTCCTCCTCAATGGCGATGTTGTACTTGCGGGCGATGAGCCGCAGTGCCTCTACGTACGTGATGCCGTCGTGCTTCATCACGAAGGCGATCGCGTCGCCGCCCTCGCCGCAGCCGAAGCACTTGAAGATCTGTCGCGCGGGGTTGACGTTAAAGCTTGGGGTCTTCTCGCCGTGGAGCGGGCACAGTCCAGTGAGGTTGGAACCGCTGCGCTTGAGATTCATGTAGTCCCCGATCACCTCCTCGATGCGGAGGGTGTCCTTGATCTTATCTACGGTGGGGCGAGGGATCATGGGGGAGGGACAGACTTTGTACCGCTGCGCAGATGGTTAACCGACGGCCGCGTTCACCGAAACTGGGTCCACTCGCGTCGGGGACTAAGAGACATATCCTCGTTGCAACGCGAAGGTAGTAGTTCCGGCGCGCGGGTGGTCTTGCGGCATCGTTTTTGGTACCTGATAGATCGTTCGCACAGTTGAAACCCGACATGGAAAGATTCTTTTACGCCGCTGCCGTCGCGGTTTCGCTATCCTTCTCGACGGCGCTCGTTGCGCAGGAGACGAGCACGCCCGGGTGCGAAGGCCAACGTGCCGATGCGAAAGTGGGTTGCTTACTCGCCGAGGTCGACGGACTCATCCGCACGAAAGACTACCGCGCGGCCACGCCATACGCCTTCGAGGCCCTCGCAATCGCAAATGAGCAGGACAATCTGGGCCTGAAGTTCCGTGCCAACCTCATGATGGCGACGCTTTCGTCCGCCAAGGGCGACCAGACCAACGCCATGGGGCAGTACGTCGAGGGTCTCCGACTCGCGAACCAGGCCGGAGACGCGAACTGGACGATCGAGGCTAAGCTGGGCATCGCCGAGGTATTCGCCTCCCGAGAGAACTTCGACCAGGCCGAGGCCAGTCTTACCGAGGCCCTCGTTTTGGCGAAAGCCGAAAACCTCTGGGAGGCCGCCGCCCGCGTCCACGCGCGGCTCGGGAGCACCTACCTCACGCAGGGCATCATCGGCAAGAGCCAGCAGAATCTCAAGGCAGCTCTCGACCTCTACCTCGAGCAGGAGCAGTACACCGAAGCCGCCGCGGTGAGCGGTAACCTCGCCAACCAGTACCTCGCCACCGGGGATTACGACAACGCCGAGAGCTTCGCCGAGCAGACGCTCGAATTGCACACCCGCAACCGCGACCTCGCCGGCGTCGCGAGCGACAATGTGCGCCTCGCGAAGGTCTACGCTGGTTTCGACGACCTCCAGGGTGCGCTGGAGATGACGGCGGTCGCCAGTGGCCTCTTCCTCCAACTCGACGACGCCATCGGCAACGCAGAGACCCAGCGCGACTTCGCGAAGTACTACCTCGCCAGTGGCGATGCGGCTGCCGCCAAAACCGCCGCCGACGAGACCTTTGCCCTGTTGAAGAAAGTCCCGCAGGACAAGGCCTTCGACGTCGCGCAGGACGTCGCCCGCATCTACGAGAAGCTCGGTGACGCCCCCGCGGCCCTCGCCGCGCAGCGCGATTACGTTGCCCGCCGCGAGGCCTTTTTTGACGCCGAGAAGTCGCGTGCGCTCGTTGAGCTGACCACGCGCTTCGAGAGCGAATTCGAGACCGAGCAGCAGCAGCGCAAAATCGCCGAGCTCCAGACCGAGGAGGCAAATGGCCAGACGCGGTTCCTCCTCCTCCTCGGACTCGCCGGCCTCATCGCCGCCCTGGCGATCAGCCTCTTCGTGAGCGGGCGCCGCAAGCAGCGCGACAACGCCTTGCTGCAAACGCAGAACGACGAGATCCACCGACAGACCGCCGAGATCGACCGCCAGAACGCCGAGCTCGCCGTAAAAAATGGCAACCTCAACGGCCTCAACGCCAAACTTGTGGACGAGATGGCGGAGCGGGAGTCCATCCAGAAGACCTCCTTCGCGCGCGATCGCTTCCTGGCCACGATGAGCCACGAGATGCGCACCCCGATCAATATCATCTCGGGCCTGTGTCACCTGCTCTTGGAAGAGCACCCGCGGCCCGACCAGACCGAGCACCTGCGTACGCTGCAATTTTCGGCCAACAACTTGGTGGTCTTCATCAACGACATCCTCGACTTCTCCAAGATCGAGGCCGGCAAGCTCAACCTCGAGAAGCGGGAGTTCAATCCGCAGCGTCTCTTCGATGAGATCGCGCAGCGCTTCGAGATGGCCGCCAAACAAACCCAGGTCAAGACGAGCTACAGCTACGATCCGGCGATCCCGACGTGCCTCATGGGAGACCCGGCGCGCTTCAACCAGATCATGACCAACCTCGTACAGACGAGCTTCCAACACTCGGTCAACGCCCACGTCCACGTCTCGGCCCGCGTCGAGGAGCTGCGCAAGGACGAGGTCCTGCTCCGGTTCGAGATCGAAGACGAGGGCCAGGTCATGGATCAGAAGCAGCTCGACTCCATGTTCCGGAGTTTCAACTTCAACCCGGATGATGTCTTCGAGGGCTACAACTCGTCCGACCTCGTGCTCGCGATCACGCGGCGCCTCGTCGACCTCCAGAATGGCCATATCGAGGTGAAGCCCCGCGCGGAGGGCGGCAACCGCTTCACGGTGCTCCTCACGTTCAAGATCGTCTCGAAGGCCGACCAGATCAAGCAGAAGGGCATCACGCGCACCTTCGAGCACCTGGCCGGCAACCAGGTCCTCCTGGTCGAAGACAATAAGATCAACCAACTCGTGGTCCTCAAGATGCTCACGCGCCTCGGGATCGACGTCACGACGGCCGATAACGGCGTGGAGGCCCTCGAGGTCCTCAACCACCGCACCTTCGACCTCGTGCTCATGGACATCCAGATGCCAAGGATGGACGGCTACCGCGCCACCGCCGAAATCCGCAAGCACCCGAACACGGAGGTCCGCGAGATCCCGGTCATCGCGCTTACGGCGTCGGCGTTCCTCTCCGAACGGGAGAAAGCCAAGCTCTTCGGCATGAACGATCACGTCGGCAAGCCCTTCGCCCCGGAGGAGTTGCTCGAGAAAATGTCGATCTGCCTGGAGGCCGCCCGACACGGAGAGCGGGAGGGCGTCATAAAAGTGCAGCGCGCCAGCTTGAAGGAGAGCAACTAGGGAAACCGGCTCCAGTGGGCGAAGCTCGGATACCGGTTGCGCAATCTCCTCGTCCCGACAGCCCACTTAGATTCGGGAATCACCTTTCTACCTTATTCTACAGGGCCTCCAGCATCTCCACAAAGTGCTTGAAGGCGTCGTGGCGCTTGCGCGGCAGGCACCTTACGTCAATCTGGGCCCCGCCCACGGGATGGGCAAATTGGAGTCGATAGGCGTGCAGCCCGATACTCCGATCGTCCAGCGGGAGCTTGGCGCCGTAGCGTAGGTCCCCCTCCAGAGGGTAGCCGACGGCGGCGAGCTGCGCGCGGATCTGGTGGCGTCGCCCCGTAGTCGGGTTGACTTCCAAGAGGCAGTGGCTCGCGACCCGCGCTAGGAGGTGGTAGCTCAGTTCTGAGAGTTTGCCCTGCGGTCCGGCCTTGCGCTCGGATTCGTGGACGCGCATCTTCTTTACGGTCGGGTCGTGCCGCAGGTAGTGAATCAGGGTTCGGGCCTCGTCGCTGACCTCTCCCTGGACTACGGCGAGGTACGTTTTGGAGACAGCCCGCTCGGCGAACATCGGCTGCATGCGCGAGAGCGCCTTCGACGTGCGGCACAGGACCACGAGACCGCTGGTCGGACGGTCGATGCGGTGCGCGAGGCCCAAGTATACGTCGCCAGGCTTGTCGTACTGTGCCTTGACGTAGGCCTTGCCCCAGTCCAACAGCGTGAGATCGCCGGTGTCGTCGCCTTGGCACAGCAGGCCGGCGGGTTTGTCGACGATCAGCAGGTGATTATCCTCGTAGACAATTCTCGGAGCGGGGGGGGCGGCGGGCTTGCGCAAGGCGGGAGGGTTTTGGCGGAAGCTGTCGTTTCAAATCGAGACGACCGCAAACAAGCCGCGAAGGTCGCGCCTTTTTCTGGGGTGACCATCCCGCTCGCCTACTCTCCCTGCCCCAACGACACCTTCATCTTCGACGCGATGGTCCACGGGCGCATCGACTGCGAGGGGCTCACCTTCACGCCGGTGCTCGCGGACGTCGAGGAGCTCAACCGGGCGGCTTTCGCCAAAACTTACCCTGTCACTAAGCTGAGCTATAGTGCGCTGGCGCACCTGCAGCACAGCTACCGCCTTCTGGACGCCGGCAGCGCGCTCGGACAAGGGATCGGACCGCTGCTGATTGCGCGAGACCAGGTCGACCCCGTGCTGCTCACCGATCAGCCGGTCGCCATCCCCGGCGAGTACACGACTGCCGCGTTCCTCCTCCGCCTCGCCTACCCGCACATCACAGATCTCCGACCTACGCTGTTCTCCGAGATCGAATCCGCGATCGGAAGTGGCGCCGTGGGTGCCGGTGTTATCATCCACGAAACACGCTTCACCTACGCCGAGCGCGGGTTTACGCTCCTGCGGGACCTGGGTACCTTCTGGGAGGAGACCACCGGACTGCCGATTCCCCTCGGCGGGATTGCCGTGAGTCGTGAGCTGCCCCTAGAGGTTCAGGCGAGGCTCAACCGCGTACTCTACCGTTCGGTGAGCTTCGCGCTCGCCATGCCGGAAGCGAGCGCGGATTATGTAGCTGCGCACGCGCAGGAGATGAGCCGGGAGGTGCAGAGGCAGCACATCGAGACATATGTCAACCAGTACAGCGTGAGTCTCGGGCCGACTGGGCGCGCTGCGGTGGACCGGCTATTCGTCATGGCGAACGAGAAAGGGATCGTAGGACCGCCAGTAGCGGATCTCTACGTGTGACGTTGAAAATGTTGGCACGGTCTTCGCAGCTCTATGCTCGTGTAAGTTTTGGTTGAATTGAAAGATTCGCTTTGGGGCCTGAAGGAAACTTCAGGCTTTTTTTATGCCCGAACCCGACACGGCCGCAGCACTGTCATATCCGGCCCGGCCGCCTGGCGAGGCGCGGGTCTGTGGCTTACTTTCGCGGCGCCTAACCTGAAACAGCTATGATCGTCGGCGTACCGAAAGAGATAAAGAACAACGAAAACCGCGTAGCCCTCACGCCCGCCGGCGTGTACGAGCTTCAGCGCCACGGTCACCTGGTTTACGTCCAGCAGGACGCCGGCGTCGGATCAGGTTTCGAAGACCGGGAGTACGTCGACGCCGGAGCCGAGATCCTCGAGACGATCGAGGAGGTCTACGACAGGGCCGAGATGATCGTTAAGGTTAAGGAGCCCATCGCGGCCGAGTACGGCTTGGTCCGCCCGGGCCAACTGCTATTTACCTACTTCCACTTCGCCTCGAGCGAGCCGCTGACCCACGCGATGATCGAGTCGGGCGCCACGTGCATCGCCTACGAAACGGTGGAGTTGCCGGATCGTAGTCTGCCCTTGCTCGTCCCGATGAGCGAGGTGGCCGGCCGCATGAGCGTACAAGAGGGCGCCAAGTACCTCGAGAAGCCCGTCAAGGGACGCGGGGTACTCCTCGGGGGCGTCCCGGGTGTGACCCCGGG
>JBGTKC010000106.1:0-9438 GCA_041744755.1 Saprospiraceae bacterium
CGAGGAGCTGGGGCGTCGGCAGGCGCGCGGCCCGGCTGGCGCGCGTGCGCTCGTTTTGCTCCGGGAGGGCCACGGCCGCCGGCGCCTCCACAGGTTTTGGCGAAAGCCGCCCCTGTTCGATGTCGAAAGCCTTGAGGATGTCGTTGGTCGACAGCTGCCCCGTCGCAATCGCGTAGTAGAGGTCGACGCGGCTGCCGTAGCGGAGGTGCTTGAGGATCACGTCGACGGCCGGCTCGAACTGCACCTTGCGGTGGGTGAGCTTGCGCTCGAGCTCCTCGCGGCCGAGCTCGCCGGTGCGGCGGCGCTCCTCCTTCAAGGCCGAGCGGATCTTGGCGCGAGCCTTGCCCGTCTTGACGAACTTGAGCCAACTCTCGTTCGGACGCTGGTTGCGATTCGTGAGTACCTCCACGCGATCACCATTGCTCAGTTCGTACCCCATCGGCACGAGCCGCTGGTTGACGCGCACCGACTGTGTGTGGTACCCGACCATCGAGTGCACCCCGAACGCGAAGTCGAGGGCGGTGGCGCCTTTCGGCAAATTGATCATGTCGCCCTTCGGCGTGTACACGAAGACCTCCTCGGCGAAGAGATTCGTCTTGAAGTCCGCCAGGAACTCGGCCGCATCCCCCGAGCCACCGTCGAGCAGCTCGCGGATGGTATCGAGCCACGGTTCGTACCGATCAGGCTGCCGCGAGATGCCTTTGTACTTCCAGTGCGCCGCAAATCCGCGCTCCGCGATCTCGTCCATGCGCTCCGAGCGGATCTGCATCTCGACGTAGCGTCCCTTCGGCCCGATCAGCGTCGAGTGCAGGGACTCGTACCCGTTGGACTTCGGCTGCGCCGTCCAATCCTTGAGGCGCTCGCTCACCGGGCGGTAGACGTCGGTGATGAGGGAGTACACCTGCCAGCAGGTGCTCTTCTCCTGGGCGATCGGGACGTCGACCACGATGCGGACGGCGAACAGGTCGAAGATGTCCTCGAAGGCGACCTCCTTGTTCTGGATCTTCTGGTAGATGGAGTAGATCGACTTCGGCCGACCGAAGATGCGGTAGGGCACTTCGATCGTGTCGATCAGCTCGCGCAAGGGGCGGATGAAGTCGGCGATGTAGCGCGCGCGCTCGCGTTTGGTCTCGTCGAGCTTCTTGGCGATCTCGCGGTACTCGTCCGGCTCCTGGATCTTGAGGATGAGGTCCTGGAACTCGGTCTTGAAGGCGTGCAGGCCGAGGCGGTGCGCGAGCGGGGCGTAGATGTAGCCGGTTTCGGCGGCGATTTTGAGCTGCTTGTGGCGCGGCATGGCCCCGAGGGTGCGCATGTTGTGCATGCGGTCGGCCATCTTGATCAGGACCACGCGCACGTCGTCGAGCAGGGTCAGCAGCACCTTGCGGAAGTTCTCCGCCTGGGGCGAGTCGCCGGAGAGGCTGCCGTCGAGTTTGGTGAGGCCGTCGACGATCGTCATGACCTTCGGGCCGAACTCATCGCGGATCTCGTCGAGGGTGACGTCGGTGTCCTCGACGACGTCGTGGAGGAGGGCCGCGACGATGGCCGTCGGCCCGAGGCCCACCTCTTCGGCGCAGATGGTGGCCACCGCGATGGGGTGGAGGATGTAGGGCTCTCCCGACTTGCGGCGCTGCTTGCGGTGCGCCCGCACGGCCAGCTCGTAGGCCTTGCGCATGTCGGCCCGGTCGGTGCGGCTGATGTCCACCTTGATGGAGCGCAGGAGCCGCCGGTACGCCTGTTGGATGAGCTTGACGTCCTCCTCCGGGGTACCTAACTGAACCAGGTCTTGGATGATCGTATTGGCCATGGGGAGGTGGTAAAATTACAGTCCCCCACCGGTAGAGTTGCAGCTCGCGGTGACTAATAGGGAGAGCCTCCGAGCAATGGTCGTGTGGATTCCAAATGGGACGATCGTCGGGTCCCTGCTGGTTTGGGCATCTGGATGGCGGGTTTGGGTTGACAAGCGGTGGAGAAATCAGCTGACGGTCATACTACATTTGGACCATTCCCAGTGCGTACGGCAATGACGCTTACGCCAAAACCTCCACACCCATGAACGTCGCAACCGCGTCTAACTCCCAACTCAGTAGTCTCGAACGTCCCAACTTTAGATTCCCACTGCGCACACCACCGAATGCGCCGTCGGCCCCCGCGCAGGGTCCGGCGACGGCCGCTGCCACAGGCACGGTTCCGGCTCCGGCGCAGTGCTGCCCGTATAGCAGTCGGCAGCTCGAAGTCCTCGGGCTCCTCGCCGAGGGCCACAGCAGCGCCCAGGTCGCCGACGTGCTCCAGATCAGCACCGAGACCGTGCGTACGCACCGCCAGCACATCCTCCACCGCAGCGACCGCCCTAATATGCTCGCGCTCATCGTGCAGGCCGTGCGCCACAATTGGATCTAAGCCCTTACCTTCGCGCCCGCTTTACCCCCGGTGATCCCCGGCAGAGCTACTCGCGGGCGTGGTGGAATGGTAGACACGCTAGTCTTAGGAACTAGTGCCGCAAGGTGTGAAGGTTCAAGTCCTTTCGCCCGTACGTAAGACAAGTGCCGTAGGTGTCCGCAGAGGGTGCCTGCGGCATTTTTTCTTTTGACTAGAACGCAGATATCGCGTAGAGACGGAGCGTCCGCAGCGTTCCAATGCCCAACCTGTACCGTACCTTCACCAACCCATGACTGACCAAGTCCTCGAAACCACCATCACCGAAGTCAAACGTCGCTTCGCCGAGCACCTCGAGCACGCCAAACAGCGCAAGACGCCCGAGCGCTTCGCCATCCTCGAGGAGATCTACCGCCGCACCGATCACTTCGACGCCGAGGCGCTCTACATCCACATGAAGACGCAGTCGTACCGCGTCTCCCGCGCGACGGTGTACAACACCCTCGACCTCCTGGTGCACTGCCACCTCGTGACCCGCCACCAGTTCGGCTCCAACCTCGCGCGCTACGAGCGGGCGTTCGGGCGCCACCAGCACGACCATATCATCTGTACGCAGTGTGGGCGCGTGCTCGAGTTCTGCGACCCGCGCATCCAGCAGATCAAGGACATGATGGGGGAGCTCTTCGACTTCAAGGTCGAGAGTCACTCGCTCAACCTGTACGGGCGCTGCAAGAACGGCTGCGACGGTCGCGCCAACTAAGCCCGCCCGCCCCGCTCCCGATCCGCCATGCCGCAGCGCCTCCTCGTCGTATCCAACTACCGAGACTTTGGCCCGAGCCGCCCGGAGGCCGAGATCTTCCTCGGTCTCGCCGCGCGCGGGCACCGGATCACCGTCATCGCGCACGGCGACTCCGAGTACGTAGGTCGTTTTCGCGAAAGCGGGATCAAAGTCCTCTACGGCCACCCCGTCGCCCGCAACGACAAGGCCGCCCAGGCCGTAATCCGGGACGAGCTCCTCGCGCAGCCGTACGACAGTCTCCTGCTGTACAACAGTCGCGCGATCGCCAACGGGATCCGGGCCGCGCGCGGGATTGACGTGCGCGTGGTGGCGTACCGCGGATATGCCGGCGACCTGCGGTGGTTCGACCCGAGCAACTACCTCAAAATCTACCATCCACGCGTCGACGCCATCCTGTGCAACAACGATGGCGTCCAACGCCACATCCGCGCCAACCGGTGGTGGGCGCGCCGGGACATCACCCACGTCGTGCGCAAGGGGCACGACCGCCGTTGGTACGCAGGCGTGGAGCCGCTCGACAAGACCTCGCTCGGCGTGCCTGCGGATGCACCGATGCTGGTTTGCGTCGCGAATGCCGCCAAGTTTAAAGGCGTCCGGTACCTCCTGGAGGCCATGGCCCTCCTAGACGAGAGCCTCGGGGCCTACCTCGTGCTCTGCGGCCACCAGATGGACACGCCGAGCCACAGGGCCCTGGCGTCGCGGACGCCTCACCCCGAGCGCATCCTCTTCCCCGGACACCGCAGCGACGTGTTCGAGGTCGTCGCGGCGGCCGACGTAAAGGTCCTGCCGTCAATCCGCGGCGAGAGCCTCACGAAGGCTGTCTTCGAGGCGATGGCGATCGGGACCCCGGTGCTGATCACGGATATCCCCGGCAATGAGGAGCTCGTGGAGCATGGCGTGTCCGGGTGGAAGGTGCCGTCGGCGGATGCGCGTGCGCTGGCGCGGGGGATCGAACACTTGCTACACGAGGAGGGCTTACGCCAAAACTTACGCCAAGGAGCCTTCTACAGGCTCAATGGACCCCTGAGCCACCGGCAGACGATCGACGCGATGGAGGCCTTCTTGGTGGGGTGATGAACCGCGGGGACGTTAAGTTGGATGCAAAACTGCCCGCGGGCAGAACTGAGAGGGGCCAGTGCGACGTTGTGTTAAGCGAACCCGAAACCTATCCTTATGCTACACAAATCGATTTCGACCCAATATATAGGCGTTCTCGGGGCATTGATGCTGGTCGCGGTTACCTGGTCCGGATGCGCCAATATTACCGGTTTGTTAAGCGCACCGGAGGTCAAGCCGAACGCCGACCTACAGTTCGAGCGCCAGCCCTCGGGCGACTACCTTCTGTCCGTCAACGCCGCCGGCGAGCAGCCGATCTACCTCGGGACGCGCGCGTCCAACATCGACTGGACGGAGGCCTACGGCCAGCGCAAGGGCAAGACTACCCTCATCAAGAACCCCGGACCGGCCGACCGATATTTCCTCGGGATGATCGCCAGCAACGGCGACACCCTCATCGTCTCCGACAAGCGCCTACCGCTGTCTGGGTCGAATAACTTCCGCGATATCGGCGGCATCCCGACGCGGGATGGGCGCTTCGTGCGCTGGGGGCAGATCTACCGCTCCGACCGGTTGAGTGCCCTCACCAAAGAGGACCAGACCTACCTCGCGAGCCTCGGACTGAAGACCGTGATCGACTTCCGCAGTCAGGCCGAGGTCGCCAAAGATCCCGATCGCCTACCCTCGGGCGCGGAGTACATCAAGGCCCCGATCATCTTCGACGTAGAGGACACCACGCAGCTGCGTGAGCGGATCATCAGCGGCGACATCAGCGTCGATGAGGCCAGCGATATCCTCGTGGAGGGCAACCGGCTCTTCGCCACCGACATGGCCTCGCGGTTCCAGCCTTTTATCGACTGCGTGCTCGAGAATAAAGGACCGCTCGTCTACCACTGCACGTCGGGTAAGGACCGCACGGGGTTCGCGACCATGCTCATGCTCAGTGCCCTCAACGTAGGCCGCGACACCATCGTCGAAGACTACATGCTCAGCAACTACTACCGCTACGATATGAACTCCAAGCGGCTCAACAAGCTCCGCTACGCCGCCATCGTGAAGCCGCGGCTCGATCTCGGGACGCTGGCCCCTCTCATGGTCGTCGACCGGCGCTACATCAACGCTGCCTACGACGCGATCGAGAAGAAGTACGGTAACGTCAATGCCTTCCTCGAGGCGGAGTATGGGCTCACCTCGGAGAAGCGTGCCGAACTGATCGACCTTTATACCTACGGCCCGGCCATCGTGATCGACGGTGAGTTCGTCCCCGACGCCGAGGGCGACCTCGAACTGCCGGCGGAGGGCGAGATGGATAAGGAGGTGAAGGCCGTGCCCTCCGACACGACGACGATCGACGCGAAGACCGTCCCGGCCGAGGTGACGACTGTCACGCCCTCCGTAGCCGCCAAGTCGACGGCTACGCCCGCAGCAACCGCTCCGACGCCCGGGCCCGAGACCAAGGGCAAGAATTCTACCGTGGTGACCACCGCCCCGAAGGAGGAAGAAGAGTAAGCCCACCGGCGTTCGCTCCGACATTCTACCCTCCTTTCCAGACCGTGAGTAGCGTTAGCCGCCCGCGTCTTCGTTACTTCGCGGCCGATGGCAGTTAGTCCTTTCCGGGGAGCCGGGTGCGCATTCCTCACCCTCGCCTGCCTACTGCTCGTGAGCGCCCCGCCACTGGCCGCGCAGTATATAAAGCGCGCCACCGTCGTCCACATCGAAATCCCGCCCGAGCTCGACGGCATCCCCGACGAACCATTCTGGCAGCGGAGTACCCCGGCCGCAGAGTTTTGGGACAACTTCCCCAGCGACAGTACCCTGGCGGAGTACCCGACCGAGATCTACTTCGCGAGCGACGGACAGTACCTCTACGTCGCGGCGCGCTGCGCGGCAGCCTCCGACAAATACGTGATCCCCAGCCTGCGGCGGGACTTCCGCGCCGGAGGAAACGACAATATTACTTTCGTCTTCGATCCGTTTCGGACCGGTCGTAACGCGATCGTCTTCGGGACCAACCCGCTGGGCGTCAACCGTGAAGCCCTGATCAGCAACGGCGGCGAGACCACCGGCGACTTCCAGGAGGCCTGGGACAACAAGTGGCGCGGCAACTCCAACATCTCACCCGAGGGCTGGACCTGCGAGCTGGCGATCCCCCTGCGTAGCCTCCGCTACCCCACGGGCGACAGCATCTGGCGCTTCAACGCCTACCGTTATGACACGCAGTCCAACTCCCGCTCGAGCTGGAACCGCATCCCGCGCAACCAGATCATCATGAGCCTCGGGTACCAGGGTGAGCTCGTCTGGGAGCGGGCGCCGGACAAGGACTCGGGTATTGGCACGCTGATCCCTTACGTCTCCGCCAATCGCATCCGCGACCTCGAGTCGGCGGATGACGGCGGTAAGAATGGCTTCGGCGTCGGCGGGGACGCCAAGTTGCAACTCAGCAGTGGCCTTAACCTCGACCTCACCATCAATCCCGACTTCAGCCAGGTGGAGGTCGACCGCCAGGTGATCAATCTCACGCGCTTCGAGGTTGGCTTTCCGGAGCGGCGGCAGTTCTTCCTCGAGAACGCCGATCTCTTCGGCGGCTTCGGGTTTAATACCGTCAATCCCTTTTTCTCGCGGCGGATCGGGATCACGAAGGACACCGCCACCGGTCTCGCGATCGCCAACCCGATCTACTATGGGGCCCGCCTCAACGGTCAGCTCAATGACCGCTGGCGCATCGGCCTGCTCAACATGCAGGCGCAGGCCAGCCGACGCAACGGCCTGCCGAGCTACAACTACACAGTGGCCGCCGCGCAGCGTCGCGTCGGCGTGCGCAGTAGCGTAGGACTAATCGCGGTCAACAAGCAGAACTTCACCGACTTCACCGACTCGAGCTTCACCAATCGGGACTACAACCGCGTCATCGGCGTGGACTACAACCTCGCCTCCGCCGACAACACCTGGAACGGCAAAGCCTTCGTACACACCAGCATCGCCCCGGAGGTCACCACGGAGGCGGGACAGGTTTTGCCGAAAGGCGACGCCGTCTTCCGCACCACGCACGGCCTCCGGATCCAGTACCGCAAGCGGCGCTACGACCTGGGCTACGACCACGCCATCGTCCCGGGCGGCTACCGCGCCGAGGTAGGCTTCGTACCGCGGACCGACTTTATAACCGTCTCACCAGAGGCCAACTACCGCTTCTTCCCCAGCGCGGGGCGCGTCGCCGAGCACGGCCCCTCGGTCGAAGTGCGCCTCTGGTTCGACGCGGGCCTCACGCGGTACACCGACCAGCGCAGCACCCTCGGCTATCGCTTCATCTTCCGCAATACCGCACGCCTGGAGTGGAGTGCGCGCTACCAATACACTTTGCTGACCAGCGACTTCGACCCGAGCCGCACGGGCGCCAAAGCGCTCCTCGCGGGCACGGACTACGGCTATACCGAGACGCGGCTCAACTTCCGCAGCGACTCCCGCAAGGCGTTCGCGCTCGAGGGGGAGGTGTCGGGCGGGCAATTCTTCAACGGGAAGCGCTACGGCATCGAGGCGCAGGCCAGCTACCGACTCCAGCCCTACGCAGCGCTCTCGCTCGACGTGGTGTACAACTACGTTGACCTACCGGCGCCCTACGCGACCACCGGCCTCCTGCTCCTCGGGCCCCGCGTCGATCTCACTTTCTCGAAGTCGCTCTTCCTCACGGGCGTGGCACAGTACAACGACCAGATCGACAACGTCAACCTCAACTTCCGCCTCCAGTGGCGCTACGCCCCGGTCAGTGACTTCTTCCTGGTCTACACCGACAACATCAACAGTCTCAGCGGCGAGACCCGCAACCGGGCCATCGTGGCCAAGCTGACGTACTGGTTTAATGCTTAGAGGAATTCACTTCAAGTACTCGGGCTTCAGGATGTCCTTGAACTCCTTTTCGACCTTGTGGACCTTCGGCCAGCTGACGCTCTGCACGTAGCCCTGGTTGGGGTTAGTCGGGTCGGCGAGGTAGTCCTGGTGGTAGTCCTCGGCGTCGTAAAAGGCCACGAGGGGGACAACCTCCGTGACGATGGGATTTGCGTAGCGCTTGGCGCCGTTGACGCTGTCGATGACGGCTTTCGCCAAAACCTGTTGCGCCGGCGTCTGGTAGAAGATCGACGACCGGTATTGACGCCCGACATCCGGACCCTGGCGATTGAGCGTGGTTGGGTCATGGGCGACGAAAAACACATCGAGGAGGCGGCGGTAGCTCACCTGTGTGCTGTCGTAGTACACGGCGATGGCCTCGGCGTGATCGGTGGTCCCGGAGCTCACCTTCTTGTAATCCGCGTCGGCTTCCGTGCCGCCGCTGTAGCCGCTTACCACCGACTGGACCCCCCGGATGCGCTCGAAGCTGGCCTCCGTGCACCAGAAGCACCCGCCCGCGAGGTACGCGACGCTCAGTGATTTGTCTGGCTGGACTGCGGTTGAGGCTGAGGCACCGACCACGGAGGCGTTCGCCTTGGCGTCGGCGTCGCCGCTGGACTGCGAGCCTCCGCAAGCGCCAAGGCCGGCTAATAGGATCGCGGAGAGGGCAAAGATCGAAGTGGACATAAGGGGATGTTTTTGGTGGAACCTGAGCTCCGCGTGAGCGCCGGTTAGGAATCGAGGGCTGACGCCCGAAATCGCTGCTGGCACCTAAGCAACACAGCGCCCGCCCCCGCGGTTGGGGCGCGCCGCGATTACCCTTCTTGAATGGCAACCACCAAACAGAAATCGCCGAGCCATCGCCAGTACAGCCTCGCCCGCAGGCGTTCGCCCCCGCACGCGACCTCGCCCGTGAACTCGCCCACGCCCTCGCCCGCGTCGAAGCCCTCCACCCGCAGGTGCTCGCGCCAATCGATACGGCGGCGCCCCCAGAGTTTGTAGAGGGACTCCTTCGCGCCCCAGAGGATGTGAAGCGCGGCGACCTCGTCGGCCTGAGCGCTCACGTACGCACGCTCGTCGGGGCGCTCGAACTTGCTGCGCAGGCGCACGATCTTCTCGACGCGGAGCTGGAGGTCGACCCCGCACGCGGCCTCGGCCAGCAGGGCGGCGGCGTGGCCGTGGCTATGAGAAAGGGAGAAGTGCTGGTTCATGCCCCCGCGGAGGTAAGGCTTGCCGTAGCCGTCCTTGGCGAGCTGGCAGTCGCCGAGGCGATCGTCGAGCGAGAGCAAGGCGCGCCGCGCGCCGAGGGCCTCGCGTCGGCGCGCCTCGTG
>JBGTKC010000107.1:0-1655 GCA_041744755.1 Saprospiraceae bacterium
CGTGCGGACCGATGATCGCGTCCGAGATCCGACAGCCCTTCCCGATCGTGACCGGGTGGATGATGATCGTGCGATCGAAGGCCGGCAGCGTCGACTCCGCGTAGCCGCGCTTATCGAGCAGCTGTTGGTTGGTGGCCAGCAGGACCTCGGCATTGCCGCAGTCGTACCAGCGGTCCACTTGCTCGGTGTGCATCACGTGGCCTTTGTCGAGCAAGTTGATGAGCCCGTCCGTTAGCGTGATCTCCTCTTTCCGGTCTACGGCTTCCGCCAAAACCTGCCCCAGGGAAGCGTGGAGCGCCCCGAAGTCATTGATTTTGTAAAACCCCACCATCGCGTTGTTGCCGCGCGGCATACGGGGCTTCTCGGTCATGCGGCGCACGGTACCGTCGTCGTTGAGTTCGACGATCCCAAACTGGCGCGGGTCCTCGACGGGCTTGATCGCCAGACAGGTGCAGTCGCAGTTCACGATCTTGTCGATCGGGCCTTCGAGCAGCGTGTCCCCGTAGGCGATCACCACTTCGCGCGTCTCGCCGATGGCCTCCTTCGCGAGGTAAATCGCGTGGCCCGAACCCCGCCGGTCCTCCTGCGTGACGTACTGCGCGTCGATGTCCGGGTAGCGCTCCCCGACGTACTCCTGCACCTTGTCCCCCAAGTAGCCTAGCACGAATACGAATTCCTCGATCCCGAGCGCCCGCAGCTGTTCGATGATGTAGCTGAGGATCGGCTTGCCGGCCACCGGGATCAGTGGCTTCGGTTGGGTGTACGTAAAGGGACGGAGGCGCTTGCCGGCGCCGGCGATGGGGATGATGGCCTTCATGGGGTGAGTTTTTGAATTGTCGAAGGTTGAGATGTTGAACGGCCTGTACTTCGTGACTTCGGTGGCCGGGTGTTCGTCGGGGGGAGGCGGGATTGCATGCATTCAGTGGCCTATCTAAGACAGTTGACGAGAACTAGCCTCTGCCGTCGAGCGCGCAGGGATGTCGGGCTATTCAACAATTCAACCTTCAACAACTCAACAATTGGCTTCAGGCCCTCCGACACACATAGATCACGCTACTACTTTTCATCGCGTCCCGGCGCGCCCCTACGAAGGTCTTCGTGCCGCTCAGCACGGCGCTCAGCAAGCCCAGGGTCTCGGCGCCCTTGTACTTCTCGCTGAGCATGCTGACGTAGTAGGCGTCGTAGGGCATCGCGCGCATGTCCGTGACCTCGATCCCGTGGAGGGCGAGGAGCTCCCCCATGGCCGGCGGGCTGAAGTGGTACAGGTGCCGTGGCACGTCGTAGGCGGCCCAGTCTCCAGCGTAACGCTTGCCGTCGGGACTCGTGTAGTTCGGCACGGCAACGATAAGTACGCCACCCTTACCAATGAGGCGACGCAACTCGTCGAGGTAGCCGTGTAGGTCGTGGACGTGCTCGAGGACGTGCCACAGGGTCACCGCGTCGTAGGGGCCGCCGAGTCGGTAGAGCTCCTCCGGCGGACCGACATCGAGCTTGTAGGTAGTTTTGGCGAAAGCCCTTGCGCCCGCGTCCGGCTCTAATCCCTTCGTCCGCCAGCCCGCCTTCTGCATTGTGTGCGCGAACTCGCCCGTGCCGCAGCCGACGTCCAGGAGCGTGCCCATCTCCAGGTCGGTGGCCGCCTGCACGAGCGCGAGTTT
>JBGTKC010000108.1:0-1620 GCA_041744755.1 Saprospiraceae bacterium
CGTGCGGACCGATGATCGCGTCCGAGATCCGACAGCCCTTCCCGATCGTGACCGGGTGGATGATGATCGTGCGATCGAAGGCCGGCAGCGTCGACTCCGCGTAGCCGCGCTTATCGAGCAGCTGTTGGTTGGTGGCCAGCAAGACCTCGGCATTGCCGCAGTCGTACCAGCGGTCCACTTGCTCGGTGTGCATCACGTGCCCTTTGTCGAGCAAGTTGATGAGCCCGTCCGTTAGCGTGATCTCCTCTTTTCGGTCTACGGCTTCCGCCAAAACCTGTCCCAGGGAAGCGTGGAGCGCCCCGAAGTCCTTGATTTTGTAAAACCCCACCATCGCGTTGTTGCCGCGCGGCATCCGCGGCTTCTCGGTCATGCGGCGCACGGTACCGTCGTCGTTGAGTTCGACGATCCCAAACTGGCGCGGGTCCTCGACGGGCTTGATCGCCAGGCAGGTACAGTCGCAGTTCACGATCTTGTCGATCGGACCTTCGAGTAGCGTGTCTCCGTAGGCGATCACCACTTCGCGCGTCTCGCCGATGGCCTCCTTCGCCAGGTAGATCGCGTGGCCCGAACCCCGCCGGTCCTCCTGCGTGACGTACTGCGCGTCGATGTCCGGGTAGCGCTCCCCGACGTACTCCTGCACCTTGTCCCCCAAGTAGCCTAGCACGAATACGAATTCTTCGATCCCGAGCGCCCGCAGCTGTTCGATGATGTAGCTGAGGATCGGCTTGCCGGCCACCGGGATCAGTGGCTTCGGTTGGGTGTACGTAAAGGGACGGAGGCGCTTGCCGGCGCCGGCGATGGGAATGATGGCCTTCATGAGAGAAGTGTTGATGGATTGAAGGGTGAAGTGTTGAAGGGCTAGGCGTGACGGAAGCGAGGCTAGATTTGTTATGATTACTTACCCAGAGCGTTGCCGTGTAGACGCGCGCCACAAAAACCCTTCAACACTTCCGCCTACGAACTTCACCCCGCTACCTCAAGCCTGCTACCTCAAGCCTGCCGGCACACGTAAGTCACGCTACTACTCTGCATCGGGTCCCGCGTACTATCGGCAAGCGTTTTGAGGCCACTCGAAAAAGCAGACACGAGACCCAGCCGATTGGTGCCTTTATATTTCTCGCTGAGCATACTTACATAGAAGGCGTCGAACGGCATCGCCCGCATCTCGGTCACCTCGATCCCGTGGAGGGCGAGTAGCTCCCCCATGGCCGGCGGGCTGAAGTGGTACAGGTGCCGCGGCACGTCGTAGGCGGCCCAGTCTCCAGCGTATCGCTTCGCGTCGGAGCTCGTGTAGTTCGGCACCGCGACGATAAGTACGCCGCCCTTACCTATTAGGCAACGCAACTCGTCGAGGTAGCCATGTAGGTCGTGGACGTGCTCGAGGACGTGCCACAGGGTCACCGCGTCGTAGGGGCCGCCGAGTCGGTAGAGCTCCTCCGGCGGACCGACATCGAGCTTGTAGGTAGTTTTGGCGAAAGTCCTTGCGCCCGCGTCCGGCTCTAATCCCTTCGTCCGCCAGCCCGCCTTCTGCATTGTGTGCGCGAACTCGCCCGTGCCGCAGCCGACGTCCAGGAGCGTGCCCATCTCCAGGTCGGTGGCCGCCTGCACGAGCGCGAGTTT
>JBGTKC010000109.1:0-11727 GCA_041744755.1 Saprospiraceae bacterium
GGCGAGGTGGCCTTGGAGGGAGAAATGATTCAAGTGATGAAGTATTAAAAGTGAAGAGAAAAGAAGTGTTGAAGTATTGAAGGGGGAATTGTTGAAGGGCTATACCAGCGGCCGTACAGGACGCGCGACGGGCCCTTCAACACTTCACCCTTCCCCCTTCAACACTTGTATCAAAGCCAGCACTTCCCGAGTCTTCTGCTCCAGCCCAGCCCAGTCGCCACCTTTAATGACATCCGAAGACACGAGCTGCGAACCCATCCCCACGCACACGACGCCGGCGTCAAACCAGCCCTTTAGATTTTCCCTGTCTGGAGACACGCCGCCCGTCGGCATGATGCTCGTCCAGGGCTGCGGCCCCTTGACGGCTTTGACGAAGCCCGGTCCGTAGACATCGCCCGGGAAGAGCTTGACGACCTCCGCCCCGAGCTCTTCGGCCCTGCATATTTCAGCGAGTGTTGCACAACCCGGATTCCACATCACCTTGCGCCGATTGCAGACGATGGCGATGTCGTCCCTGAGCACAGGCGTCACCACGAAATCACAGCCTAGCTGCATGTACAGCGCCGCCGTGCCTGCATCCGTGACAGAGCCTACGCCCATCGCCAGTTCGGGATACGCCTTCCGGCAAAACTTGCGCAGCTCTCCGAAGACCTCGTGGGCAAAGTCACCCCGATTCGTGAACTCGACGAGCCGCGCGCCACCGCGGTAGAGGGCCCCGACGATGGATTTGGCCGTCTCGAGGTCGGCGTGGTAGAAGAGCGGCACGAGGCCCGTGGAGGCCATGAGGTGGGCGACGTGGATGCGGGAGTGGGAGGCCATATAGGGGGAAGGGTTGAAGTGTGAAGGGGGAAGGGTTGAAGGGCCGTGCTACGAGCTCGGCTCGCATATGACGTGCTCTTTAACCCTTCACCCTTCAACCCTTCTTATTTTCGACTTTTGTTTTTCGATGCGATCGTTGACGGTGGCTCTTGCTGTGGCGAAGATCTTGTTGAGCTCCAGCGCTTCGTCCATGAGTGTCTCGACGTGGGGTTTGTCAATCTTGATGGTTCGCGATTTAAAGAGCAAGCCCAGCCACCCGACGCACTCGTCGGCTTCCTCGACGACGATGGACATCTTGGAGTAGAACTCATTGTCGCTTCGCGCCCGGCAGACCGCGCGATAGTTGGCCATCACGGAGGTAGCCGATTTCAGGAGTTGATAGCGGATGACTCGCAGGCTGTAGCTGTCCGGAGTGTCATTCATCGTGTCCACGACCTCGAGCGCGAAGGCAAACGTTCGGTTGCGCATCTCCCTCGCGAATCGTTCGACCTTAGACTCAGGGGAAGGAGCTTTGGCTTGGGGCTCCGAGACCATCATCGGTACAGGCTCAGGCAGGTCGTCTCGTTGTGCTTCTCCGTGCTGAAGTGTAGGATCCTCCACTCTTTTCCAGTCTTGACGCTTCACATCTTTCATATTTGCTCACTCTGGATTCGGTAGACGTGCCGAAAGAACGGCCCTTCAATACTTCCCCCTTCACGCTTCAATACTTGGTCTTCCTTCAACACTTCCCCCTTCAATAATTCAACACTTGGCTTCCTTCAACACTTACCTAGACACCCGCCCACTCCCGTCCCCCTCCATCAGCTTCTCCACCTCATCGACGGTCACCAGATTGGCGTCGCCATAAATGGTGTGCTTCAGACACGACGCAGCCACCGCGAAGTCGAGTGCCTGCTGGTCGTCGTCTTTGAAAGTGAGCAGGCCGTAAATGAGCCCCGCCATGAAGGAGTCGCCGCCGCCGACGCGATCGACGATGTCGGTGATCTGGTAGGTGCGGGTCGAATACTGCTGCGAGCCATCGTACAGCGTCCCGGCCCAGGAGTTGTGCGAGGCGGAAATAGAGCCGCGCAGGGTCACGACTACCTTCTGGCATCGCGGGAAGCGCTCCATCAGGGCCTTCTGGACCGGGAGGTAGTGCGCCGCCTCCATGTCGATACCCTTCGTCACGTCCATGCCCTCGGGGTGGATGTCGAAGTGTTTCTCGGCGTCCTCCTCGTTGCCGAGGATGATGTCACAACCCTCGACCAGTGCCGGCATGACCTCGCGGGGGTTCTTGCCGTACTTCCAGAGGTTCTTGCGGTAGTTGAGGTCCGTCGAGACCGTGACCCCCATTTCGTTCGCGATCTGGATCGCCTCCAGGCAGGCATCGGCCGCGCCCTGCGAAATAGCCGGCGTAATCCCGGTCCAGTGGAACCAGTCGGCCTTGCCCTCGCCTTTGCCTTTCGCTCCGCCGAAAACAGTGCGCCAGTCCACCATCCCGGGACCGATGTCCGCGATCGCCGAGTGCCCGCGGTCGTAGATCACCTTCGAGCCCCGCGCCACGGCGCCGACCTCCAGGAAGTAGATCCCGAGTCGCTCGCCGCCGCGCAGGATGTGCGACGTGTCCACGCCCCGCGCCCGCAGCGCATTCCGGGCCGCGTCCCCGATGTCGTTGTCCGGCAAACGCGTCACAAAGGCCGCGTCCATCCCGAAGTTGGCCAGCGATACGGCGACGTTACTCTCGCCCCCACCGTAGACGACGTCAAAGCTCTGGGCTTGCGAAAAACGGAGGTGGCCCGGGGGGGCGAGGCGGAGCATGATCTCGCCAAAGGTGATGATTCTCATGATAAGTGTTGAAGGGTGAAGGTCGAAGTGTTGAAGGAAGCCAAGTGTTGAAGTGTGAAGGGGGAAGGGTTGAAGGGAGGACAAATGTTGAAGTGTGAGGGCCCATTCAACACTTCACCCTTCACACTTCAACACTTCCTTCTCAAACCCCGAACAGCGCCGGCAGCCAAAGACTGATTTGAGGAAAGAACGTAACCAACAACAAAACCCCCACCATGACAAGCACGAAGGGGATGAGTGGACGAATGACATCCGCCACAGAGACCTGAGCCACCCCCGCACCCACGAAAAGGATCGTCCCGACGGGCGGGGTGCACAGGCCGATGCACAGGTTGAGCACCATCACGATCCCGAAGTGGACCGGGTCCATCCCGAGCGCCACGACCACCGGCAGGAAGATCGGCGTGAAGATCAAGACCGCCGGCGTCATGTCCATGAAGGTGCCGACCACCAGCAGCGTGACGTTGATGAGGATGAAAATGGCGATCGGGTTCGAAACTGTGTCGAGCAAGAAGCCCGTCATCAGCGCCGGAATCGACTCGAAGCTGAAGAGCCACGACATCGCAATCGAGGTGGCGATCAGGAACATGACTACGGCCGTCGTTCGGGCGCTTGCCAGCAAAACACTCGGCAGATCGCCCACTTTAATAGTGCCGTAAGCGAATCCGAGTCCTCCGGCATAAGCGATGGCGACCGCCGCGGCCTCCGTCGCCGTAAAAACCCCGGCTACGATGCCGCCGACGATGATGACGAGCATCAACAAGCTCAGAAACGCGCGACCGAAGTTGCGGAAAAGCTCGCTGAAGCTGATGCGATCACCGGGCGGAAAGCCACGTTTCTTCGCCATAACCGCCGCCAGCGCCATCAGTGCCAAACCCACCAGAATCCCCGGTACGTAGCCCGCGATAAACAGCGCCGCCACACTCGCCGTCCCGCCGCTCGCGAGGGCGTACACGATGAGCACGTTGCTCGGCGGAATCAGCAAGCCCGTCGTCGAAGACGTAATATTGACCGCAGCAGAGAAGGTCCGCGGGTAGCCCTCGGCCTCCATTCTGTCTGTCATGACGCTTCCGATCGCCGAAGCCGCCGCCACCGCAGAGCCGGAAATCGCCCCGAAGAGCATCGCCGCCAGCACGTTGACGTAGGCAAGTCCGCCGGGTAGACTGCCGACCAGTGATTTCGCCAGGTCTATCAGTCGCCCGGCGATCCCCGCGCGATTCATCAACTCGCCCGCCAGGATGAAGAAGGGAATGGCCAGCAGCGCAAAGCTGTCGATGCCGGTCGTCATCCGCTGCGCCACCGTCGTGATGGCGGGGAGGGTCACGATGTTGAGCAGCATGGTGGCCGTCGTCGAGATACCGATGGCGTAAGCCACGGGCACCCCGTACGCCAGCAACGCAAAGAAGCTGAAGAAGAGCACGAGGATGGAGAGTAGCTCGATGCTCAAGAGGAGAGGTTGTTGGGTTGGATGCTGGAGGTTTGGTTGTTTGGTTGGATGGTGGTTTGGTGGTTTGGTGTGACAGTGAGGTCAAGCCGTTCGTTTGGCAGGCCACTATCAGTCTCCCGCATCGCGTGATACACACTAAAAAAGCACACCAGCGCCCCCGACACCGGAATTACTGAATACACCACCCAGAGTGGTACGCCAATGGCAGGCGAGGCCTGTCCCAGGGTCAAGGTCGTCAGCACCAGGTTCCCGCCGCCTACCACCATCACTACCAACGCGAATCCAAACATCCACCACTCGATATTCTTCTGCCTACGCTCCAGCTTCTCCGGACTCAGCTTCCGGGTGAGGAAATCCATCGTCAGGTGCTCGCGCAGGCCGTTGAGGTAAGCCGCACCCAATAGCGCCACCCAGATCAAGGCAAAGCGCGCGAACTCCTCCGTGAAGCTGCTGGGCGCCCCTAGCGCGTACCGGCTCAGCACCTGCCACAGCACGTCCACGACCATCAGACTAAAGATGACCACGAGGACGTAGCCCAGTACCTGCATCAATATATCGTAGGTGCGCTGCATCAAAGGGCTTGGATTTTTTCTACTAGGGCGCGGCGCTCGGGGGTTTTGGCGAAAGCCGCCGTCACGGACGCGACCTTCTCGCGGAACAGTTCCTTGTTCGGCTCGATGACCTCCACGCCGGCCTCGCGCATCTTCGCGAGACTCTCCTCGACGTCGGCGCTCCAGAAAGCACGCTGGGCGGCGACGCTCTCCTGGGCGGCCGCCCGAACCCAGGCCTGCTCCTGTGCGCTGAGCGTCTCCCAGTAAGTCGTCGAGATCAGCAGCACGTCGGGGAAGGCCGCGTGCTCATCACGGTTGTAATACTTCGCCACTTCGTAGTGTCCCGAACTCACGAAGCTCGGTTCGTTGTTTTCGGCACCGTCGACGACACCCTGCTGCAGGGCCGTGTACAACTCTCCGTAGGCCATCGGCGTGGCCGATCCCCCCATCGCGTTGACCATATCAACCGACATCTGGTGGTTCATGACGCGCACTTTTAAACCGTTCAAATCAGCGGGTGTACGCACGGGATTCTTGACGGTGTAAAAACTACGCGTGCCGGCATTGTAGAAGCACAAACCGCGCAGCAGTTTGTCCGCTCCGGCATCGAGGATACCCTCGCCAATCTCGCCTTCCAATACCCGGAACAGGTGGTCCTCGTCGCGGAATAAATAGGGCACACCCAGTATCTCGTACTCCGGCGCAAAACTGCCCATCGTCGCGGTCGACACTTTCGTCATCGGGATGCTCCCGATCTGCAGCAACTCCAGGACTTCCCGCTCGCCGCCGAGTTGCCCGTCGGGGTAGATCTTGATCGCGAGGTTACCGCCCGACTTCTCCGCCACCAGATCAGCGAAGACTTCCATCCCCTTGTGTACCGGATGTACCACTGGCAAGGTGTGCGCGAGGTAGATCGTCTTCGGGCCGATGGCCTCTGAGCAGGATGCTAGAGATACGGCTGTCGCCAAAACCAGTCCCACCACCATCACGGCACTCCGCGAAATACCGAGCATCAAGCCGCGCAACTCCGCCAAACCCCGCAGCCGCCCGATGGCCGAGTAGCCGGGGTTGGTCTTCTTCGTCAAATCATCCAGCATCTGGTGTCCGTGGTCCGGGCGCATCGGCAAGTCTACTGCTTTTCGGTCGGCCGCCGCCATCAACTCCCGCATCACGGCGTACATGTCCACGTCGCCCTCCAGGTGATCGGCCTCGTAGAAGTCGCCGGCGGCATTGCGCTTGGTGGCACGGAGGTGGACGAAATGCGTTCGGTCGCCGAACTCGCGCGCCATGGCCGGCAGGTCGTTGTCCTCGCGCACACCGAAGCTGCCGGTGCAAAAGCACAGTCCATTCGCGGGCGTATCCACCTGCGAAAGCAAGTGCCGAGCATCCTCCGCCGTGCTCAAGACCCGCGGCAAGCCCAGGATCGGGAAAGGTGGATCGTCCGGGTGGATCGCTAAACGTACGCCCGCCTCCTTGGCCACCGGCGCAATCTCGCTCACGAACTTTACGAGGTTCGCCCGGAGCACCTCCGCGTCGATGCCTTCGTAGGTGGCGAGGGTTTCGCGGAAGGCGTCGAGGCCATCGGCGCCCTTCGTCGTCCCGCCCGGTAAGCCCGCGATGATGTTGCGGGTCAAACGCTCGCGGGCCTCGGCGTCGAGGGCGTCGTAAGTGGTTTTGGCGAAAGCCTTCTCTTCCGCGCTGTACTCCGCCTCGGCGCCGGCGCGCTGCAACATGTGTAGCTCGAAGGCCGCAAACTCCGACTTGTCGAAGCGCAGCGCCCGGCTCCCGTCCGGCAGCTCGTAGTTGAGGTCGGTGCGGGTCCAGTCACAGACCGGCATGAAGTTGTACGTCACCACTTCTACGCCGGCCGCACCCAAGTTGCGGATACAGGTCTTGTAATTCTCGATGTAGCGCTCGAAATTCCTCGAGCGCCGCTTGATGTCCTCGTGGACGGGCACGCTTTCTACCACATCCCACGCGAGGCCAGCAGCCTCGATGATGGCCTTGCGCTCGGCGATGGCCTCAGGGGTCCAGACTTCCCCGCTCGGGACTTGGTGGAGGGCCGTGACGATGCCCGTGGCCCCGGACTGGCGGATGTCGGATAGGGACACCGGGTCGGCGGGGCCGTACCAGCGCATGGTTTGGGAAAGGGGCTTCATATCGACTTGGCTATTCTTCGGCTCGCGGGCTGCGGTGCAATATCCTCAAACTACCCTCAACTCAGGCGCGCTGTATGCCTGGCACCTAGGCTTTAGACGATTGTACCCCACCTGCCCCAACAGAAGTGCCCCATCTGCGGGGAAGTGGCCAGGACGATCGCCCATTTCTGTCGTCGCACGCGGCCTGCTGCCTATCCCTCCACGTACTCCCCCTACCGCGCCCGAGGAGCATCGGCGTAGTCTACGTGCTCCTTACAGGCCGGAGCTTCGCAATATCGCGCTTGCAACGGTGATGGGAGTGCCGTGCGCCACCATCATGGTGTTGGGTGGGGCATTGCCGAGCGCGACGCGTGGCGCGATAATTTGCTAGCGAGTGAAACACATGCGAAAATATCGACCCCGGGAGAAGGTCAATACAGGCAGATCAGCATCGGCTCCCTTATGCCAAATGCCCTCATCTAAATGTCGGGATGGTAAGTCGGGAGCCACCGGACTGTAGTGTTGAAGAGGTTCAGTTATATGCACGCACGCGTTTGGCTTTGTAGTTAATGCGCGTATCACGTGGGTAAGCCCTCACCCACAGGGCGATTCCCTTCCGCTAGTTTAGGCCCCATGTTACACAAGTGCTCGCTGCTGTGCGTCGCTCTCGTCTTATTGAGCTGTGCGCGAAAACCTGGCGTCAATCCCCTACCGCAGGCCACGACTACTGTAGGCTCCGCAGACGCCGACCGGCCCTATCCCGTAGCGCGGATCACGGACGGGGTGAACGCCTGTTGGTTCGGGTATTACGACAAGCAACAACTAGACCCCACGGGACGCTATGCGCTCGGGGCGCGGGTCGGCTTCGAGGGCCGCTCGCCGACCGCTACGGACACGCTACACATTGGGCTGATCGACCTTCGGAGCGATAATGAGTGGATCCCGATAGGGCGCTCGCTCGCCTGGGGCTGGCAACAAGGGTGTATGGTGCAGTGGGTCCCGGGCGAAAGGCAGGAGGTGATCTGGAACGACCGCGACGGCGACCGATTCGTAAGCCGCGTGTACGACTTGAGCACGGGCCAGACCCGCACCCTCCCCCAGCCCATTTACGCACTCGCTCCCGACGGAACGTTCGCCGTCGGCACGGCCTTCCAACGCATCCAGAACCTGCGCCCCGGCTACGGCTACCCGGGTGTTCCCGACCCGACAGCCAACGAGAAGGCGCCCGCCGATGTCGGCTTGTACCGCCTCGACCTGCGGACCGGCGAGGAGCGCTTGCTGATCCCGATCGAGGAAGTGGCCGACCTCGACTACCGCGGCGAGAGCGTAGTAGACAACTGGCACTGGTTTAACCACCTGCTCGTGAGTCCCGACAGCCGCCGGGTGGAGTTCCTCCACCGCTGGCGCGCCGCTATTACCGATCGCCAGGAGATGGCGACGGGGGGCTTCACCACCCGCATGGTCACCGCCGACGCTGCCACCGGCCAAGAGCGCTACGTCGTTGATCCTTCGGGCAACTCGTCTCACTTCGTGTGGCGCGACCCTAATCACCTGCTGGTCTGGACGAAGCCCGAAGGTCGGGAGTGGGGGTTTTGGCTGCTTACCGACAAGACCCAAGACAAAGAATTGATCGGAGGAGAGGTTATGACCCAAAACGGCCACAATACCTACGTGCCGGGCACCGACAACGCGTGGGTCCTCAATGACACCTACCCCGATGCCGACCGCAAGCAGACGCTTTACCTCTACCACGTACCCACCGGCCGCAAAGTGGTCCTCGGTCGGTTCCTGAGCCCGCCCCGGTACCAGGGCGAGTGGCGCTGCGATCTGCACCCGCGCACGAATCAGCAGGGCACCGAGGTCTTCTTCGACTCAACTCACGAAGGTCTGGGCCGACAGGTGTACCGCATCGACATCACCGACATCGTAAAAGGCTCATGATGTACCGGTACCTCCTTAGCTTCCTTGTCCTGTCGGCGCTACTGACCGCACGACCTGCCCTAAGCCAGCGGCAGGTCGTGCCGTTGGATACGGGCTGGCGCTTCCACTTCGCCGCAGACACCCGTAAGACCCCCGCTACGACGACCGTAGACCTGCCCCACTCCTGGAACGCAGGCGAGGTATACACGGCGGGCTTTGACTACTACCGCGGCGCGGGCGTCTACGAGTATACCCTGAGCGTGCCGGCGGCCTGGCGGGACCGGCGGCTGTTCCTGCGCTTCGAAGGCGTTAATTCGACGGCCCAGGTGCTCGTCAACCAACGTTGGGCCGGGCAGCACGAAGGCGGCTACACGGCCTTCTGCCTCGAGGTCACGGACCTCGTGCGCGTCGGGGAAGACAATGAACTCACGGTGTTGGCCAGCAATGCGTACAGAGCAGACGTGCTCCCGCTGCTAGGTGACTTCAACGTGTACGGCGGCATCCACCGCCCCGTTAGCCTGATCGTCGCCGGGCGCGATTGCATCAGTCCGCTCGACTACGCCTCATCGGGAGTGTACTTAACGCCCTCGGCCGTGACGGCGGACTCCGCACACCTGACGGTGCGCACCAAACTATCGACCGCCGGGGATGCGGCAGAGGGTCCGCTCAGCGTGCGGACCACCATCGTCGATGCAAATGGGCGGAGCGTCGCCACCGAGACCTCAGTCGTGCCGGCAGGGGCCGCCGAACTGCAACAAGCGCTAACCATCCTCAGGCCCCACCTCTGGCAGGCGACCGCCGATCCATACCTCTACCGGGCCCGGGTGCAGCTGTACCGAGGGGCGGAGGCGGTAGACGAAGTTAGCCAAGCGCTCGGACTGCGCGACTTCAGGGTAGATGCAGACCTGGGGTTGCTCCTTAACGGCCAATACCTCGACCTGCGGGGCTTCTGCCGCCACGAAGACGTAGCCGGCCGCGCCTCGGCCCTTACGCCGGACGACCATGCCCGTGACCTAGCTCTCGCCCTGGAGGCAGGAGCAACCTCCTTGCGGCTCACGCACTACCCTCAAAGCGAAAGATTCCTCGACCTGTGTGATGCAGCAGGAATGGTGCTTTGGGCGGAGATACCGCTGGTGGGGCCGGGCGGGTACCCGGGGGCGGGCTACCTCGCCTCACCCGCCCTGGAGGCGCACGGTCGGCAAGTGCTCACGGAGATGATCCGCCAGCAGTACAACCACCCGGCCATCTTCTTCTGGGGCCTATTCAATGAATTAAAACTCGACTACGACCGCCCAGAGCCCTTCGTGCGGACCCTCAACGACTTGGCCCACCGCGAAGACCCCACACGCCTCACGACCCTAGCGACCTTCCAGGCCGACTCGGTGTTTACCGACCTCACCGATGTGCTCGGATGGAACAAGTACTTCGGCTGGTACGGGGGCTCTCCAGTGGAGTTGGGCCGTTGGGCCGACCAGATCCACGCGCGGCTGCCCTCCCGCCCAGTGTCCGTCAGCGAATACGGAGCCGGGGGGAGTGCCTTCCAGCACACCAGCGATACGCTCGCCGTTGACCCCAATAGCCGCTGGCACCCGGAAGGCGCGCAGGCGCGGTTCCACGAGGCTACCTGGGCCGAGCTGCAGCAGCGCCCGTACCTGTGGGGTAAATACATCTGGGTCCTCACCGACTTCGGATCAGGCGTGCGCGCCGAGGGCGATACGCTCGGGATCAATGACAAGGGACTCGTCACCTACGACCGCTCGGTAAAAAAGGATGCCTTTTACTTCTACAAGGCCAATTGGAACCCGGCCCCAATGCTCTACCTCACCGACCGTCGCTTCCGCCGCCGGACGGAAGCCCTTACTACCGTGAAAGTGTACTCCAACCTCCCGACGGTTACGCTCCACGTCAACGGTCGCTCGCTTGGGAGCCGCACGCCTAACGAGATGCACGTCGTCGAGTGGCCGAATGTGCGGTTGCGACCGGGGGATAACCACGTAGACATCAGTGGACGCAGTGGCGCGGAGGTACTGCACGATACCTGTACTTGGCAGCTACTACCCTGATCGACCCAGCGCCGGGACCTTTGGTTAGGCCACGACTTTTACGAATACCTGCTCGGTAGCTACGGTCCCGAGGTGGGGCGGCAGCCTTTCGGCAAAACGGGTTCCCTCGCAGCCGCCAATCGATTCTGGAGATCGCCACTGAGAACCGCCTACCTTGCCGTTACTCCACTGCACGCGAGACCAGCGGGGGCACCGGCGATCTCGATCCCCCGGGACGACCACGCCATCACCCCAACTGCTCTCACGCGTCGAGTGCACGAGAAGCCATGTTACTTATCGCCTGCCAGTGCGTTCAAAAGCGACTTACGAGACTGCCGCCCGTAGCCAGCGCATCCAGCGTACGCTCCTACTCGACGACGGGGACGACCTCTGCGTCGCACTCCACGACCTAGCCGCCGGCGAAACCGTCGAGGCGGCTGGCGCGCCTTTGGTTTTGCCGCAAGGCGTACCCGCCAAACACAAGTTCACCACCCGCTCCATCCCCGCCGGGGAGCTGGTACGCATGTACGGCGTCACCGTGGGGCGGGCCGTCACTGCGCTACCCGCCGGGAGCCTCGTCACCACCGAGAACCTCGTCCACGCGGTAGACCCGCGCAAGGCCCGTTGGTCGCCGCCAGCGCCCTGGTTACGCCCGGCGCTCCCGCCCGGGCTCCCGGTAGCTTTCGACGGCTACCACCGCAGCGACGGCAGCGTGGGGGTGGCGAACGTTTGGCTCGTCGTCCCGCTGGTGTTCTGCGAGAATCGCAACGTCGATCTGTTGCAGGCACACCTCGAGCGCCAACTCGGCTTCGCCACAGATGAGGCGGAGCGCTTTGACCTGCGGGCGCTCGTGGAGGGCGTGGCCGGGGGCAGGCAGGACGCCGACCTCGCGAGTATTCCTGTTGCGGGTCGGGGGGCGGTCTCGACAGAGGTCGATCCGCGGCGGTCGCCCTACTTCCCGAACGTCGACGGCGTGCGTTTCCTGC
>JBGTKC010000110.1:0-4429 GCA_041744755.1 Saprospiraceae bacterium
GCCACCAAATCCTTGGGTCGCCGCAGGTGCACGATCGTGAGGCCGCGGATCGAGCGGTAGAGTTCGTGCGTGAGGTAGCGCGGGGCCTCGGGGTGAGCGGTGTTGAAGAGGTCATCGAGTCGGGCGAGGTCTAGGTCGCGCGCGCGGCGCAGTTCCTCGTCGACGGTGGCGGGTGGCGTGCAGAAGCGGGCGTCGAAGGTGGGCAGGGCGCGGTCGATCCAGCGGAGCAGCACGTTGACAGCCTCCAACACCTCGGAACTAGCGTGAACAGGCTGACGCATCAAGCTCGGCTCCTGCCAGCGTGTGGCGCCAACCAGGAGCGTGTGACGCAGCCCTTGCGTGACGGGCGCGTCGAGCGCGGAGGCCATCGCCGTCTCGACGCGCTGCTCGACCAGCCCGAGGAAGGGCTCCACCCAGCCGCCCTCCTCATCGTCGGGCGCGAACGAAAGGGCGATCGTCTCCAGACCAGAGGGCAAGCTCCGCGCCCAGAGCGCGTGGCCGGCCTTCGGCGTGAAGCCCCGGCCGAGCAAATCGGGCGTGATCTCCTCGATGATTTCGGCCAGGCGGAGGTGGTGAGCCATAGTAAGGCGCGCGAAGGTAGCCGCGAGCAGTCTGTTTGTAGACCTGTGCGCTTCGCACTTCGAGCTCCGGACGTCTTACGCCCAGGCCGGCGCCCGTGCCGCCTCGATCTTCAGTACCTCGTCGACGATGCACTGGCGCGTCGCGTCGCTCACACCCGCCAGCGGCAGCCGGACGAAGTCCTCGCACAGCCCCAATTGCGCCAATACCGCCTTGATCCCACTCGGATTGCCGTCCACGTACAGCAGCGGATGGAGGTCGAGCAGCAAATTGTGCTGCTTGCGGGCCGCCTTATAGTTCCCCTCATTCGCGGCGCGACAAAGCTTACTGAAGGTATCCGGATACGCGTTCGCCACCACCGAGATGATGCCTTCGGCCCCGAGGCTCATCAGCGGCAGGGCCGTCGGGTCGTCGCCGGAGAAGACCTGGAAGCCGGCCGGCCGGTCGCGCAGTAGCGCCGCGCCATCCACCATATCGCTACTCGCCTCCTTGATGCCCATGATGTTCGGCGCATTCTGGGCGAGGGCTACCGTCGTGGCAGCTTTCATGTGGACACCCGTGCGCGAGGGCACGTTGTAGAGCAGCACCGGCAACGGAGAGGCCTCGGCCACGGTGAGGAAGTGCCGGTAGAGCCCGTGCTGATTCGGTTTCACGTAACTCGGCACGGAACTCATCACCGCCACGTAGCCCGGCAGGTCGAGCACCGACTTGTAGTCGTGCAGGCGCTCGACGAGCCCGGCGGTAGTATTGGCGCCGAACGGTCCGCCGACCAGCGGGACGCGCCCGGCGACGAGGTCGTGGATCAGGTGCATGACCTCGATACACTCGCGGCGGGTCTGGCTCACGGCCTCCCCCGTTGTGCCCAGGGCCACAATGAAGTCGACGCCGCCGGCGATCACGTGCTCGACGAGCCTCGCGAGGGCCTCGCGGTCGAGCTGGCCATCGGCGCGGAAGGGCGTCACGAGGGCGCAGCCGCAGCCGCCGAAGAGAGGATCACGCATACACGTGGGGGTTTTGGGCGCGAAGGTAGTCGGCCACGGCGCGCACGAACCCGTCCGGCCACGCCTCCCCGGCCCCCGCGTTAATCATCACGTCGTAGGCGCCCGGCGCGCCGTCGTGCCCGGCGATTCGCAAGTGGGCCAGGGCCTGGGCGCTGAGGTAGTCGAAGGGGGCGAAGGGCTCGGGATATAGGTTCACGACCAGGTCGTAGGCTTTCGCCAAAACCGGCTGCATCACCTCGGCTGTCGCGACGCCTCCGAAGGTCAGTTGCTTCGGGCTCCACAGGTCGTGCGTGTGCTCCGCGACGGGCTGCGGGACGGCGGTGTAGGCGAGGGTACCGATGGGGCGCAAGCCCAGCGCGGCGCCACGGCTCCCGCTCCCGCTGCCGCCAGGGCTTAGCCCAAAGTCGAGTAGCGTGAGCCTGCGGACGCGCTGCACGGTGATTGGGTCGTCCTGGTCGTAAAGGACGAGCACGTGGGCGTCGCCATCCCAGCGCTGCGCCGCCTGCGGTCGGCGGGGTGTCCGCCCGGCGATGCGCCGCCAGGAGCGTTGGAGGACGAGGTCGCGCAGGGGCTGCATAGCGGTTTTAGACGCGTTCGGTGCGTACCGACTCCGGATTGGCGGCGGAAGGGGCAAATACAGGGGAGGTGACGGCCGTACCTACGGATTCGGCGACGGCGACGGCGGACGTTGTGCCGATGGGCATTGTCTCGGCGAATGCCGTGCCCATCGCTTTGTTGCTGGCTAACGCGCCGCCGGCTGAGGGAACGCTGGCGGTTGGGGCGCCGTTTAAGCCAGTAGCCGCGGGCGCGACGCTCGTTTTGGCGAAAGCCCCCTTGCCCTTCACGGCCGACGTGACTTTAGCCGGGGGCGTGGCGCTGTGGTACTGGATGACCTCGCCCTCGCGGTAGACGCCGATGTTGTCGTACTTGTCGATTCGCCGGGCCACGAGCGTGTCGTGGTCGAGGAGCTTCAACTCCGCGAGGGCGGCCAGGATCTGGGCCTTCAGCGCCTGGGCCGCCTCCTCGCGGTGGGCGTGCGCCCCGCCCTTGGGCTCGGCGATGACCCCGTCGATGATCCCGAAGCGGAGCATGTCCTCGGCCGTGAGGTGGAGCTCCTCGGCGGCGCGCTCCTTCTGGTCCCACGAGCGCCACAGGATACTGGAGCAGGACTCGGGGCTGATCACGGAGTACCAAGTGTTCTCCATCATGTAGCTCCGGTCTGAGAGCCCGATCCCGATGGCGCCGCCCGAGGCACCCTCGACGATGACGACGCTCACGATCGGCGTGCGGAGTTGCGCCATCTCGAAGAGGTTGCGCGCGATGGCCTCGGCCTGGCCGCGGGCCTCGGCTTCGATGCCGGGGAAGGCGCCGGGGGTGTCGATCAGGCTCACGACGGGGAAGCCGAAGCGCTCGGCCATCTTCATCAGGCGCAGGGCCTTGCGGTAGCCCTCGGGGTTGGGCATCCCGAAGTTGCGGTACTGGCGCAGCTTGGTGTTGACGCCCTTCTGCTGGCCGATGAACACGCAGGTCTGCCCGTCGATCGAGCCGATGCCCCCGACCATCGCCTTGTCGTCCCCGAAGGTGCGGTCGCCGTGGAGCTCAATGAAGTCCGGGGCGAGCTGCTTGACGTAGTACAGCGTGTACGGGCGCTCGGGGTGGCGCGAGAGTTGGACCCGTTGCCAGCCGGAGAGATTGGCGTAGAGGTCGTCGCGGGTGTCGCGGATGCGCTGTTCGAGTTCCTCGATCATCGGGGCCACGTCGAGGTCGCCTTTCTCGCCGATCTGCCTAACCTTTTCGAGCTGCTCGTAGAGGGACTCGAGGTCCTTTTCGAAGTCGAGAAACACCATAAACGCGGTTTGGGGAATTTGGGCCCCGCACGGGCCTGGGACGAACCTGGGCGGGTGGCGAAGGTAAGGACGCGGACGGCGGGCGAGGAAGTGGCAATCGTGCATACCGAAGGGCGATGTTAGGGTGGCGCTGTCGTGTTTTGGGGGAAGCCTACCTTGTCACGGCACCGGCAGCCGACATCCTCGTTGATGCGCAAACTCAACCGGGAACACCCTCGTCCCGTACAGACTTTACATAGATATGCCTCCGCCCTTCCGCAACAGCCTCACCCTCGCGCTCGTCGCCGCACTCGTCCTCGTGGCCTCCTGCACAGAGGCCACCCCGACCCCCTCCGTCAAGATTGCCGCCGGCGAGCGTCCGACACCCATCACCAAAGCCGACTCCGTCGTCTTCGCGGCCATCGACTCGGCCGGGCTCTGGGGCCTGGACACGAGCACCGTCACCTTCGCCTTCCGCGAGGGGCAGTACGGGCTGGATATGCACGACGGGATGTACGTCTACACGCGGAGCTTCGTGGATACTTCGGGCAGTGATATCTTAGACGTGCTCACCAACGACGGCTTCCGGCGCACGACGAACGGTCGGGCGACTTCCCTCAAGCCCAAACAGGATTCGTCCGCGCGTGAGGCGCTCAACTCCGTGATCTACTTCGCCTTTCTCCCGCGCTGGCTGGCCGACGAGGCGGCGGATCGGGCGTACGAAGGATTGGACACCCTCCGCGGCCGGGCCTACCACCGCGTCCGGGTCGGCTTCCGCCAAAACGGCGGGGGCGTGGACTACGGCGATCAGTTCTTGTACTGGTTCGACGTCGATGACCTTTCCCTGGACTTCCTGGCGTACAGCTACGCCACCAACGACGGCGGGGTGCGCTTTCGGGAGGCGTTCAACACGCGCATCGTGAGCGGGATCACGGTGCAGGATTACCGCAACTACGCGGCGGAGCCGGAGGGGACCTTTACGTTGGACGAGATGGCCAAAGCGTGGAGCAAGGGCAAGCTGGA
>JBGTKC010000111.1:0-2056 GCA_041744755.1 Saprospiraceae bacterium
AACTCGGCCAGGTAAGGCTCACGCTCGATGGTTTTGGCGAAAGCCGACAACAGCTTCGGGCGACCACACAACTTGATTTTCGAAGTGCGCCAGATGAAGGCGTAGCGTTCGCTAATGTGCGCGTTCGAGCTCGCGGTGGGATTGCTCACGCGGTAGTCGAAGTCGGCCCCCGTGCGGTCGAGGACATCGACGAGCCGGGCCACGGCCTTCGCGCCGGCCGGATCCTTGGCGACAACCTCCTGGATGGCGATCACGTCGTAGTCGCGCATGACCTGCGCCATGAGCGTGATCTCGACATCGGACTTGCTGCCGCCGAGGTCGCGGATGTTCCAGGAGAGGAGCTTGACGTGGTCGCCCTGCGCGGCGGCGGTGAGGCTGAGGAGGAGTAGCCAAACGGCCAGGAGCTTACGCATACGCATGGTTAACGGCTGCGTGGCGGCGTTGGTGCAGGGGGAGACTTCACGGTTCACGGTCCACGGTTCGGGCTTCGCCAGATGGCCGCTCGATCGTGGATGGACGAAGGGCGGGCGGCTATTCGTAAAGCCCCTGACGATCGATCTCCTTGCGCACTGGCTCAGGCACGAGGTAACGGATGTCCCGTTTTGCCGAAAGGCGCCCCCGAATGTAGGAACTAGAGATCTGCATCAGCGGTACGTCGCTATGCAGCTTCACATTCGGATGCGTTGCGTACGGACCTTCGACGGGGTAGTCGGGGCGCACGTAGACGTGGATCTCGTGGTGGCGCAAGATCTCGTCGGGGTTCTTCCACTTCGGCAGGCTCGCGAGGTTGTCGCCGCCCATGATGAGGGCGAAGTCTTGCCGGGGGTGGCGTTCCCGCAAAACGGCCAGGGTGTCGACCGTGTAACTCGGCCTGGGCAGGCCGAACTCGACGTTGGAGGCCTTGACGCGCGCGTTGTCGCCGATGCCGAGTTCGAGCAGGGCCAGGCGGTCGTAATCGTTGGCTAGCGATTTACGGTCCTTGAGCGGATTGTGGGGGCTGAGCACCATCCAGGTCTCCCCGAGGGCGGCGGCGAAGTAGTCGGCGATGATGAGGTGCCCGACGTGGACCGGGTTGAAGGAGCCGAAGAAGAGGGCGGTCATGGGAAAGGTTAATGGGCGGCCGTTGGCCTGAATGGGTGGCCTCGCCTGAATGGGCGGCCTCGCCTGAATGGGCGCTACGCTAGATGGGCTTTGCTTTCGTGGGGCGGCAGTTTATTTGTAGGATGAAGCTTTCTGGGACGATCGCGCGGCACTACCGGGGATTCCTCTCCGGGGGCAACGCTACGGGGGTCAATCTACGCGACACGCTGGCAGGGGTAACGGTCGAGAGGGCGAACGCTCGGGTGGGGGAGCACAATACGATTGCCGTGCTGCTCTTCCACATGCAGTACTACACCGGCGGCATCATGGAGGTGCTGCGGGGCGGGGAGTTGAGGATTCGGGATCGGTACAGTTTTGAGGCGCCGGCCATCGTTGACGAGCGGGAGTGGCGGGCCTACGTCGCGCAGGTTTTGGCGCAAGCTGAATCTTTCGCAACCCTGATTGAGCGTTGGCCGGAGGAGCGCTGGGGGGAGACTTTCGTCAAAACCGAGTACGGGACGTACTACGATAACGTGACGGGCAATCTGGAGCACCAGCACTACCACTTGGGGCAGGTGGTAATGCTGGTGAAGCTGCTAGGTTAGCATGACCTCGATGATGACGCCCCTGCGGCGGATCTTTACCACAGAGACACCGAGGAGCACGGAGGGCCACGGAGGCTTTGCTACCCCGCCCGCCGTGAGCCAGAAGCCAAGACCTTGTTCACCGATAGTTCCAAGACTACAGCAACGCCGTCGCATAGGCCCTGATCGACTCTCCGTACACCTCCCAGAAGCCATTATCGATCAGGCGACCGCGGTGGAAGTCGAGGACAGCCACCAAATCCTTGGGTCGCCGCAGGTGCACGATCGTGAGGCCGCGGATCGAGCGGTAGAGTTCGTGCGTGAGGTAGCGCGGGGCCTCGGGGTGAGCGGTGTTGAAGAGGTCATCGAGTCGGGCGAGGTCTAGGTCGCGC
>JBGTKC010000112.1:0-8109 GCA_041744755.1 Saprospiraceae bacterium
GGCGGCGGCGAGCTACGAGGCGCGGGCCTTCGGGGTGCACTCGGCGTTGGCGTCGCGGATCGCGGTGCAGCGCTGCCCCCACCTCAAGTTCGTGCCACCGCGCTTCGGGGTGTACAAGGCGGTCTCGCAGCAGATCAGGGAGGTGTTCGAGCGATTTACGGAAGTGATCGAGCCGCTCTCGCTCGATGAGGCGTACTTAGACGTTTCGCATGTCTGCAAAACCTTGGACGACGCCGTCGCGATCGCGCGGCAGATCAAGGCCGCTATCCTCGCCGAGACTCAGCTCACGGCCACCGCCGGCGTGGCGCACGGGCGTTTCTTGGCCAAGCTCGCCTCCGGGATGAATAAGCCGGACGGGCTTACGGTGATCAGGGCCGAGGAGGCCGGGAAGATCTTGGCCGAGCTGCCGGTCGGGAAGTTCCACGGTATCGGGCCGGCCACGGCGATCAAGATGAACGCGCGCGGACTGTACGTCGGGGCCGACCTGGCCGCCGCTGAGCGCCTCGGGCTGCTCCGGCGCTTCGGCAAGCGCGGGGGCTACTTCCAGGACATCGCCCGCGGCATCGACGAGAAGCCCGTGCAGCCGAACCGCATCCGCAAGTCCATCAGTGCCGAGACCACGTTCTCGCGCGACTACGACACCGCGGCCGAGCTCGTGCCCCTACTCGAACCGCTGGCAGAAAAGGTGTGGCTGGCCCTCGAGCGCCTCGACCGCCCCGCCCGTGGTGTGGTGGTGAAGGTGAAGTACCGCAACCACGAGATCCAGACGCGGCAACAGGCGCTGGAGGGCCCCGTGCGTGGCGTGATGCATTTGCTCGCAGAAGCGGAGGCCATCCTGAAACACAAGATTGAGTTGCCGTTGCCCGTGAGGCTGCTCGGGGTTGGGGTTTTCAATTTGGGGGAAGGAGCTGGTACGGGCTCCGTTTTGCCGAAAGGCGCCGGACGGCAGGGGCAACTAGACCTCTAGCGGTGCAAAACTCCTAACACCCCAATCTCGAACACGATGCACGCAACCAACATTCACCCCCGAAGCTTCCAACTCGACAGACACCACACATGACCAACATAGAATCACTCTACACCTACACCGCTACCCAGTACGAAGCCATCGACCACCTCCTCACTATGGGGGTCGGCGCGCACTTCGCGGCCCTAATCTTCTTCATCCTCGTGTCGCGGTTCATCGCCCCGCGCTACCGAACGGCCACAGCGCTGTCGTGCATCGTCATGGTGTCGGCCGGGCTTATTCTCTTTAGCCAGTCGGGGCTCTGGGAGGCGGCCTTCCGCTGGGACGGCAACGAGGGCGTATACGTCCCCGCCGAGGAGACCTTTACCAACGGCTACCGCTACGTCAACTGGCTCGTCACCATCCCCTGTCTACTCGTGGAGCTGCTGCTGATCCTGAACATCCGCGGCCCGCAGCTCTGGCGCGATGCCGCCATCCTCATCGGCGCGGCCTGGGCCATGATCATCACCGGCTACATCGGGCAGCTCTACGAAGTCACCGACCTCGGCACCATGATGCTGTGGGGCGCGATCTCGACGGGGCCCTTCGTGCTCATGAACTGGATCGTCGGCACGCGCATCTTCCGTGGCGCCGTCCACATGCCGCCGGCCGCCGCGAGCGCGGTCAAGAAGGTGTTCTGGCTTATGATGTTCGCGTGGACGCTTTATCCGCTGGCTTACCTCATCCCCTACGTCGACGCCTCGGCCGGTGGCGTGGTTTTGCGCCAGGCGCTCTTCACAGTTGCCGACGTATCGAGCAAGGTCGTGTACGGCATCATGATCACCTACATCGCCATGCACCGCTCGGCGGCCGAAGGCTTCCAGCCCGCGATGCAGGTGTTGGACCAGGAGGCCCCCAACGGCATCGTCGCCGCCTAAACCTGCCCCACGGGGCAATACACATGGCCAAGCTCAACGTGCAACGTCTGCCGCCCTTGCTGCGGCGGGTCGTGCGCAGTATCTCCTCGGTGCCGGCCGTGATCGGGGTGGCCTTCGTCGCGCTGGCGCTCCTCCAGCTCGACACCGCTTCCGACAGCGCGCCACACCACCTCCCGCGGTGGCTGGCGCGCTTCGACCTACAGGACCTCGACACGATCCGCTCGGTGCTGTCTGCGGTGATCGGCGGGGTGTTCACGCTCACGGTGTTCGCCTACACGATGGTGATGAGCGTCATCAATCGGTCGATCAACAACTATTCCCCGCGCCTGCTGCCCCTACTCATCGGCAAGCGCTACCACCAGGTCGTGATGGGGATCGGCGTCGGGACCATTGCACACGCCGCGGTGTTGCTGCTCGGGGTTGCGGAGGACTCGCCGGGCATTAACTCGCCACCGGTTTTGACGGCAGCCTCGTCGGTGCTCTTCGCCCTGGTCTCGCTCGGGGCCTACATCTACTTCATCAACCGCGTCTCGCTCGGGATCCACGTCAACAAGGTGCTGCGGGAGAGCTTCGAGCACACCTCCCGCCGGATCGAGGAGTACCGGGGGCTCTTGCCGCGCCTGGAGGCGGCCCCGCCGGCTGCGGACACCGCCATGCTTGAGGTGTTGGCCGCCGAGCGCTCTGGATATGTATACGGGCTCGACCTCGAGGGCTTGGCGACATTGTCGAGTGAGGTTGGAGGTCCACTGCAGCTCGTCCCCGCGCCCGGGAGTTTCGTGTACAAGGGAGACGCCTTGTTGCGCTCCGGCGGGCGGCTTTCGCCAAAACAAGTGAACCGCGCCGCGCGACTCATCGAGATCTCCGAACGAGTGCCGCTGGACGCCTACGAGACGGGGTTCAAACACCTCGTCGAAGTGGCCGTCAAGGCGATGAGCCCCGCGCTCAACGACCCCGGTTCCGCCGTCACGGCACTGCACTACTTGCGCGAGCTGTTCGTGCAGCTCGGCACCCTCCCGGCCCACAACGCGCTCCGCGCCGAGGATGGTGGCGGCCGGGTCCTGTTCCAACGATACAGCTACGGCGAACTCCGCGACGAGTGCCTCGAGGAGTTGCACCAATACCTCGACGAAGATCCGTGGACGCGGGGAGTCCTGGGCCGCGTGGAAGCGGAGACCTGACGTAGGTTCGGCGTGGGAAGAGGTCGCACACGACCTCCCCCACGGTCATCGACGGCTCGACCCCATCGGCCGCGCCCGGATCACGGCCCGCCTGAACCTACGGTCCTTCGGGATGAGACGGCGCCGGGGTCTCTGGTCTCGGCCTGGCGGGCCTCGGGCTAGGCCTCGTCACCGTGCCCCTCGCCGAACACCTCCGCCCACACCTCCCCCGCCTTGCCTCGGTCGGCTGGCGTATCGTAGGCCACGAGGTAGCCGCCCTCAACGTGGTCGCAGAGGCTCTCCGCCTCGGTGCCCTGCTTGGCGTCGCGGCCGGCGCGGGGAAGGTCGCGGAGGCGCTCCGGCTCGTGGGAGATATTGGTGTGCTGGTCGGGGATGCCGCCCGAGACACGCCAGACGGTTACGTCGCCGCCGAGGGCCATGGTGGGGCCGGTGAGGACGAGTAAATGGCCGTTGTCGGCATCATGGTAGCACCCCCGCACCCCCATGCCGTCGAAGTTGAAGAAGTGTTTGCGGAAGCGCTCCTTGTGCTTACCGATCTTGCGGAGTTTGAGGCGCTTGCCTTTTTTCTTAAGCCCGAACTGCACCTCCAGTATGACGGCGTAGCTATTGAGCACCGGCCCACGTAGCCCCAAAAAGACTCGCTCGCCCACCACCGTGAGGCCTTCGATCTCGAAGCCGTTGTCCTCGCGGGGGATTTCCATGTACTCCCCGAGGTGATCGTCCTTGCGGAGGGCGCGGATCAGTTTGTTGGACTTGCCCTTGGCCTTCAGGTGGGCCGCTACTATGGTCTTCCCCTCCCGTACCACCACCTTCCGCGGCTCTGGGTGGCCGTCGGCGGCGGTGACGAGCGGGAGGCGGATGAAGTTGTAGCGGTTGTCGTCCGCCGCGACGGTCTCGAGGGCTTCCACCTGGTCGCCCACCGAGTCGGCCGGGTCGGGAGTGCCGCGCGCTTTGCTCATCGAGCCGGAGACCCAGAGGTATCCGTCGGCCACGTCGAGGCCCTCGATGTCCATCTCGACATCGGCGTCGGCGGGGAGGTCGACGAAGTGTGCGAGGGGAAATCGCCGGTGCTCCCCGTAGGCCTCGCCGTCCCACCGCAGTCGCTCGATGGTCGCAGAGGCGACGAAGGCCACCCAGAGGTAGTCCCCGGCGCGCGTCATCGACGAGATGCCCCCGCGGAGCCTGGCGTCGCTTGGGTCGAGACTTTCGTCAAAACGCAAGACGGCGCGGGTGCTGGGCGGGGCGGGGGGACGGGTCATGGAGGAGGATTGGATGGGGGGCTACGGGGAGTGCGGGCTACGCCGAATGGGGAGTGAGGCTGAGTTCGTTCGGCCCGGTGGCGAGCTGCGTGGCTTGGAGATCGGTGAGCCACGCGTGCGTGGGCCTTCGCTGAATCGTTGTCTACGGAGAAATTGTGCATACCGTTCACCACAAAGCTACCGTGGCTCACCGCCCGATCCTAACGCCGGCCGAGGACAGGCCCACGCTCCGTGGCCTAGCTCGGCGGCGTCCTATCGACTCCCCTCGAGGGTTTGGGATTCGCCTGTTTGTATAGCCATTGTCCCCAACTACAAACCCCTGGCCGCCAGCTGTCAAATGCCCCAAATCCCGCCTTTGCCACCCCCTACGTTTGCCCCCGACCAATCACCAGAAGTGCCGTGGAAACCCCAACTCCGAGGCCGGCGAACGACGGTTTCTACCTCGCGCGAGTCCTGCTCTACCTCCTGCAGCGACTCGCCTCGTTCGCCGGCTGACGGTAGGCGGATCCCTGCACAACCTACACCCCCCCAGTCCCATGTCTCAACCAGACCACCACGGCCGCTACAGCTTCGAGAACAAAAACTTCCTGTGTACGCTGGAGTCCTTCGAACGCGAAACCTTGGGTCGCTTCGGGCGCCTGTTCCGTGACCTCAAACCGCTGTACAGCGTGCCGCCGGCCCTCTCGAAACTCGGCGCCGTCGGCGGACCGATGGACGGCGGCGCCACCCCGAAGCTCACCAACGCCGTGCCGCTCGGCATGATCTTCTTCGGGCAGTTCATCGACCACGACATCACCTTCGACACGACGACGAGCTTCAGCTCGATCAACGACCCTCAGCAGATCAACAACACCCGTACCGCGCAGCTCGACCTCGACTGCGTGTTCGGCGGCGGACCGGAGGACGAGCCCTTCATGTACAACACCGGCGATGCGGGCCTCTTGCTCCTTACCGGAAAAACCAACAAGAACTTCGACCAGTCCCCCACGCTCGAGAAGAACGACCTCCCCCGCTCCGGTCGCGGGACGGCCATCATCGGTGACCCGCGCAACGACGAGAATCGCGTGATCTCGCAGCTGCAACTGGCCTTCATCCGCTTCTACAACGCGGTATACACCGACATCAAAAACGCTGAGCCGGGCCTGCGGCCGAACCAGGTTTACGAGAAGGCCCGCGAGCTCGTGACCTGGCACTACCACTGGATCATACTCACGGAGTTCCTGCCGACGATGTGCGGCAAGGGCCTCGTGCAGGACATCCTCGGCAACGGCCGGGTGTGCTACCGACCCACGCTGCACGCCTTTATCCCGGTCGAGTTCTCAGTGGCGGCCTACCGCTTCGGCCACACCATGATCGCGCAGGACATGAACCTCCGCACGGGCGGCGCGCGCCACAGCATCTTCTCGCCGGAGTTCGGGCAGGGCTTCGCGAAGGTCAAGAGCATGGATCAGGTCATCGACTGGGAGACGCTGTTCGACTTCGACGGCTCCTACCAGCGCGCCGAGAAGCTCGACGCCACGCTGGCGCCGATCTTACTCAACCTGCCGTTCATCCCTTCGCCGAACCCCGACGACCGCTCGCTCGCGACGCGCAACCTGCGCCGCGGGCAGAGTTTCCTCTTGCCCTCCGGCGAAAACGTGGCCGCCGCCATGGGTCGCCACGCTACCGAGGTGGACCGCGTGCGCAACTTCGTCAAGACCCGCACGCAGGCCAGCGGCACCGACCTCTCCGCCGGGACGCCCCTGTGGTACTACATCCTCTCCGAGGCCGAGGAGATCGGCCGCCAGGATGGCCCGAGCGACTTTACCCCGGGCGAGGGGCTCGGCCCGGTGGGCGGCAGGATCGTGGCCGAGGTGCTGATCGGCCTCATGGAGCTCGACGAGCAGTCGTTCCTCGGGAGCAACCGGGACTGGGTGCCGACGCTCGGGGCGAATGGCGCCTTCACGATGAAGGATTTGCTGGTGAAGGCGGGGACGGCGGTGGAGTTGTAGGGAGGTTGCGGGCTGCTGAGCCTGGACTCGGCGACGCCTGTTTGGGGGCCTTGCGGCAAAACCGATAGTCGACGTGCTCATGAGTTTTGGCGAAAGCCGAAAATCTAGCGAAGCGCTCCAACGCCGCCGTGCAGTCTTGCGCAAACCGACGCTTGCTTTTGCGGTCTGCCCGAACCATCTTACGGCCCTCAAGCTGTAAACCCCGATGGCCAAACGCTCCGCGAAACCCGCTCCCCCCGAGGCCTTAGAGGCGCAGCTCTGGAAGGCGGCCGACAAGCTGCGCAAGAACATCGACGCCGCGGAGTACAAGCACGTGGTGCTGGGGCTGGTCTTCCTGCGCTACATCTCGGAGGCGTTTACGGCGAAGTTTGCGGAGCTGCAGGCCGAGGCCTACGCCGATCCCGAAGACCGCGACGAGTACCAGGCGGAGAACATCTTCTTCGTGCCGCCGGCCGCGCGCTGGGAGAATATCCGGAGCCAGGCCAAGCAGCCGACCATCGGGCGCGAGCTCGACCACGCCATGGAGGCGATCGAGGGGGAGAACCCGAGCCTCAAGAACGTGCTGCCGAAGGTGTACGCCCGCCAGAACCTCGATGCCACGGTGCTCGGGGAGCTGATTGACCTGATCTCGAACGTCTCCATCGCCGATGCGCAGGCCCGGAGTGCGGATGTGTTCGGGCACGTGTTCGAGTTCTTCCTGGGGGAGTTTGCGCTGGCCGAGGGTAAGAAAGGCGGGCAGTTTTATACGCCGAAGAGCGTGGTGGAGCTGCTGGTCAACATGCTGGCGCCGTACAAGGGGCGCGTGTTCGACCCCTGCTGCGGCTCGGGCGGGATGTTCGTGCAGTCGGAGGAGTTCATCGCCGGGCACCACGGGCGCACGGAGAACCTGAGCGTCTACGGGCAGGAGAGCAACCTCACGACCTGGCGGCTGTGCAAGATGAACCTCGCCATCCGTGGGATCGACTCGCAGCACGTGCGGTGGAACTCGGAGGGCAGTTTCCTCAACGACGCGCACGCCGACCTGCGGGCCGACTTCGTGATCGCGAATCCACCCTTCAACGTGAGTGACTGGAGCGGGGAGCAGCTGCGGGGCGACGGGCGCTGAACGCTCGGGGTGCCGCCGGCCGGCAATGCCAATTTTGCCTGGGTGCAACACTTCCTCTACCACCTCAAGCCCGGCGGTTTGGCGGGTTTCGTGCTGGCGAAAGGCGCGCTCACGAGCAAGAGCTCCGGGGAAGGCGACATCCGCGCGCAGCTCGTCAAGGAGGGTTTGGTGGAGTGCGTGGTGAACTTGCCGGGCAAACTCTTCCTCAATACGCAGATCCCGGCCTCGCTGTGGTTCGTGCGTAAGGGCGGTGGGGCTTTCGCCAAAACCCGACCCGCGGACGAGGTGCTGTTCATCGACACGCGCGAGCGCGGGGAACTGATCAACCGCCGCACGCGCGAACTCACGCCGGCCGACCTGGCGCTCGTGGCCGACACCTACCACCTCTGGCAGGCCGGCAAGGTGATGCAGACGGACGAAAAGCAGTCGCTCGAAGACTGGGAAGCCGAGCTAGACCGCACCCGCACCGCCGCCAGCGACGCCGACGGCGTCTACGACGCCCGCACACTAGACACGCACTACCGCGACGTCCCCGGTTTCTGCGCCTCCGTCCCGACGAGTCTGATCGCGGAGTTGGACTACGTGTTGACCCCGGGCCGCTACGTCGGTTTGGCCGAGGAGGAGGACGACTTTGACTTTGCGGAAAGGATGGCGGGCTTGAAGAAGGAGTTTGAGAAGCTGGTGGTGGAGGG
>JBGTKC010000113.1:0-12882 GCA_041744755.1 Saprospiraceae bacterium
GGGGGCGAAGTCGTCGATCGCCATGCCGCGACTCAGGTAGTACTCCACGAACGTGAAGCCATTCGAAAGTGTGAAGGCGAGTTGGGTGATCGGATTGGCGCCGGCTTCGGCGATGTGGTAGCCCGACACCGAAACCGAGTAGAAGTTGCGGATGCCCTCGCGGATGAAGGCCTCCTGCATGTCGCCCATGAGCCGCAGCGCGAATTCGGTCGAGAAGATGCACGTGTTCTGTGCCTGGTCCTCTTTCAAGATGTCCGCTTGCACGGTGCCGCGGACGCTCGTGAGCGCTTTCTTCCGGCACGCGGCGTAGGCTTCGGCGTCGAGGACCTGGTCGCCCGTGAGGCCGAGCAGCATCAGGCCGAGCCCGCTGTGGCCTTCCGGCAAAACTCCACGATACGTGGGTCGCGCTATGTGGTGCGAGTCGTAAGTTTTGGCGAAAGCCGCCTCGACAGCGTCCTCCATACCGTGCTCCGCGATGTACTTTTCGCACTCCTGGTCGATGGCCGCATTCATGAAGAAAGCCGTGATGGCCGCGGCCGGACCGTTGATCGTCATTGAGACCGAGGTGCTCGCAGACGTGAGGTCGAAGCCCGAATACAGTCGCTTGGCGTCATCGAGGCTACAAATGCTCACGCCCGAATTGCCCACCTTGCCGTAGATGTCGGGACGGACGGCCGGGTCCTCGCCGTACAGCGTCACCGAGTCGAAGGCCGTCGAGAGGCGAGCCGCCGGCAGCCCCTTGCTCAGGTAATGAAAACGCCGATTGGTGCGCTCCGGTCCGCCCTCCCCGGCGAACATCCGCGTCGGGTCCTCGCCCTGGCGCTTGAAAGGAAAGACACCCGCGGTGTAGGGGAAGCTGCCCGGAAAATTCTCCTGCCCGAGCCACGTGAGGCGATCGCCCCAGTCGCTGTACGTCGGCAGCGCGATGCGCGGGATGCGACTCCCCGCGAGGCTCCTCGTCGAGGTCGGGACCTTGATGTCGCGCCCGCGGACGGTGTACACGTACTCGTCGGCGCGGTAGCGGTCGAGCTGCTCGTCCCAGGTCTCGAGCGCGCGCTGGCTGGCGGGCGTGAGGCGGCGCAGCTGCTGCTCTTTATTGATTGCGAAGTCGGTTGTTGCCTCGGCTTCGCCCCTGGCTTTGCCGCGGTAGTGTTGCTCGAGTTTCGCGAAGGCCCCCGCTACCCGTGCAATTTCAGCTTGCGCCAAAACCTGCGCGTCGTACGCCCGGATGCCCTCGGATATCTCCGACAAATACCGCTGCCGCGCCGGCGGAATGATCGCCTGCGGCGATTCGCCTACGGCGCTGCCGTCCGGATGGGCCTTTGCGTCTTTGCGTGCCTCACTTTGCGTCTTTGCGTTGAAAAACGCCAACCCCAGCAGCCCCGCCAGCTTCCCCCACAGCTCGTTCACCCCGACATCATTAAACTGGCTCGCCATCGTCCCGACCACGGGCATGTCGTCGAGCGGATCGTGCCAGCGGTCGTGGTTGCGTTGGTACTGCTTGCGGACGTCTCGCAGCGCATCCAAGCCGCCGCGCTTGTCGAATTTGTTGAGGGCGATCACGTCCGCGAAGTCGAGCATGTCGATCTTCTCCAGCTGCGTGGCCGCGCCGTACTCCGGGGTCATGACGTAGAGCGTCACGTCGGCGTGGTCGACGATCTCGGTGTCGGACTGTCCGATGCCGGAGGTCTCCAAGATGATGAGGTCGAAGCCCTCGGATTTCATCAAGTCCACTGCCGTCTGGACGTGTTTGCTCAGCGCCAGATTCGCCTGCCGCGTGGCGAGCGAGCGCATGAAGACCCGCGGCGAGCGTAGCGCATTCATGCGGATGCGGTCCCCGAGCAGTGCCCCGCCAGTCTTGCGTTTCGACGGATCGACAGAGATGACGCCGATGCGTGCGTCGGTGCCATCGGTAGCTAGCAGGAAGCGGCGAATTAGTTCGTCGACGAGACTCGACTTGCCCGAACCGCCCGTTCCAGTTATCCCGAGCACGGGAGTTTTGGCGGAAGCCGCCCGCCGCGCAGCGTCCTCAACCAGATCAGTGTAGCGCTCGGAGTCGTTCTCGACCATCGTGATGTGCCGCGCCAGCCCTTTACCCGCGCCCAACTCGAAGTCGCAGCGCTGCAACACGTCGTTGATCATGCCCTGGAGCCCCATCGCGCGCCCGTCGTCCGGACTGTAGATCCTCGCGACTTGCTCGGATTCCAGTTCGGCGATCTCACTCGGCAAGATCGTGCCTCCGCCCCCGCCGACGATCTGGATGTGCCGGGCGCCGGCCTCGTCCAAGAGCTGCCGCATGTAGCGGAAGTACTCCATGTGGCCGCCCTGGTAGCTCGTGATCGCGATGCCCTGCACGTCCTCCTGGAGGGCACAGCGGACTACCTCGTCGACGGATCGATTGTGCCCGAGGTGAATAATCTCCGCTCCGGAGCGCTGGAGGATGCGGCGCATGATGTTGATGGCGGCGTCGTGGCCGTCGAAAAGACTGGCGGACGTGACGATGCGAACGTGGTGGCGCGGGCGGTAGATGCCCTGCTCGTCGACGTGGCCGGGGGCGGCCTGGGTGGTAGCGGTCATTTGATAGTTTTGGGTAAGGGCTCGTGTGGGGGGCGGGGACAAGGTAGGCTTTCGCCAAAACGTTCGGCGGCCCTCCGGTCTCGTGGCGCGAGCAATTTGCGGCGGAGGCGCTAGATTGGCCTCAACAAATGCACCGGCCACGTCATCCCTCGCCGCTATGACCCAATACTTCTACGCCATAGGAACCGAACGCAAAGGTCCCGTCACCCTCGCCGACCTGCGGGCCGCGCCGATCACGCGCGCGACCCTCGTCTGGCACGAGGGCCTCCCGGACTGGAAGCCCGCCGGTGAGTTCCCCGCGCTCAGCGATTTGTTTATGGTGCAGCAGCCGCCCGAGGTGCCGCTGTTTTCCGAGCCTTCGGCACCGACCTACGGGCAGCCTGCCCCGTCGAGAATGCCGCCGCCCCCGCCGCCGCAAATGGGCGTCAACAGCGGCCCACCGGCCTACCGCCCGGGTCCAGGTCCGGGTCCCCGCCGCAATAGCTACGACGCGATCGGTGGGCCGCCACCGAAGACGTGGCTCATCGAATCTATCCTCGTCACTGTGCTCTGCTGCCTCCCGCTCGGCATCGTCGGCATTGTAAACGCCTCGAAGGTGGAGTCGCGCCACTACGCTGGCGACGATGAACAGGCCGCCTACCACTCCCGGGAGGCTGGCAAGTGGACGAAGATCGGCCTGTACGTGGGGATCGCCCTTTACGTGTTGTACTTCGGGTCCATCTTCCTCGGGATCTTCGCCAGCGCCTTCTGATGGGGTGGCGGCCCGCTCAATGGTGGCTCGTCGCTGTCGGATTAGGGGTGGCGGCGGTACTGTTGTTTGCTTTCGACCCCCAGCAAACCACGTACTTCCCGCGCTGCCCATTCCACGCGCTAACCGGATATCAATGCACGGGCTGCGGGTCGCAGCGCGCGCTGCACGATCTGTCGCACTTACGCATCGGCGAGGCGTGGGGTCACAATCCACTGGCGGTGGCGGCGATACCGCACCTCCTGCTGGGCTGGCTGGCGGAGTCGCGGGCGCAGGTGTCGGATGCTTGGGCGTATTTCCGCAAAACGGCTTACGGGATCAATGCGATCTGGACGGCGCTACTCGTGATCGTCGTCTTTACGGTGGGGCGTAATCTTTAAAACTCACACCATGAGCCTGTACTACGTCCTCGAATCCGGCGGGCAGCGAGGGCCCTTCTCTGCGGGAGAACTCAAGCTCCGCGGCCTAGGGCGAGAGGATTTGGTGTGGGCCGAAAACTTTGCCGACTGGCGTTCCGCGGCCAGCGTAACAGAGCTGTCGGGGGCGATGCGGGCCGACGTCGATCATCCGGCGGGCCGCAGGAACACACGTCATAGAACCTCAACCGAACAGGCTGCCGAGTTCGAATCAGAACAGTTGGCGCCCCTGGGGAAACATCAAGGCCTCATCCTTCTATTTGTCATCGTCGGGTACTTAATTGGTAGTTTGCTGAGCTCTGTCGCGTACGAAGTGGTCGGTAACTCCGGCGGTTATGATGCTGTCATCTTTAAGGTGGTGAGCACTATCAACACCCTTTGGTGGCTCCTCATGGCCTTCGTGCCGGTAGTACTGGCACTGTTGATTCGCGAGCGCAACTACAGGACGCCCGCGCTGGTGGGGGGGGGATCCTGACGGCGCTCTGGTCGATCTTTCGTACGGTGCGCTATCTAGACTTCGAAGGTCTGTTTTAGCGCGCGCTCAGCGTGTGGTGGTGGAGGCTAGCAGTTTTAAGAGACCGCTTGCCCGTTACCTTCGCGCTGTCATCGAGTAGGCGCTGGCGTTGGTGGCGCCGCACTCCCCCGACGACGCTGGCAAGGAATGAATCGACCGTCTACGCTCCTCCACCGCGTCACCCTCGCGCTCGCCGTCGCCGGTACACTTGTTTTCGTCTACGACTTCGGGTTCGCGCAATCCGAGCCGGTCCAGCGCCTCGTCGATGGCTTCTACTTCTTCGTCGCCGCGTTGGGACTGTCCGCGGCGGTGGTCCGGCTTCGGCGCAACCGCCGTCGCCGCAGCGATAAATTCGATGCCCCTGCCCCCAGGCGGGGGGTCGTGTTGTTTGACCTTCTATACAGCGCGTACTGCATTTTCGTCCTCTCGCTGTACCTCCTCTACGGAGAGGCGTTCAAGACCGACTTCCTCCTCGAGAACCCGGGGTGGATCATCGCGGCGGTGCTGCTGACGGTCTTTCGCGAGGTTTCCGAGGTGCGCCTGAGCTACAGTCGGGCCTTCCTCAATCCAGCGCAGCTCTTTATCGCGAGTTTTCTGGCGATGACCCTTCTCGGGAGCCTGCTATTGATGCTCCCGAAGGCTACCGTGGGCGGGATCTCGTTCGCCGACGCGAGTTTCACGGCGACGAGCGCGGTGTGTGTCACGGGCCTGATCGTCGTCGACACCGGGACCTACTTCACGACCCTCGGCCAGAGCATCATCCTGTTCCTCATCCAGATCGGCGGCCTCGGCATCCTGACGTTCGCGAGCTACTTCAACTATTTCTTCAAGGGTGGGGCCACCTACGAGAATCAGCTGAGCCTCAGCGAGATGAGCAACGCCAGCAAGATCGGCGACGCCTTCCGGACCTTAAAGTACATCATTATCACCACGGTCACGATCGAGCTCGTCTCGGCGGTCCTCATTTTCACTACCCTCGACGGAGCCGCTTTCGAGACCCTGCGGAGCCGCATCTTCTTCAGCGTCTTCCACAGTGTTTCTGCCTTCTGCAACGCGGGCTTCTCAACCTTGAGCGCGGGGCTATATGACCCGGGGTTCCGCTTTAAGTACGGCCTCCAACTGGTGGTGATTGCGACGTTCGTGCTCGGGGGACTCGGCTTCCCGATCGTGGCCAACTTGATCGCCTACCTACGGCACCGCGTGCGAAATTTCTCACCGCGGCACGTCAACCTGCGGGTTTACCGGCCGTGGGTGTTAAATCTCAACAGCCGCATCACGCTCGTCACGACGACCTCGCTCACGGCGGTTGCCTTCTGCGTGTTCTACGCCCTCGAGTACCGCAACACGCTCGCCGAACACGCGGGCTTCGGGAAGGTAGTCACGGCGCTCTTCATCGCGGCTACCCCGCGGACGGCCGGGTTCAATACCGTAGATATGGCGGCGCTGGCGTTCCCGACGGTCGTGATCACGTACCTCCTCATGTGGATCGGGGCCTCGCCCGCGTCGACGGGCGGCGGCATCAAAACCAGCACTTTCGCCATCGCGACCCTCAACATTCTTAGTCTCGCGCGCGGCAAGACCCGGATCGAGGTCTTCCGCCGCGAGATCGCCGACATCTCGGTGCGGCGGGCCTTCGCGACCGTGGCGCTCTCGCTCATCGTGATCGGGAGCGGGGTCACGGTGATCACGGTGTTGGACCCGGAGCAGAGTCTGCTCGCCATTGGGTTCGAGTGTTTCAGCGCCTACAGCACCGTAGGTTTGAGCCTCGGGATCACGGCCGCGCTCTCGGAGGGGAGCCGCGTCGTACTGATGGTCATCATGTTCGTGGGCCGCGTGAGTATGCTGAGCGTGGTGCTGGCGGTTTTTACGAAAGTGAAACACCTCGGCTACCGCTACCCGCAGGAGGAGCTGACGATTAACTGAGGAATAGCACAGCCATGAAGTACATCATCGTCGGACTCGGGGTGTTCGGGGCCTCACTCGCCGAAAAGCTCACCGCCCGCGGCAACGAAGTCATCGGGATCGATAGCGATATGGGCAAGGTGGACGCCACCAAGGAGCTGATCACGCACACGATCTGCATGGACGCCATGGACGCCGCCGCGGTCGAGGGGCTACCGATTCAGAATACGGATGTTGTCATCATCGCCATCGGCGAGGACCAGGGCGTCAATGTGATGGTGTCGGCGATGTTCAAGAATTTGAAGGTCAAGCGCCTGATCAGCCGCGCGATCAACCCGCTGCACGAGACCGTCCTCGAGGCGATCGGCGTCGACGGCGTCGTACGCCCCGAGAGTGAGTCCGCCGAGCGCTGGGCGAAGCGGTTCGACTTCCGTGACGTCGTCGACTCCTTCGACCTCGGCGACGACTACAGCATCATAGAGGTCAAGGCCCCGGCGCAGTTCGTCGGCAAGCCCCTCAAGGACACGTCCCTGCGCTCGAAGTACAACCTCCTCGCCCTCACGACCATCAAGTGTGTGGCAGCGAGGACGCCTTTCGGCAAAACCGGTACCACCAACCGCGTACAGGGCATTGCCTCCTCGGAGACGGTCATCGAGGCCGGGGATATCCTCGTGGTCTACGGCTCGAATCGGGACCTGAAACGCTTAATGGAGGAGTAGGACTCGGTTACCCCGATGGCCGAGATGGCTAATTGGCGATGCTACGGTACTTGCGTGTAGCGCCACGCCCAGGCCATTAACAAGAATTGCCCCGCGATGCGCGCCCACAGTGCCCAGTTGGGAAGCCCCTTGTTCGCTCCTGGCGTCAAGGCCATATCGAAGTGGACGAGTAGGAATACCGCCAGCATCGCGATGATCCCCCAGGCGGCCCAGACACGCGTGGCTTCGAAGAGGAGGCCTACGCCAAGCGCGATCTCCGCAATCCCGGAAAGTAGAATGAGAGGTCCGTGTGCCGGTAGCCACCGAGGCATGATCCCGAGGTAGAACTCAGGTTTGACGAAATGCACGACGCCGGCTGCGGCAAAGAGCAAAGCCATGAGGTAAAGTCCGATGGTAAAGCCCATACGGGCGAAGGTGGGGCTGGGGGAAGCCTCCCGAACCATGAATTTACGGTAGGTCGTCGGGGGCAACGCCGAGAAGCCGAATCGAGCCGTTCCGATGACGGTTTGCACCGGTGCTGCATAGCTGATCTGTACTTCTGCGATGGGTCGTTTACCTTTCGCCAAAACCCAGAACAAAATGATCGCCCACACGCCCCAGACCTTCCTCGAATCTTTGTGTGGCACCTACGACGGCACGCACAGCGTCTGGTTCGAACCTGGCCCTCCGGTCGACGCGGCGCCGATGGAGGTCGAGATTCGCGAGAGTGATATCCCTGGACTCGTCGGAATTGCCTACCGGTACACGTTCCAGGACAAATCCCACCTCGGCAGAATGACGCTGGCTTTCGCCAAAACGGATCCTCGGTATCAGCTGAGTTGGGTCGATAGCCTCCACGGCGCTGGTCGCATCATCCACTTCGAGGGAGGCAACACGCCGGCGGCCATCGAGGCAGGTTTTAGCGTAAGCGGAACGTACCCCGTTGATCCTGAGACCTACTGGGGCTGGCGCATCGACATCTTTCGGGACGCCGCCGACGGCATTTTAATCCAACATTTCAACCGACCTCTCGGCCAGGACGAAGCAGTGGCGGTGGAGATGCGGCTTCACTCGCGCTAACTACAGCGCAGCTAGACCGACCCTTGGAGATCAATGCAAAACGCAGAGCCTCGCCCATACCGATGCCGCAGCAAATTGAAAATTGTCAATTGAAAACAGTCCTACACCACCATCATCATATTCTCCTCGCGCTTCTCTAAAATACTCCGCGCGCCCGTTAGGTACTCGTCCACCTTGACGGCGGCCTCCCGGCCCTCGGCAATCGCCCAGACCACGAGACTCTGGCCACGCCGCAAGTCCCCGGCTGCAAACACGCCCGGCACCGAGGTCTGGTACTCTATGGCGGCGACGTTGCCGCGCGCGTCGTGCTCGACGCCGAGCTGCTCCAGCAATCCTTCCTTCTGCGGGTGCATAAAGCCCACGGCCAGCAGCGCCAAATCGCAGGGCAACGTCCGCTCCGTGCCCGCGACTTCGACGAAGCCCGAGCGGCCGGTGGTCTCGTCGTAGGTCCACTCGATGTTGCAGATGACGACGCCCGTGACGTGTCCTTCGTCGTTGCCGACGAAGTGCTTCGTGAGCAGCGCCCACTCTCGCTCGCAACCTTCTTCGTGACTCGTCGAGGTGCGCAATTGCATTGGCCAGTTGGGCCAGGGCGTTGACTCGTGGCGGGTTTCCGGAGGCTTCACCAGGAGTTCGATCTGCGTCACGGAGGCCGCCCGGTGGCGATTGCTCGTCCCGACGCAGTCCGCGCCCGTGTCGCCGCCGCCGATCACGACGACGTGCTTGCCCTCGGCCCGGATCACACCCCCGGCTAGGGCTGGCGCACCCGACACACTGCGGTTCTGGCGCTCTAGGTAGTCCATCGCGAAGTGGACGCCCCGTAGTTCGCGGCCGGCGATCGGCAGGTCGCGCGGGATAGTTGAGCCGCCCGTCAAGACGATGGCATCGTGCATCTCGCGCAACTCATCGGCCGTGATATCGACGCCGACGTTGACACCCGTGCGAAAGACGATCCCGGCCGCGGCCATCAACTCCAGCTTGCGGTCGATGACCGATTTTTCCAGTTTAAAGTCCGGAATCCCATAGCGCAGTAGACCGCCGATCTTGTCGTTGCGCTCGTACAGCGTCACCTCGTGTCCGGCTTTTCGGAGCTGCTCAGCCGCAGCCATCCCGGCTGGACCGGAGCCGACGACACCCACCGACTTGCCCGTGGCAGGTTTTAGCGGAAGCTGTGGCCTTGCCCAACCATTTTCATACCCTCGCTCCGCGATCGAGCGCTCTATGAATTCGATCGTCACCGGGTCCGCGTTGATGCCCAGCACGCAGGCCGATTCACAGGGCGCCGGACAGATACGTCCCGTAAACTCTGGGAAGTTGTTGGTCTCGCTCAATATCTCGTACGCCTCCTGCCAGTTGCCGTGGTAAACGGCGTCGTTGAAGTCTGGAATAATATTGCCGAGCGGACAGCCGGAGTGGCAGAAGGGCACGCCGCAGTCCATGCAGCGCGAGGCCTGCACGACGGTTTCAGCCTCGGTTTGGTCGACGTAGATCTCGTTGTAATCGCGGAGGCGCTCCTCGACGGGGCGTTTGGCGGGAATGGCGCGGGGGACGGACTTGAAGGCGTGGATGGAAGCCATGGGCTAATGAATTTGGCAGCTGCGCTGCTGGTGATTTTTCAACGCAAAGGCGCGAAAGAGGACACGCAAAGAGCGCAAAGCAGGACGGCCGGAGGGCTTTGCGTCCTTTGCGCCGCGTAGCTTTGGCGTCTTTGCGTTGACTAAAAAAAGTTAACTCTCGACTTTCATTTCTAAAGTTTTGGCTGCCTCTTGCCTAGCCAGCACCCGCTTGTACTCCTTCGGCATCACCTTCACGAACTGCCGCGCGGCGTCCTCCCAGTTTTGCAGTAATGCGAGTGCTTGAGACGAGCCGGTGTAGCGAAAGTGGCGCTTGATGTAGGTGCGCAGCGACTTTCGATCTTCAGGGCTCGGCTGCTCTAACCAGACCATGTCCGTGTTGCAGTAGCGCTCGAGGTCCTCGTTGGGATTGAGTAGGTAGGCGATGCCGCCTGACATGCCGGCCGCAAAATTGCGTCCGACGTGCCCGAGGATGATGACTTGCCCGCCCGTCATGTACTCGCAGCCATGTGCGCCGACGCCCTCGACCACGGCCGTGACGCCTGAGTTCCTTACCGCAAAACGCTCGCCGGCCCGTCCGCGGATGTAGACCTCGCCGGAGGTCGCGCCGTAGAGCCCGACGTTGCCGATGATGATGTTTTCGGCAGGTTTGAAGGTGCTATCGCGATCGGGCACCACGACGATACGACCGCCCGAGAGACCCTTGCCGAAGTAGTCATTAGTGTCACCTTCCACCGCGAATGCGATGCCAGGCGCCAGGAAGGCCCCGAAGCTTTGACCTGCGCTTCCGCGAAAACGGTACGCGATCGTCTCATCCGGCAGACCTTTCATACCGTAGGCCAGCGAGACCTGATTCGATAGCATCGCCCCCACGGCCCGGTCGGTGTTGGCGATCGGGAAAGTGCCCGTCACCTTGGCGCCGTCGATGAGGGCAGCCTGCGCACGCTCGATCAGCTTGCGGTCGAGCACATCGTCGATGTTGTGGTCCTGCAGCTCACAGCGGTACGTCGGCAGACCTTTCGCGTCCTCGATGTAGAGCACGGGTGCCAGGTCAATGCTCGCGGCTTTGGCGTGGAGGCCAGTGGTGCGCTTCCGCAAAACCTGCGCCTGTCCCACCATCTCGTCCACGGTGCGGAAGCCGAGGGCCGCCATGTGCTCCCGCAAATCCTGCGCGAGGAAGGTGAAGTAGTTGACGAGGTCCTCTACCCGCCCATCGTACTTGGCGCGCAGCTCCGGGTCCTGCGTGGCGATGCCTACTGGACAAGTATTAAGGTGACACTTGCGCATCAAAATGCAGCCTTCGACAACCAATGCCGCCGTCGCCACGCCCCACTCCTCCGCCCCGAGTAGGGTAGCGATGGCGAGGTCGCGCCCGGTGCGCATCTGCCCGTCGGCCTGCACGCGGACGCGCCCGCGAAGTTGGTTGCGCAGCAAGGTCTGGTGCGTCTCCGCCAAGCCGATCTCCCACGGCAGCCCCGCGTGCATCACCGAACTCAGCGGCGAGGCACCCGTACCCCCGTCGTGACCACTGATCAAAATATGATCAGCATGGCCTTTCGTCACCCCCGACGCAATGATCCCGACGCCCGCCTTACTCACGAGCTTGACGGAGATGCGGGCCTTGGGATTGGCGTTCTTGAGGTCGAAGATGAGCTGCGCCAAGTCCTCGATCGAGTAGATGTCGTGGTGGGGCGGCGGCGAGATAAGTCCGACGCCCGGCGTGGAGTGGCGCACCCGCGCGATCCAGTCGTCCACTTTGTCGCCCGGCAATTGTCCTCCTTCCCCTGGCTTGGCCCCCTGCGCCATCTTGATCTGAATATCGTCGGCATTAGTGAGGTAGTAGCTCGTCACGCCAAAGCGACCAGAGGCCACCTGCTTGATCGCCGAGCGCATCGAGTCGCCATTCGGCAGCGGTGTGTAGCGCGACTCATCCTCGCCGCCCTCGCCAGAGTTTGACTTTCCGCCGATCCGATTCATCGCGATCGCCAGTGAGGTGTGCGCCTCGTAGCTGATCGACCCAAAGCTCATCGCCCCGCTCGCGAAGCGCGTGAGGATCGCCTCGACCGGCTCCACTTCTTCGAGTGGCACGGCCGTCCGCTCCTTAAATTCAAGCAAGCTCCGCAGGGTAACCGTGTGCTCGTCGAGGCGGTCGATCTCCTTGGCGAATTGCTTGTAGACCACGTAGTCGTTCGTCCGCGACGCCCGCTGTAGCAAGTGAATCGACTGCGGATTGAAGAGGTGGTATTCTCCGCGCCTGCGCCACGCGTACTTACCCATGTCCTGCAACTCGTCCACCTCGCTGTAGGCAATCTTGTGCTTGACGAGCGCCTCCTTGGCGAGCATGTCGAAGTCGAGTCCGCCGATGCGTGAGATGGTGCCCTTGAAGCAAAGGTCGATCACTTCTCTCCCAATCCCGAGCGCCTCAAAGGTCTGCGCGCCCTTGTAGCTCAGCACCGTCGAGATGCCGAGTTTCGACATAATCTTGAGCAGGCCTTGCTCGACGGCGTGGCGGTAGTTGCTCTGGAACAACATCGCCTCCGGACCAGTAAAGCGCTCGGCCGCGAGTTCCGCGATCGTCTCGTAGGCGATCCGCGGGTAGACGGCATCGGCGCCGTAGCTCAGTAGCGTCGCGAATTGATGCGTCTCGTACACGTCCGAGGCATTCACGACCAACGCCACCTGGCGCCTGCAACCGCTCGCGATGAGGCGGTGGTGGATGGCACCCGTTGCCAGCAGCGACGGGATCGGCACATCGCCAGCCGAGATGTGGTGATTGCTCACGAAGAGTAGGGTAGCGCCACTCGCCACGGCCGCCTCCGCTTGATCGGCCACACGTTCGAGGGCGAGCTTCAAATCCCCCGCGGAGTAGTCGGCCGGAAAGCGGCAGTCGATCTTTTCGGCGCGGTAGTGCGGGTGCTTGTTGAAACGCAGGCGGAAGTATTCCTCCACGCCGAGCACCGGCGAGTCGATGCGAATACCGCGTACCTGCGCCCGCGTTGTCTCCAGGATGTTGCCGTTCGTGCCGAGGAAGGTCTTCAGCGTCATGAAGTCCGCCTCGCGCAAGGGGTCTATAGGCGGATTGGTGACCTGCGCAAACTGCTGTCGGAAGTAGTTGGCGATGTGTTGGGCGTACTGGCTCAACGCGGCCAGCGGCGTGTCGGCGCCCATCGATCCGACGGGCTCCTTGCCCGCCTTGGACATGTCCCGCAAAATGAGTTCGCGGTCCTCGCGTGTGAGCCCGTGGGCGAGTTGGCGTGTGCGTAATGGCTCGGCGGCGATCGAGCCGGGCATCACGATCGGCAGCTCCCCGATGAACATCCGGTACTTCGCCAGCCAATCGTTGTAATCCTGCCGCTTACAGATCGTGTCTTTG
>JBGTKC010000114.1:0-9202 GCA_041744755.1 Saprospiraceae bacterium
GATCTACAATGATAGGTAATTATCGAGAGATTTATCTTCCGCAAATTACTGGGTAGATTACGCATATGAATTGCTGGTTTCACGTAAGTGCCGAAAGCGTAATCCCCGAAAACGCCTGAAGCGCTTGGTCCGCCTTTCGGCAAAACCGCACGCCCTTTCTTCGCGCCCGTGCTGCCCGCCGCCATCTTCGCCTACCTCGGGCTCACGCTCGCCATCGGGTTTTATGACGCACACTGGACTCGTACATCGTAGGACCTCACGCTAGCCGGACGCTCTGCCGTCGCGGGATCGTCACGCTCGGGGACTTCCTTGCGGAGCGTTTTAGCGTAAGCGTAGACCTCGTCATGAACGCCATCCAGGTCCTTACGACGTGCTTCTGGATCGCGGCGCGGTTTACGGCGCTGGCGTTTCAGGGGCTTTTTGGGTTTCCGCTGCCCGAGAGCGTCGTGCCAACGGCAATCGACAAATAATCATCGCCCGCCACACAGCCTGTGATCCTATGTTTGTCTGAATGCGGAAAATCGAATCATTACTTGGCGCTGGGACATGAAGAATATCTACCACGCAATCGACCTGCGTTGGCGCCCGGTGTTGAGGGCATTTGTAGCCCTGGCGATCTGTGCGCTCGCGGCTTGCGTCCCGGAGTTAATCGAGGACCAAACGCAGCTCAAGGTGCTCAAGGGCGACCTACGATTTGTCTTCGCCACCGGACCGAAGTGCGCCCCGCGCATCGGGGATACGCTCACGCTCTGGTCGCAACCCGCGACAGATTCGGTGACGGTGGTCGTGGCGCAGACGCCCTTTAGTTATACCGTACGCGGCGTCGCGATCGGTGCATACGAAGTGTTTGCGGCGAATCGCGACAGCCGCGTGAGTTCGTACGTCGTCGTCGCCAACGACACGACGGAGATCGTGGACTCGCTGTGTGTACTCGTCAAGAATTTCCCGCCCGTCGTCACGCAGGTCCTGCCCGACCCAAGGGCGGCGGCAGTGTCAGTATTCGGCGACACCGTACGTATCCGTTTTAGCGTAAGCGACGACCGAACGCCGCTGAGCGAACTCCGGGCGGTGCTCGGGCTCTACGCCGAGGAGAGACGCACGGTGTACCGTTACCGGGCGACCCTCACGATCGGTGCCGACGGCATCGTCGACACGGCGATGGTACTGCCGCTGGCCACGTTTTTCGATGGTCAAATCCTCGTGATCGACGACTGCGATGCCGAAGGTTCGGTGGACTTCGGACTCAACAACGCGGGCATCGCGCCGATCGTAACGACGGTCGCGCCCGTGACGGCCGGGCGCCCGCTCGACGCCGGCCTGCGGGTGTCGTGGTCGGTGTACCGCGGGCCGCGTTTCAGTGCTTATGAGGTGCAGCGCTCGGAGGATTTCGGCCCCACGCGACGGCCCACCAACTGGGAGACGATCGCGACGATCAGCGACAGCACCACTATCGCCTACGTCGATCCCGTACTCCACTTCCCGATTACGCGGGGCGTGCGCTACCGCATTATCGTGGGAGAACATTTGGTGAGCGACGTGGCCTCGATCGAGATCGAGCGGCCGGGACTCTACGACGAGCGCCCGAGCCGCCTCACGGGCCACCCCACGGAACGCGTGGCCTACGGGCTGCTCGGCAAAGAGTTTGTGCGCTTTGATTTAGCGACCCTCGGTGTGACGGCACGCTCGACGATCAAGGCCTCCGTGAGCGATTTTACCACCTGTGAAGTGGCCACTGATCCGACCGGGCTGACGCACGTGTACCTCAACGTCGTCGGTCAAGGCATCTACGTGCTCAATGCGACTACGCTTCGCCAGGAGCGCTTCTTCCCGGGCGACTACGCCGGCGGGGTGGCGGTCTTTATGCCGGAATGCTTCGGGGTGACTTACGAGCTCAATACCGATGACTTCGATCCACAACTCAGCGGGCAGTACGTGACGATCGACCTGGCCACGGGGCGGGAGATTGCGCGCACGAGTGGCTTGTCTGCCCTCGGAACCTTCCGCCGGGTACCTGGCCAGCGTGCGGCAATCTGCATAACGGCGGGTGGTCCGTGGGGAAACCTATACTTCACCTTCAGCGGTAGCGGTGCGATCACGGAAGTGGCAATCGATATTCCGCAGGGTAACGGCGGCTATTATGAGGACCTAATTGCCATGGATCCGAAAGGGGTGTTTTGGGTGACGGGTACTGCGGGCAGCGTAGTATCGGCGAGTCGTTCGGGCGCCGTTCAGGGTACGATTATCCGTCGCAATGAGCGCTTCGGTGGCCTTGTCGTAGACGCGCGCGGCGAGGTGATCTACGCGGGCACGGGCTACACCATCAATACCCGACCCCGCCTCGTTCGGGCAGCGTACCCCTCCTTGATCCGCGAAGCCGATATTCCCCTCGAAGGATTTGTGTTCGCGATGGCGCGCGGACGCGATCGTATCGTAGCGGCGGTGGCCACGATGAGATCTTACGACGACTTCGACCGGCCGCCCGGGCCATTCCTCCTTCAGGTAGTGCCGACGGACTAATTTTTCAGGCGGCTCCACGTGGGCTCGACAACGCTTTCGATTGTGCAGATCTTTAACTCTCGACCAATTTCTCAGACGCGGATGTGGAGCGCCGCGGCGCTCTTAATCCTCATAGCGCTCGTCTCCGACCTCGGTGCGCAATCTTACCAGCTGCGGGCGCAACCCGCGCAGAGCATCTACGTCGACGAGCACTACCGCCTAGCCTACTTTTTGTACACGGTCTCTAATCTCTACTACGATCGGGCGGACACCCTCTATAGCCAGCCGTTTACCTCGCGGGTGTACCTCTCGAAAGACAAGGTCTTCGATGCGGGTGACCGGCTCTTGTTCGAGCACCGCGACCGCATCCTGAGCACGGTGTACGTGGACCGCGAGATGGACCTCCCCGCCGACATACCCCCGGGAGAGTACTACGCGATCGCCGTCGTCGACGCCGACAACGAGATCGCGGAGGCCGACGAGACCGACAACGTGAGCGTCAACTACCTGCGGGTGACGGGCTCGGTCGAGCTGCCGGTACGCAACAACGCCGACACCCCGGACAACCCACGTTGGCGCTGGTACACGACGACGAGATTCGGGATCGTCAACCTTGATACATCCCGATGGGCGACGGGCCAGTCGCCCGACCCCGCCGCCGCCGGGGCACGCTCACAGCCCAACGCCTACCACGTCACTCAGCTCTCCGGTCCGATAGAAAACGAATACGAGCACCTGGAGACTCCGTGGCTCAATATGCGCGGGCGCTCGGGTGACGTGGCCTGCTTCTGGTACCGCGGCAATTTTCGCGAAAACTATTACGGCCTCACATTTGCCGTCGCCCATGCCGACAAAGGGATAGTGTTTGGGGATGTCGTCAACCCCGGACCGCGGGCGGAGTCCTTTACCGTACCGAAACAGCGCTTCGGAGACTGGGACTGCTTCTGCACAGATTTGTCGCTGCTAGACGACCGGCGCTACAGCAAGGCTAGGTGGACGATAACCCACGACTCAGACGTAAGGCCCGGGAGGGGCGCCGTGGCCGTGGACGATATCTACTTCGGCCCGCGCCTGCCGGACCTGGCCCTCGTGGACATCGGCGAGCGATTGTTGCGCACGGACCTGGCGGTCGACTCGATCTCCTACACCGTCGTCAACGGCGGTGGCGCCCGCTCTTCGCGCGGCCTGCGAACGCGGCTGTACTTCAGCACCGATGAAACCCTGGACGGAGGGGACATTTTGCTCGCCGAAGACGAGATCGGAACCCTGGCCCCCATCGCGTTCGAGCGGCGGCGCGTGGCCATCGAGCTGTCTCGCCTTCCGGCCGGGGCGAGCGGGGGATACGTTATCGTCAAGGTGGACGCCGACGGAGCCGAAGTGGAGATCTGGGAGCACAACAACACGTATGCGCATCCGCTGCGTTTGACGGCTTACGCCAAAACACCTTACGCGGTCAATTTCGAGACGGCGCCTACGGGCTGGAAGGCCACGGATGCGGCTTCGGGTGAGGGCTGGCGCAGTGGCCTGGTGCCTTCCGGACTGGGGGTGGCCCGCCGGGCGATGCGCGGTGCCGGTGCGTACTACGCGCAGCTCGCGCAAGCCCGGAGCGCCAACCAGGTCGCCTACCTCACGATGCCTCCGCTGGACGTGCGCCAACTCGCGCGGCCCGTGTTGAGCTTCGATTACATCGTAGATCATGGTCAGACCCAGTCCTCCAGAGAAGGCGGCGACCTTGCCGTGGAGTACTCCGTAGATGGTGGCACCACGTTTGTGCCCTTGCCGGCCGACCAGTCGCAGAGCGTCAACTTCTCATCCTACGAAAACCTCGACCAGATTCCTAACGGCCCGCACGCCGGCTTGCTGGCCTGGAACTCCCCACGGGAGCTGGGCAGCGTCGAGCCCGTGCGCGCGGTCGTTGCACTGCCCTCGGCGGTTAGGAATGCCGCCTCGGTGACGCTGCGCTTTGCCTTCGTCGGGCTCCCCGGAGAGACGGTGACGGCCGTGGTCCTCGACGAGGTCGAGGTGGCGGAGGGCTATACCGATTTAGACCTCGAGACGCCGCGGGCGCTGCCCCCGGCCAATGCCGCCGGGGAGGTGCTCTTCAACCTGCGCTACCGCAACAGCGGCAACTACGGCACCGGCGCCACGGACGTGATGTACTACCTGAGTCGCGACACGGTAATCAGCGCCGACGATGCGTCATTTGGGCCTTTCCGCATCGCGGGCATCCCGCCGCGCTCGCGCTTCGAGCGCATCTTACGGGTTACGGGTCCGGCGGCGTTCGCGGGCAAGGATGCCTACCTGATGTACCGCTTCAATGGCGCCGGGCCACGGCTGGACGGGCGTCCCGAAAGCGGCGGGGCCGTACCACTGAAGCGGGTCGTGCCGCCCTACTTCGAGGACTTTTCTGAGGTCTGGCCGGCGCACTGGCTCGCTTACGCGAAAAACGACGACTCGTACATCTACGGGGCCCCGGATTACGTCTTCCAAACCCGCGTGCCCCACGGCCAGAGTATCGGTCCGGACTACCGAGACACTTCGCATTACCGCGGCGTGTTACACGTCAAGTACGTCGAAAAATTTAACAGCCCTACCTCTGCCGACCTGCGGTACTACGTCTCGCCGACGTTTGACTTCTCCGGGGTGAGCGGGGCACGACTGTCGTTTAAGCTATTCGCTTACAGCAGAGAAAAGGGGACCTCCGGGGCCTCTCTGGAGTACTCCCTCGACGAGGGCGCGACCTGGGCGCTGCTCACGGCTGGCCCGGAAGACGGGGCCGTCAACTGGTACGATCAATACGTGTGGGAACTCGGCTCGGCGGGGTGGACGCAGGAGTTGCGGGAGGCAGACAATCGTTCCAACCCCAACCAAGCCGGGATGCTGGGCCGCTCGATCGACGTGTCGCGTTTTGCCGGAAGGCCATCCGTCGCCTTTCGATTCAAGTACGCCAACAGGACCGACGGCGTCTACCGCCAACGGGGCCTGCTGATCGACGACTTCCGCGTCGACGCGATCGCCTCCGATCTCGTGGCCGAGGACGCGCTGAAAGGACGGGCGCTACCGCTCGCGCCCGGCGCGCCGTCGTTCGCCTTCCCGTACGCGGTCGCCAATCCGAGTGGCGAGGACGCGGCGGCGACGGTGACACACTTCTACCACTCCGCGGATACCCTGCTTGACGCGCGCGACCAGTACCTCGGGAGCGCGCCGGCGGGGGTGATCCGCGCCGGGGCCACCTTGCGCGACACCGTGCGGCTCACAGGATTGCGGGGTCCTTTCCGCACGCGGCGCGTGTACGTCCTCACCGTGGCCGACGGCGGGGCCGACCTCGGGGAGCGTGAGGAGTCCAACAACGTCGCGGCCAGTGCCGTGGCCCTCGCCGAGGGCGCCAACTGGATTGGGCAGGTCGAGTCCGTGATGGTAGAGCGGGGCGCGGGGGCCCGGGCGAGCCTCTTCTTCCTGAGCGAAGGTCCGTCGGACGCGCCGGCGACACAGGTGCGGGTGTCGCTGTTTTCGGACACGACCGGCGTACTCGGCCACGCGCGAGCGCAGGCGCCCGGCAGTGCTTCCAAGGTTATGAGAGATTCGTTGTTGCAGATCACAAATTTGCGGTCGTCGGTTCCGGGGCAGTACGAGCGCGTCAACGTTGGTTTGGCGGGGGTTGACCTCCTGCGCTGGCCCTACCTCGTGGCCGCGGTCGAGCCCGGCGGCGGTGCAGAGTACCGCCGGACCGACGACTACGCCGTGCTTGCGTTAATGCCCGATACGACCGGGACTTCATCCGTGACGAGTGGCCTGGGCGATGAGGCAGGGGGGAGCTTCTGGGTGCGCGCCGGGGACATCGTGTTTTGCGGAAGCGGAACAGGCGCCTTACAGCCCTCCGGTATCTCGGTGTACGATGCGGGCGGGCGCTTGGTGATGGCAACTGGAGTGACAGCCCAGGAGAGAGACTGTAGCACATTCGGCGGGGCGGCAAGCACACTTCCGGCGGGCGTCTACATCGTTCGTCTAGACCAAAATCAAGTGACGGGGCGCGTGGTGGTACTGGGCGGAAACTGACGGGGTGGGGTAGGCTAAACTCTTCAGGTCGGGCAGCACAACCTGCTGGGCCTGGCGGCTCAATGGTAAGTTAAGTCCCGCGCCCTTTCTTCGCGCCCGTGCTCCCCGCCGCCATCCTCGCCTACCTCGGGCTCACGCTCGCCATCGGGTTTTACGTCGCGCGGTGGATTCGGACCTCGCAGGACTTCACGCTGGCCGGGCGCCAGCTGCCGAGTGTGCTGGTGGGCGTCACCGTGTTCGCGACATGGTTCGGGCCCGAGATGATCATGGGCGTCCCGGGGATGTTCGTGCGCGAGGGCACGCTCGGAATCGTGACGGACGTGTTCGGGGTTTTTCTGTGCATGATCCTCATCGCGGCCTTTTACGCATGTCCACTTTATCGCCGGGGGATCGTCACGCTCGGCGACTTCTTCGCGGAGCGTTTTAGCGTAAGCGTGGACCTCGTTACGAGCGCTATCCAGGTCTTTACCACTTGCTTTTGGATCGCGGCGCAGTTCACGGCGCTGGCGCTGGTGTTTCAGGCGGTGCTGGGGTTGAGTTTGCTGCAGGGCGTGTTATTCGGAGCGCTCGTGGTGGTCGTGTACACCTACGTCGGCGGCATGTGGGCGGTATCGGTGACGGATATGCTCCAGAGCGGGATCATCATCGGGGGACTCTTGTATTTGCTGTACACCGTGCTCGGCGAGGCGGGCGGTCTGGGGGAGGTGCTTTCGCAAAAACCTGCTGCTTTTTACAGTGCCAAGCCGGCGCCTGGACTCTTCGGCACCCTCGACTACCTCGCGATGCTGATGGCCTTTGGGATCGGGGGGATTCCGTCGCAGGACATTTACCAAAGGGTTTTCTCTGCGCGATCTGAGGGGGCCGGCTACCGCGGGCTGCTGTTGAGTGCGGCCCTGCTGACGGTAATCGGGTGCGTGCCACTGCTCATTGGCCTGGCGGCCTCGCAGGTGTACCCGGAGCTGCTCAGCGACGACGTGGACGGACAGCGTTTGCTGGTCGATATGGTTCTTCAACACTCCGCACTTCCACTCCAGATGCTCTTCTTCGGGGCGCTCGTCTCGGCCATCCTTAGCACTTCCAGTGGCGCCATGCTCTCGGCCGCGACGGTGGTCGGCGAGAACCTCGTCAAGCCCTATTTCCCGCGCCTGTCCGACCGGCAGTTGCTCTACTTCACGCGCCTCAGCACCATCAGTGTAGCGCTGGTCAGCGCGTCGATCGCCCTACAGGAGGCCAACATCCACGCCCTCGTGGTGGCGAGTACGGTGATGCTGATGGTGTGCTTGTTCGTACCGCTCACGGCGGGGCTTTACTGGCGGCGAGCGAACGTGACGGGGGCTTGGTGTGCGATCGTTGCCGGCGGTGGAGTGTGGCTGATCTGTGATGCGCTGAACACGCGTGTGGACGCGAGCATCATCGCGACTTTGGCCAGCGTGGCGGGGATGGTGGTCGGGAGTCTGCTCCGTCCCGCGAAGGCCGTATACGCTGGCGATACCGTGCGCCGTTGACATTTCCTTGACTATCGATGAAGGTCCGACAGTTTTAGCGAAAGCGGAATGAGGAAGCGGTACTTGCTTGCAGTGCTGGTGATTTTATTGGGGAGCCTTTCGGCAAAACCTGTGCTGGCGCAGTTCCCGCTGGAGGTGGGCTTCGGGGTGGATGCCTCCGTCGCGCTGATGCAGAGCCGGGCGTACGGCTTTCCCGATCGCGCGGACAACAAGGGTGCGGTGAGTGTGGAGGGTGCGTATGGCTACAGCATGTACCTGTCGACGTTTCCGTACGAGGGTTGGGGGTGGCGCGCGGAGGTGAGCGGCGGCGTTCGCGGTCAACCGGGCAGTTACCTCGCCGACGAGCCGGGGCGGGTGTCGCACCTCTACGGTCGGGCTCGGGCGGAGCTCCTGTACGTCACGCCGGGGTGGACGATCGTAGGTTTTGGCGCAAGCCTGACGCGAACTGGGACCAGCTACCTCGACTACGGCGGCACGGGCTCCTACTGGACGCTCGGCGATCGCAGCGCCTTCGGTGCCCACGTGGCGTGGTCGCAACTCGCGCGCTGGTAAACGATTACGTTCCGGGCTAATCTGACGGCCGTGGCGGGGTGGGGGCGGAGTTCGTTTTCGAACGGTGGCAAGTCGGGCGTCGGGAAGTATAGCGAGTGGGCGCTGGGGCCGAGCGTACAGTTTGCGGTACCATTTAACCGGGCGGCGTGGGTAAGGGGCTTGCGGAAAGAGAAGGTTATTTATTCGCCGCGGGGGTGAGGGAATTACAGATTTTCAAGTGTTCGATTCATAAATATTATCCTATATAAATACCGATTGAGTTTGACGGAATAGGCATTGGGTTAGGTGTTGAGTCTATGGTATCTTGGGTACGTCGGGATGTAGTGCGTTTGTAACCCCCCGGCCCCCCTTATTTCGGTTAAGGTGGCGAACCCGCTCCGCGGCCTCGCCACCTTAACCGAAACAAGGGGGGAGGCGACCGCCCCCGTGCACCGGGCTACCGGCACGCCTCAAGCCCCTCCCGCGCGCTGCAAGCCCCCCCCGTGCGCCGCAGGCCTGCCGAGCGAAGCGAAACAATACGGTCGCCTCCCCCCTTGTCCGATTTGGCTCCCGGACCAAGCGGAGCGCAGAGCCGGGAGCCAAATCGGATAAGG
>JBGTKC010000115.1:0-3768 GCA_041744755.1 Saprospiraceae bacterium
TCATCGTAGTTCTTCGTGATGTCGATGGGCATGAACTCTGAGTTCAGTACACGCCCTCCGGGTGTCGTACCGGTACGGAGCGTCTGCGCGAACTCCTCCAGGGTCCATTGCCCGGCAGCGACCAGCGGAGGAGCTGGCAGCATACCGGGTGGCCCCGGCGGCGTCTCGTTGCCTTCCAGGTGCTCGCCGTGGCAGTAGGCGCACAGTCCAGACGCGATGTAGGCGCCGTACTCGGCCGTCGGGGCCGGGGCCGGGGCGACCGGGCGCGTCGGCTCGGTGCTCACCTCCATGAAGGCGTCTTCGTCGGAGAAGGTGGCGGCCATGATGCGACCGAGGAGGCGGAATTCCGTCGCAGGCAGTTCGTTGTCCACGGGTGGGAGCTGCTGGAGATACGCGATCAGTGCTGCCGCGTCCGTGTCGGCCAACTGATGGAGCCCCGCCGAGGGCATGATCATGAGGAAACTTCCGTCGGGGCGGACACCGTGCCGGATGGCGCGGTCTAAGTCCTTGACCGAATACCGCGCCCCCACCCCACCGGCTCCAGCGGTGAGGTTCGACGCAACGAACCGAAACGGCGGCGCATCCAGCATTACCGCCCCGGCAAGGTTCTCGCCGTGGCACATCCGGCAGCCACTCGTGGCGACGATGTGCTCGCCCCGAGCAAGCGATGCCGAATCGGTGGGGATGATGAGGTCCGCTGTCGGGACCTCGAAAGTCCGGTTCAGCTTGGAGCCACCGACCATGTACATCGCGAACCCGGCGATGAGCAGCAGCACGACGAGCCCACCGAGCCCGATTCCGATCCATTTAAACACCTTACGCATGGCTGGGGAGAGCTTGTGTGAGAGACAGCTACATGAGAAGTCTCGTTCTTCGCCTGCGCGGCGCCTACAGACCCCTCATAGACCTTAGGCGACGAAACCCTGGACCGAGCCTCATCGCCCTCACATTATCTGACCTAGCGCGTTAAAAAACAAGCGCCCGACCTCATTGCGAGGCCGGGCACTTGCGACTTGAAGGCTACTCCTGAACTGATCAGGCGATCAGCGGCGCGATGACGAGCGCTACGACGGCGATCAGCTTGACGAGGATGTTCAGACTCGGGCCGGAGGTGTCCTTGAGCGGGTCACCCACGGTGTCGCCCGTGACGGCGGCCTTGTGGACATCGGAGCCCTTCCCGTAGGTGATGCCGTCGAAGGTCACGCCGCTCTCGATGCGCTTCTTCGCGTTGTCCCATGCGCCACCGGCGTTGGACTGGAAGATGGCCATGAGCACGCCCGAAACCGTCACACCGGCCAGTAGGCCACCCAGCATGATCCCACCGGCGGAACTTCCGAAGAGACCCGGCAAAAAGCCCACCACCACTGGCGACAGGATCGCGATCATCCCCGGCAACACCATCTCGCGGATGGAGGCCTTCGTCGAGATCGCCACGCACTTCTCGTACTCGGCCTTGCCGTCGGCGGCGTCGAACACGGCGCGGTCGGCGGTGCTCCAGGTGTCCATCTCGGCGCCGTCGTACTTGCGCATCAGCGCCAGGGCGGCCGTGAGCTCAGGGATGGTCCGGAACTGGCGGCGCACCTCCTCGATCATGTCGTTGGCCGCGCGGCCTACAGCGTTCATCGAGAGCGCACTGAATACGAAGGGCAGCATCGCACCCACGAAGAGCGCCGACATCACCCGCGCGTCGATTACGTTGATACCGTAGATCGGCGTCAGCGGGTGAGCCACATTGTAGGTCGTGATAAAGGCCGCGAACAGCGCCAGCGCCGTCAGGGCCGCCGAGCCGATCGCAAACCCCTTACCGATTGCCGCCGTCGTATTCCCGACCGCGTCAAGTTTGTCGGTGCGTTGGCGGACCTCCTTCGGCAACTCGGCCATCTCGGCGATGCCACCGGCGTTGTCCGAGATCGGTCCGTAGGCGTCGACCGCGAGCTGGATGCCCGTATTCGAGAGCATACCTACCGCCGCAATGGCGATACCGTACAGGCCTGCAAAGTAGAATGCGCCCATGATGGCCGCCGCAAGAATCAAGATCGGCACCGCCGTCGACATCATCCCGACGCCGAGGCCGGCAATAATGTTAGTGGCCGCACCCGTACCCGACTGCTCCACGATAGAGCGGACCGGCTTGGTGCCCGTACCGGTGTAGTACTCGGTGATCATCCCGATGCCAAGACCGGCCACGAGACCGATAATCACCGCGAAGAAGATGCCATTGCCCGTATAAGGTACTGCCACGGCGCCCTGCTCGAAGCCGAGCAGCGTAAAACCCTCACCCGGCACCATCCAGCTGATGACGCCGTACGTAGCCGCGATCATTAGACCAGAAGCGATAAACTCGCCTGCGTTGAGCGCCTTCTGCGGATCACCGCCCTCCTTGACCTTCACGAAGAAAGTTCCGATGATCGAGGTGAGGATACCGACCGAGGCCAGCACCATCGGCAGCAACACGAGGTTGAGTCCGCCGAAGTCACCGTCCGCCGTGAAGCCACCGACGCCGATCGTCGCGGCGCCAATCACCATCGTCCCGATGATCGACCCGACGTAGCTCTCGAACAGGTCGGCGCCCATGCCGGCCACGTCACCGACGTTGTCACCGACGTTGTCGGCGATCGTCGCGGGGTTGAGCGGGTGGTCCTCCGGGATCCCGGCCTCGACCTTACCGACGAGGTCGGCACCGACGTCGGCGGCCTTCGTGTAGATGCCACCGCCCACGCGGGCGAAGAGGGCTATCGAGCTTGCGCCAAAACTGAACCCCGTCAGGACCGTAATCACGCGGATGATCGAGTTGCGGTACAGCTCTACGTCGCCGTCGGCCGGCACGTAGAATTGCGTGCTGAAGAACCAAAACAGGATGCCGAGCCCGAGCATCCCGAGTCCAACGACGCCCATGCCCATCACCGAACCACCGGCGAAGGCGACCTCGAGCGCTTGACCGAGTGAAGTCCGGGCGGCGGCCGTGGTGCGGGTGTTGGCCTTCGTAGCGACGCGCATCCCGATGAAGCCAGCTAGGGCAGAGCAGACCGAACCTAATATGAATGAGGCACCAATGAGGATGCTCGACGTACCACCGTCTGCCGAGAAGGCGAGCAGGGCGGCCACCACGAGGACGAAGGGTGCGAGCACCGTGTACTCGGCCTTCAAAAAGGCCATCGCCCCGTCGGCGATGTTCTTGCCGATGCGCTGCATCCGCTCCGTGCCGGGGTCTTGCCGACCGACCCACGCGGAGCGCCAGAACGTATACAATAGGGCGAGGACCCCGAAGACGGGGAACAAAAGGGTAAGCGTACTTCCCATAAGGCGGTTGAAAGGTTGGATTAGACAGAAAGACTTGGCCGCCGGCTATCGGAGTCGATACCTACGCTTCCGTCAAAAGCGGCGCGAAGGTAAACGTTTGAGGTATTCGTCGCACGCCATCTCCACCGTCGCTTTCTCGCGTTTCTCGCGACGCGAGAAGCCCCGCCGGACCAGGTCCGACGGGGCTTCTCTAATACAGGTTTTGGCGCAAGCCTCACCGGACTACTGCACCGCGAAGCGCATCACGGCACGCTCGCCGCGGCTGGCCTCGAGCACCTCGACGAGGTAGAGACCACTGGCGAGATTGTCGCGCTGCAGGCTATAGGTCGAGTGCTGGAAGTTCTTCAGGTCGGCCATGATGCGGCCGTCCGAACCCATCACGCGGATCTGGTACGTGCCACCGGCAGGCAGCGTGAGTGTAGCCTGATCGACGACGGGGTTTGGCGAAAGCCGCACGCCCTCGAGTTG
>JBGTKC010000116.1:0-12538 GCA_041744755.1 Saprospiraceae bacterium
TTATGACGACCATCCAGCCCGGCCACCCCGCCCCCGCCTTCTCCGCCCCCGACCAAACCGGCGCCACGCGCTCCCTCTCAGACTACAGCGGCAAGAAGCTCGTGCTCTACTTCTATCCCAAGGATGATACGCCCGGTTGCACCGCCGAGGCCTGCGACCTGCGCGACAACTACCACCGCTTCCAGGCCGATGGCTACGAGATATTAGGCGTCAGCCCAGACACCGCCAAGAAGCACGTCAAGTTCATCGAGAAGTACAACCTCCCGTTTGACCTGCTCGCCGATACCGACCACGCCGTAGCAGACGCGTACGGTGTCTGGGGCGAGAAGAAGTTCATGGGCCGCACCTGCGACGGCATCTCGCGCACCACCTTCGTCATCGACGCCGACGGCAAAATCGCGCACGTCATCGAGAAGGTCGACACCAAAGCGCACACGGCGCAGTTGCTGAAGTAAGGGGCTTTCGCCAAAACTTGCGCTGCTAACGGGCCGGCCTGAAGTCCAGTCAAACTCAGCTCGGTTCGGACCCCCCGTGAGATAAACCACCCGGCGAGCACGGCCTACGCGGCAGCGCATTCAATAATTCAACCTTCAACAATTCAACAATTGCCCTCGCAGAGCCTCCCAATCGTACCCTACCTCCACCAAACTCAACCCCTGCGCCGGCGCAGCGCGTTGTCGTTTTGGCGGAAGCCCCGACCTCAGCGCCGTCTCTACGTCCGCGACGCTCAGTTCGCCGCACCCGACATCCAGCATTCGCGCCACCAATAGGCGGACCATGTTGTGCAGGAAGCGATTGGCCTGAATCGAAAAGCGTACTAGGCCGCCAGCCTCCTCCACCCGCAGTTCGCACCGATCGACGCGACAATAGGTGGTCGCGTACTGCGCGGGACTGCGGCAAAAGCCCGCGAAGTCGCTGGCGCCGCGGTAGAGCGCCACGACCACCTGCATGGCAGCCTCATCCAGATCCGCACCAATGAACTGTGCGCGCAAGGCATGCTGAAAAGGGTCTTGCCGCAGGGCGATCAGGTACTCGTAGCGGCGGTGGGTGGCCGAGCGCTGGGCATTGGCCGTCGCCACGACCGGGATCCAGTCGTATACGGCGATGTCGCGCGGCAGGAGGCGGTAGAGGCGCTCGACCGGATCGAAGGCCAGCGGCGCCAGCAGGTCGAAGTGCGCGTAGAAGCTGGTGGCGTGCACGCCGGCGTCGGTGCGGCCGCAGCCGTGGACGTGGACGGGGTACTTGAGCATCCGTTCCAGCCCCACCTCTAGCGTCTGCTGCACAGTGGTGAGGCTATCGGTCTGTGTCTGCCACCCGTGGTAGGCCGTGCCGACGTAGGCGAGGTGCAGGAAGATGCGCTGGGGGGCCGGCGTATCCATTACGATCGTCCCCCGATCCGCGGACCGATCCAGGAGTAAGCCACGGCCACGATGATAAGGCCGTTGATGTCGACAATCGGTCTTGTGCCGCTGATCGCCGCCGTCGCGTAGATTAGCGCCAGCACCGCAGTGGCGCCCAGCGTGAGCCCGTTGACGAGCAGCGCCCTACGGTGGCGCTCCTGCGTGATGATCTGTTGGAGCATGATGGTCGACAGCGCGCAGGCAGCCGCGACGAGGTACCAGAGCGCGTTGCCGGTAACGAGCCCGAAGACGCCAAACCCGATGGCCGCAACGAGGCACACGAGGATGCCGACGGCGTACGGCCGATCATCGGCGGGGACGAGGTAGCGACCGACCTTATGCAGCAATAGGTAAGCCGTCGAGATCGGGGCCGTGAGCCAGTTCCAGAGCAGCAGCGCTAGGTAGACGGGCACGAGGACAGGCACGAGGTTGACGACCAACAGCAGACCGATGATAAGCCCCCAGCGGTACTTGCTGCCGATGTCGTGCATCCACACCCCCCAGGCCAGCAGCCAGCGGTAGAAGGGGTTGGTGGCCTTGATGGTCTCGGCGAGGCCGGCTTGCGCATTGGCATTCCGCGGCTCGATGCGCAGTGCCTCCACGAAGTGCTCTTTCGCCTGGGCGATGCGGCCCTGGTGCAGCGCCACGTACCCGGCGTTGACGTGGGCGTAGGGGTTGACGGGATTGAGTTCGAGCAGGTCGTTGACGGCCACGCTGGCCTGGTCGCGCCGGCCCTGGAGGTTGAGCGCGAGCGCGAGCACGTTGCGGCAGTCCTCGTGGTCGGGGTCGAACGAGAGGCCGGCGCGGGCGGTTTGTTCCGCTTCCGTAAAACGGTCTAGCTGCACGAGAGCCTGGGCCTTGATGGCGTACTCGGTGGCGGCGGTCGGGTCGAGCGCGATGGCCTCCTCGATGATGAGTAGGGCTTCCTTGTAGCGGCGCTGGGCGTTGAGGCTCGAGGCCAGCAAGCTACGCGCCACGGTGCTCTCGGCGTCGAGCTCCAGGGCGATCCGCGCGAACTTCTCGCCCTGGGCGTACTGGTTTTGGCGCAAGCCCATCACCGAGCGCAACACGTATACGTGGGGCTCGTCCGGCAGCTCAGCGGCCAACTGGTCGAGGCGCTGTCGGGCGGCGTCGAACTTCTCGGCGGAGATGAGCTCCTGGACGAGCCCGAGGCGCTGGTAGGGGTTGGTCACAGCTTGAGGTAGGCTTTCACGTCGTCGTACATCCCTGAGGCGTTTGAGTAGAGCACGTAGTTGCGCGCGGTGTTCAGCCAGTCGGTGACACTCGGGCGCGTGAGCTTGGCGGCGGCAAGTAAGTCCTTGGTGGTGATCGGCTCGATGTTGCCGGAGCGCATCGCGGCGGTGAGCTTGACCTCCACGGCGCGGTCGATGACGGCGGTGAGGTCGGCACCGGAGAACTTGTCCGTCACCGCGGCAATCTTCTCGCAGCGCACGTCGTCGGTCGGCTTGTCGGCGAGGTGAAGCCGCAGGATAGCGGTGCGCGCGGCCTCATCCGGCGGCGGCACGAAGATGACGCGATCGAAGCGTCCGGGCCGCAGGAAGGCCGTGTCGAGGTGCCAGGGTAAGTTGGTGGCCCCGAGCACGAGCAGGCCCTCGTTGTCGTCCGAGATCCCGTCGAGCTCGCGCAGGAAGGTGTTGATGGTGGTGTTGAGGCCCTGCCCGCCGATGCCCTCGCGGCGCTTGCCGGCAAGCGCATCGATCTCGTCGACGAACATTACCGTGGGTTGATGCCTGCGCGCCGCGTCGAAGCGAGAGGCCAGGTTGTCCTCCGACTGCCCGAGCCACATCGAGAGAATATCGTCGAGGTCGATCGACATGAAGCGAGCGTCGATCTCGCCGGCCGTGGCGCGCGCGAGGAAGGTCTTCCCGCAGCCCGGCGGACCGTACAGCAAGATGCCGCCGCCCGCCTTCTTACCGTACTTCCGGAACAGCTCCGGGTTGGCCAGCGGCGCGATGATCTTCATGCGGATCTCGTCCTTGACGCCGTCCATGCCGCCGACCTGGTCGAACTTGATGGTCGGGCGCTCGAAGAACAGATCCTCGTCGTCGTCGTCATCGTCGTATTCGCTACCCGGTCGCGAGACTTGATGCCTCACCTTGAGCTTGGCCTCCAGGTCGGGCGCGCGCCAGCCGGGGTCGCGCTCAGAGAATTTGGCGAAAGCCTGCTGGGCCTCGGCCATCCTGTTGTCGGCCATCAGGAGCCGCAGGTGCAGCGAACGCAGGCGGTCGAGCATCGCGTCGTCGAGGTGCATCCCGGGCAGGAGCTCCTCGGTGATGAAGACGCCGGCGGCGGGGCGCTGGAGGCCGAGGTAGGCGTCGGCGAGGTCGAGCTTGGCGAGGTCCGTGGGGGCCTCCTTGAGGAGGTGGGCGGCGTGGTCGCGGGCCTGTTCGTATTGGCCGAGCTGGAGGTAGGCGGTAGCAATCTGTTGGCGGAGGAGGTGATTGTCGGGGGAGACGCGGAGGGCCTGCTCGAGGGCGGCGAGGGTGTTGAGGTCCATAAAATAGGTCGTGGGGATAGAAAGGCCTGGGGGCGGGTTTCGGGTGTGAGTAGTCGCTTCTCTAACGCGCCTACAGCGACGCAATGGGGTTGGGGCCCCACTGCGGAGTAAGCTCAACACGGAGGCGCAGAGGCCGCGGAGCAACGCGGAAGCTTTGCTCGGGTAGCTTACCAGTAGTGGCGTAGCGCTTCGCGCTTGAGAGGCGCGGAGCTGGGTGAGTGACTGAGAGCCGCGTAGCGCGCGTTGCCCACACCTAGGCCAGAGTTTACTCGGGTCAGTTACAGGTAGCCTGCACGCCTACAGCGCCTCCAGCACCTCCACCAAGTACCCCCAGAATTTCTCGACGCTCGACACCTGCACCTTCTCGTCCGGTGAGTGCGCACCCCGGATATTCGGTCCGAAGCTCACCATCTCCATCGCGGGGTAGGCCGCGCCGATGATTCCGCACTCCAGGCCGGCGTGCACGACATTGACCTTGGGGCTTTCGCCAAAACGATTGGTGTAGATGTCGCGCATCTTATCGAGGAGCTTGGATTTTGGGCGCGGCGCCCAGCCGGGATACTCGCCGCCGGTCTCGACGCGGGCGCCGATCATTTCGTAGAGGCCACGGATGGCGGCAGCCTCGGCATCCTTCTCGGAGTCGACGGAGCTGCGCGTGAGGCAGAGGACTTCGTACTCGCCGTCTGCGATCTTGATGCGGGCGAGATTATTGCTCGTCTGCACGAGGTTGGGCACCGTCGGACTCATCCGCCAGATGCCGTGGGGCGTAACCTGGAGCGCGCGGAGGAGTTGGGTCTGGAGGTTTTGCGGAAGCACCGTAGTCGGCACTGCTGTGACCTCGATGACGATCTCAAAGTTGGGATCTGTCTCGGCGTATTCGACGGCGATAGCAGTTTTGGCGAAAGCCGTCAACTCACGAAACTTGGCCTCGTCCTGCACGGCGATCACGGCACTAGCCTCACGTGCGAGAGCATTGCGCAAGCTGCCACCGTCGAAACTACTGAGTCGAACTCCGGCCTCTCCTGCGGCGAGCAACAGCCGCACCAATAGTTGATTGGCGTTGCCGAGACCCTTGTGGATGTCCATGCCGGAGTGGCCGCCACTAAGACCCTTCACGGTCACGCGTAGGGCTGTTATTCTTGCCTCCGGCGCCTCCGCGGCGTAGCTACCGTTCACCGTCATGTCCACGCCGCCCGCGCAGCCGATCGTGAGTTCGTCGTCGTCCTCGGTGTCGAGATTGAGGAGGTACTCGGCCTTGAGCCAGGTGAGCTTCAGGCCTTTGGCGCCCGTCATGCCGGTCTCCTCGTCGACGGTGAAGAGGCATTCTAGCGGACCGTGGTTGATGTCGTCGGCCGCGAGAATACCCATCATCGTGGCCACGCCAATCCCGTTGTCGGCCCCCAGCGTCGTGCCGTGTGCGCTTACCCAATCCCCCTCGCGCCGCATGCGGATGCCCTCGGTGGCGAAGTCGAAGTTGGTGCCGGCATTCTGCTGGTGGACCATGTCGAGGTGCGACTGTAGCGCCACAACCGGGCGTCGGTCACCATCGCGGCTGGCCGGCTTGCGGATGAGCACGTTGCCCACGGCGTCGCGCTTGGTGGTGAGATTTAGGCTTTCGCCAAAACGCATGACAAAGTCGATGACGCGCCCCTCGTGCTTCGAAGGCCGGGGCACGGCGTTGAGGTCGGCGAAGTGGCGGAAGATCGGGGTGTCGGGCAGGGCTTGGCTCATGGATGGTTTCAACAGGTTAAAGCGATGGACAAGTTGCATCAATTAGATTAAAACAAAAAGTTTGTATAAGTCTGCATTTACTAACATTTTACCCATATCCATTGATTTTTATGTGAAAACCGATCAACTTCGCAATTGCTGCGTTAGCACGCGTAGCACACCCTCGGTTTCGGCCGGCGGGTAGCACTATAGAAACCACTATGAATACGCTTTTCACCTTGCGTGGGCTGGGCCATCGCGGCCGTATGCTCGCGCACCAGCTCTCGCTGGAGCGGCCCCCCCGACCGGCGCACGCCCTGCCCGGTATCGAATTCACGATCATCGACCTCGATGATCCACGAGTAGAGGTCGCCATGCTCGCGTCCACGATCTCGGCGCGACCCAATATCCTCAAGCGTATTGCTCTAGTGTTGGTCCCCAACGCCTTCGACCTGCGCACGCCTCCCGGCGGCATCTTCGCGATCCGCGAGCAGTACGACGCCTGGATCCCGGTGCTTCCTTACGAGGTGGTACACCCGCACCAGGTCCACGAGGAGGGTATTCGCAAGGGCTACCTGCCGTCTTTGCGCACCATCTTCTGGCGGCTCGTCCGTATGGTGCAGCACCAGGGCATGGTGAAGTTCGTCGACTCGGACTTCGAGGAGTTCTGGTCCGGCGGCGCCACGCTGTGGAGCTTCCAGGTCTCGGCCTCCGGCGCCAACCGCGCCGAACTCGCCGCCGACCTCCTCGAGGCCGCCGCCGCGGAGCCCCTGTTCTGGAATGCCGTGAGTCACAAGTGGATGCTCCAGATCTGCACCTCTGCCGAGCCCGGTCTCGAGGTCAAGATGGAGGAGATCGTGGCCGTCACCGAGCGTTTCAGCCAGGAGCCTTTTAACCTCGAAGGCATCCGCTGGGCCAATGTCTACGATGACGATCTCGAAGATCGGATGGTGATCGATGTCTTGGCTATCGGCGAGCCGCTGCCCTACAAGATGGAGTCACCGATGCTGGCTGACGTGCATCGGATGAGCTAGGCTTATCGGTTGTTTGGTTGGATAATTGTTTGGTTGTTTGGTTCGCTGCCGCAAAGGCGACGTGTGCGGGGTGGCTTCCACGATCCCGATACCGCTACCGTTGGAATTAGCCCCCCACAAAAAAAGCGCAGCCCACCTCTCGATGACCTGCGCTCTTTTGTAGAGTCGATAAGTGTGATCGGTAAGCGCGTGGCTTACATCGAGGCTAACTTGGCCTTCACTTTGGTGGTGATGTCGGAACTCTCATCAGCGTAGAGGATGACGCCGCCAGTGGAGCCGTCAAACACGTATGTTAGTTGGTCTTCTTTGGCAACGGCTTCAATGGCCTTGTTGACCTTATCGAAGATCGGCTGGATCTTGTCCTGGCGACGCTTCTGGAGCGACTCCGAAATGGTCTGCTCCTCCGTGCCGAGGGTCTCTTGCTTGGTCTGCAGGCGCGTCTGCGCTTCCTGAAGTTGCTTGGGGGTCATTTCGCCGGCCTCATTCTTACGCTGGAGCTCGGCGACCTCGGCCTGGAACGACTCGACCTTGGTCTGGAACAGCTTCTGCTGTTGGTCACGGTAGGCGACGAGGTCACTCTCGGCGGCCTTCATGTCCTCCATCTGCGACAGGAGGCTTTCGGAGTTGACGTAGCCGAATTTCTGGGCCTGGGCCGTGAAGGCGCCCGCGACGAAGAGCAGGGCGACGAGGAAGAGATTGCGCATGGTGTAGTATCGTTTGAGTGGTTCGGGGTGCGGCTTTTGGGCTGCGGGGACGAAGATAAAAGTGTTGCGGGTGTTGGGTGGGGGGTTAACTAGGGATTAATAGATAAGTGTTGAAGGGTGAGGGTTGAAGTGTTGAAGGCGCTGCCGCGGGTGCCGTACCGTGCGGCGGCGGCGGGCGGCCTACGCGGCTGCGCCTTCAACACTTCCCCTTTCAAAACTTCAACACTTACTCAATTCTCCGCAGCCACGGCAGCCTTCAGCTCATCGGTTTTGTCGAAAGACGCCTTGGAGAAGAGCAGGCCCGCACTCGAGCCCTTGTCGAAGATCAGGTCGTACCCGCGGGCTTCGGCGTACTTCGTCATCGCGGCGTACACCTTGTCCTGGATCGGCTGCACGAGTTCGGCGCGGCGCTCGAAGAGCTCCCCCTCCGGTCCGAAACGATTCTTCTGCATCTCGCGGACGCGGGTCTCGGCCTCGACGATGGCCTCCTCGCGGGTGCGGCGGGCGTCATCACTCAGCAAGACTTGCTCGGCCTGGTAGCGGTTGTACATGCCCTTGATCTTGTCGTACTCCCCGGCGATCTCCTGGCGCCAGGCCTCGGCCACGCGGTCGAGCTCGACCTGGCTCTGCTTGTAGAGCTCGAGGCTCTCCAGCACGGCCGTGATGTCGACCACGGCGATGCGCTGGGCGTGCACGTTGGTGGTGAAGGCGAAGGCCAGGGCGGCGACAAGGGCGAGGGAGGAGAGCTTCTTCATGGTGTGGGTCGTAAGTCGCTGCTAAATACATTGTTTCGCGGCGTTTTATTGCAGTTAGTGGCTGGGAGCGCATAGGTACGTAAGGTGCGGGCTTTCGCCAAAACCTACTGCAATCGTTTGAGGCTTAGCCGTTTTGCCGAAAGGCGTACCCGCCCTGTGTTAGGCCACCTTAACCTGGCTTTAACCGCGCACCAATCACGACGCCGGTGCGTTACCTCGTTCGCATACCTGAAACCAACCCAAGCCCACGTGTACAAAGCCTCCTTCTTCGCCACCCTCGCCATCGCCGCTGCCGGCCTCAACTGCGGCAAGGTGAATCTCTTCAGCCTCGATCAGGATAAGCAGCTCGGCGCGCAGGTCAATCAGGAGATCCTCTCCAACCCGAAGGAGTACCCCGTGCTGCCGGAGCGCGGCAACGAGGAGATCTACCGCTACATCCGCGGGATCACGTCGAAGATCCTCAACTCCGGTAAGGTGGAGCACAAGGACGACTTCGCGTGGGAGGTGCGCATCATCAAGGACGACAAGACCCTCAATGCCTTCGCGACGCCCGGTGGCTACATTTACGTGTACACGGGTCTCATTAAGTACCTCGACTCCGAGGAGCAGCTGGCGGGCGTGATGGGCCACGAGATCGCGCACGCCGACCAGCGTCACTCCACCAAGCAGATGACGCAAACCTACGGCGTGCAGGCCCTGGCGGCAATCGCGAGCGCGGCCGCGGGCACGGGTCCGCAGCTAGGCGAGATTGCCGCGGGCCTCGCGGGACTGCGCTTCAGCCGCGAGAACGAGACCGAAGCCGACCTCTACTCCGTGGTCTACCTCTGTCCGACCGGCTACGAGGCCGACGGTGCGGCGGACTTCTTCATCAAGCTTGAGCAGGGCGACCAGGGCGGGCGCCCGCCGCAGTTCCTAAGCACGCACCCGAACCCCGGCAACCGCGTCGAGAACATACAAAAGCAGGCCAAGGAGCGCGGGTGTGCGGGCAAGGAGACGAATAAGGCGGAGTACGCGCGGATGAAGGCGCGGATTTAGGGAGAGCTTTGGCGCTCGCGACCTTAAGCCTAGCTCCCCCATGCCCACGCCCCTCCAGAAATTCGACATCACGGCCCTCAACCCTATGCAGCTCGAGGCTGGCAAGGTCCTGCGCGCCGGCAGTGACGTCGTGCTACTCTCTCCTACCGGCACCGGCAAGACGCTCGCCTTCCTCCTACCACTCATCGACGGACTCGACGAGAGCTCCAGCGAAATCCAGGCGCTCGTCCTCGTGCCGACGCGCGAGTTAGCGCAGCAGATTGAGCAGGTGGCGCGCACGCTGGGCTCGGGATTTAAGATCAACGCCGTGTATGGTGGGCGCTCGGGCTCGCTCGACAAACTAGACTTAAAGCACTTGCCCGCCCTGTTGATCGGGACGCCGGGCCGGATCGCCGATCGCTTCCGGCGCGATGATTACTCGCTGTCACACATCCGGACGCTGGTCTTGGACGAGTATGACAAGTCGCTGGAGATCGGCTTCGAGGCGGAGGTGAAGGAGATCCTCGGGCGACTGACAAACCTAAAGCAGCGCGTGCTCACCTCCGCGACGAGCGAGGTGGACGTGCCGGCTTTCGTGGCGCTGCGAGATCCAATCGAGATCAACTACCTCGAGCGACGCAGTAATCGCCTCGAGCTCGTGAAACTCGTCACGCCTGAGCGCGATAAGCTCGACGCGCTCGTCACCGCGCTGCGGCACATCGGCCCGCAGTCGGGCATCGTGTTTTGCAACTTCAAGGACGGGCTACAGCGCGTAAGCGATTACCTGGCGGCCACAGGCATCGCGTACGAATGTTTTCACGGAAGTATGGAGCAGGCCGACCGCGAGCGGGCGCTCGTCAAGTTCCGCAACGGCACGGCGCGCGTGCTGCTCGCCACCGATCTGGCCGCCCGCGGGCTCGACGTCCCGGCGCTCCACTTCATCCTCCACTACCACCTCCCGCCGCGCGAGAGGGAGTTCACGCACCGCAACGGTCGCACGGCCCGCATGAACGACGACGGCGTGGCCTACCTGCTCACGTCGAGCCAAGAGTCGCTACCGGAGTACGTCGAGGAGCTGCGACTGGCGGACGTGCGGGTTGACGATTTGTCCGCTTCCGCAAAACCTGCTGCCCAGGAGTGGCGCACCGTGTATCTAAGTGGCGGACGGCGCGACAAGATCTCGAAGGGTGATATCGTGGGGCTGTTTATGCAGCAAGGCGGCATCGTGAAGGAGCAGCTCGGCGTCATCGAGCTACAGCAAAACTTTGCCTACGCTGGTGTGCACGCCGAGGTGGTGGACCGGCTGGTGGCGGCGGTGAACAACGCGCGATTAAAGACGAAGAAGGTGCGGGTGAGTGTGGTATGAGGGAGCGCCGGTATTTAACGACTAGCCCCACTCTCCCACCCTTCACTTTCAAACTTTGTGAACTCTGTATATCACCCCCAACATATCGTCACTTACCAACAGACTCCCGTCTGGCATCCACTCTAGATCTACTGGCCTGCCCCAGGCCGTACCGTCAGCCATCAACCAGCCGTCGATGAAGGTTTCGTAGCCGGCGCCCGTGCCCCCTTCCAGCGACACGCGCGAAATGCGGTAGCCATCGGGAATCGTCCGGTTCCAGGAGCCGTGCTCGGCGATCAAGGCCTGGCCAGCGTAGGCGGAGAACTGTGGCGAGGTGACGAATTCAATCCCGAGCGGCGCCACGTGCGCACCGAGGTTCTGCACCGGCGGCACGAAGGCGTTGCACTGCCGCTTACCGCCGAACTCCGGGTCCGAAATCGTCCCGCCGTGGCAGTACGGATACCCGAAGTGCTGCCCGACCTCCGTCAGGCGATTGAACTCACAGGGCGGTACGTCATCCCCGAGCATGTCGCGACCGTTGTCGGTGAAATACAGCTGCTTCGTATCCGGGTGCCAGTTGAACCCCACCGAGTTGCGGACGCCGTGGGCCACGACCTCGGGCTTGGGATTGGCTGCATCCACGTCGAGGCGCGTGATGCTCGCGAAGACCTCCTCCTTCGACTCGCAGATGTTACAGGGTGCGCCGACGGGCACGTAGAGCATCCCGTCCGGCCCAAAGGCGATGAACTTCCAGCCGTGGTGCTTCTCCGTCGGGTAGTCGCCGTAGACGACCTCGGGCTCACCGGGGGCGTCGAGGTGGTTACGGATGTCGCGGTAGCGCAGGATCTGGTTGACGGTCGCCACGTAGAGGTCGCCGCCCTTGAGGGCTACGCCATTGGGCATCACCAGGCCGGTGTCGAGCACGTAAGTGCGGTCGGCGCGCATGTCGCCGTTGGTGTCGACCACGGCGTAGACGCTGCCCTCGTCGCGCGTGCCCACGAACACGAGTCCATCTCCGGCCCACGCCATCGAGCGCGCGTTCGTGACGCCCTCCGCGAAGACATCGACCGCGTAGCCGGCGGGCACGTGGAGGCTATCGAGCGGTACGGTGCCGGCGTAAGGCTCGAGCACGACGGTGGAGGCGTCGGGCCCGCGGCCCTCGTTGACGTCGGTTTGGCAGGCTTGCGCCAAAACCATCGCGGTGGCAATAGATAGGTATAGAGTGCTTCGCATCAGGCAAAGGTAATAGATGACGCCCGCCTCTGGTTGTGACGCCACCCCTCCACAACGTAGCTTCCGGGAGAGCAGCTACGATGATGACTTGACCTTTGGGAACCTCGGAAGCTCCGTTAGCACGCCCGCCGCACTCGCGCTACTCCACCAACACCATCTCCATCACCGCCCCGCCCATCGCCGGCACCACAGAGCGCGACTTCAACAGTCGGTGCGCACCGCCCTTCTCCACAAAGTAGACCGTCTCACCGGCCGAGCCATCCGCGGGCTTGACCTCCACACGGAAGGCTTGCGTTTTGCCGGAAGGCGTCTCGACCTCCTCCATGCCGGTCACTTTGAGGCGCTTGAGCTCGGGCTGCATCGACTGGCCACCGAGGCCGCGGAGCACCGTGGTGTAGCCCTCGGCCAGCGGGAGCGTCGTCATCATGACGGGCTCGGCGGCGCCGTCGGCGAAGAGGGGACCATCGAGGGTGACGTCGACGGATTGCGTGTTCGGACCCATCTCCATACCGCCCTTAATGGTCGCGTCGGTGTAGTCGAGTTCGATCTTAACGGGACCCTGCGTGGCCGTCCGGTGTTTTGGCGAAAGCTGCTTGCCGACGAGGCTCACCTCGTCCGTCGCGTCACCCATCGGGCTCGACATCACTTGCTTGACCGTGAAGCCGTCGTCGGTCTTGGTGACGGTCTGCACGACCTTCATCGCCATCTCGTTGGCGCCCATCTTGACGGTGATGTCGTATTTAGTCTCGCCGGGGGTGAGCGTGCGCACGGGGGTCGGGCGCGGCATCTTGGCTTCCGCTTCCGAGGGGGCTTGCGCCAAAACCA
>JBGTKC010000117.1:0-25511 GCA_041744755.1 Saprospiraceae bacterium
GGCCCGGGTGCCGCCGGCATGTACCGTTCGCGGAACTCCTCTCCGGCTGCATCCGGGCGCAGGCCGGCGTATTGCGGTAGATCGTTCGGCTCCACGATCGTCACCGCGCGGCGCAGCCACGCGCTCGCCTGCAGCACACTCACCGGGTCGCCCTCTGCGTCCACCTCCGTGAAATACAGGTTGCCGCCGTCGGTACTCGGGTTGTAAGCCCCGACCGCTACCTCGGTGAGCTGTTCGATCGCAGCGCCGCCGCTCATCCCCACGCGGTAGATGTTGTCCACGCCCGAAAAATCCGCCGAGAAGTACACGTGGTCGGCGAACACGTAAGGGGTCCCGATCACGTGCCGCGTCCAGGGCGTGAGCTGCTCCGCGCCGCCGTCGAAGTCCAGGCGCTGAAGCGAGAGAAAGCCGTCGAGCTTCACGACTGCCACCACGGCGCTGCGCCCGGCGTCGATGTAGCGCGGCGCGATGATGAGTTCGTAGCCGAAACACGCCCGTCGTCCGAGCTCGCCGCCCGCCAAGTCGTACTCTACGAGGCAGGGTTGGCGCCCGACGGTGCGGGCGTCCGGTCCGCCGGCCGGGAGCTGCACGGCGACCACGTACTCGCCCGCCGCGTCTAGCCCCGGGCCGAAGAGCTGTTGCCGCTCGGTGAGGCGCCGCGGGCGCGGGTGCGCCAGGTCGGCCACGTAGAGGTCGGAGTAGGTCACGTCCGGCCGGCGGGCGTCGACCGAGTAGCGCGCCCAGGCGAGCGTTTGGTCGGCGGCGTGAAATGCGTCATCAAGCACGAATCCGAGTGGCGTAAGGTCCTGCTCGCGACCGTCGAGATGTAGCAGCAATAGGCGGTTGATGTCGTCGCGGCGCTGGCGGGATACGACGAGGAGACTGTCCCCCGGCCGGTTGACCGGTTGCGGAAAGGCATACAGGGGCACCTGGCGTCCGAGCGGCGTGATCCTGCGCTGGGGCGTGAGGGTTTTGGCGGAAGCCGCCTCATTCCAGACCCGCCCGAGGCTATCGTAGGCCTCGCGGTAGAAGCGTCGGGTGTTGAGACCGGTCTCCCGCCGTAACGCCCTCGAGAAAGGGTACAGCGGTGGCCAGAACGTGCCCGCCTTGCGGACCACCGTCGTCCACGGATCATCGTGAACGAGTCTGCCGTGCTGCACGAGCGCGTAGCCGAGCGGGTAGTGATTCGGCACCCGCGAGCGCAGGCTGCCGTTGCGGGCTTTGATGTAGCTGTACCGGACGCCGTCCAGCGCCAGGGCCCGCTGTAGGGCGGTGAACGCCGGCGTCCGCCCGCGACCGGCGTAGGTCAGGGCCGTCTCCGAGTAGACGGCGTCGCCCTCGAAAAACCAGTCCGGCGTCGAGAGGCCCGTGAGCACGCCCCAGCCCGCATTGCCGGCCACCACGCGCGCAAACTTCGTCCAGCCCCGCAGGAGGTTGGAATACTGCTCCACGTGACGGTACTCGTGGATCGCTAGCGCGTCGGCCCAGCTGTTGGTACTTACCAGGCTCTGGTCCTGCGGCGGGGTAGCGTACAGGAAGCTCCGCCACGGGGTCACGCCTACGAAGCCATTGGCCACCACGGTGACCGGCTGCACGAACATGTCGATGCGCTTGAGCTTATTGCCCAGGGACATCGGACGCAGACGCGTGAGGCCTTCTATGAGGTCGTAGCTCCGCTCGGCGAAGGGGAGGGTGGCGGGCGTAGTCACGAGCCGGATGGAGTCCCCGTCGAGGCGGTACCACTCCAGACTCGGCAAGCCGCCGATGCCCTGGGCGCCGAGGCTCAGGCTTGCGCCAAAACAGAGGGCTAGGACAGGACTGTGCTTCATGGCCGAAAAGTAGGCTGGGCACGCGTGGCGAGTAGGTCCTCGACCAGACGTATCGCCTCAAAATAAAAGGGGCCGACCTCACGGTCGGCCCCTCGGGAAAGTATATGGGACACTTGGATTTTAGCGTGTTCCGGGTCGTGGGCCGGCGGGGGCCCCGATTACTGCACAACGATACGACACTGCGCGCTTCCGGCAGTAGAAGTAACACGTGCTACGTAGGTCCCGGCCGGGAGGCCGCTGCCCGTAGCGCGGTCGGTCTCACCGTTGTGGACCAGCAGTCGTCGACCCTGCAGGTCGTAAATTTCTACGACCGAGTCCTCGGACAAGGTAGCATTGAAGCCAAATCCCATGCCCTGGGCGCTCGGATTCGGAAAGGCGAGCAAGCTAGCGTAGTCCAGTGACCCCTTCGCGGCGACTACCGCGACCACCGCCGAAAGCGCGAAGCCGCCGTCGTTGTCGACGCTACGAAGGCGATAGTAGGCGGTGAGGCCTTGGGCGCCGCTCCCAAACGGTATGGCGGTGTCATAGCTGCGCCGCGCGCCATCGGTCCCCAAAGCGGAGACGTACTCGACCTGCTCGAAAGCGAGTCCGTCCAAAGACCGCTCGACGGCGTAACCGTCGAGGGATGCCTCACCTTCGACCGTCCACGACAGGAGGTCACGCCCCACCTGACGGGTGGCGGTAAATTCAGTTAGGGTGACCGGGAGCGCCACGTTCTCGTCCAGACTTCCCACGGCAGTACCCGTCGTAGGCACGGCAATGCAGCCGGGTCCCGAGGCGACGATCGAGAACTCGAATGGCGTCGTGAAGCCGTCCGGGAGCCCCCCGCCGTAGGAAGCGAGACTCACGGTGTTGGTCGCTACGACGGGAGCTAGGTAGAGTTCGTCTCCGGTGCCGCACGGCGGGAGGCTGGCGGGGGCGTCCGCGCAATCTGGCCAAAGCACCAGCGCCTCGGTTTGCGGTGGCACGAGGCCCCCGAGAGCCGGGAAAGACAAACTGACGTCGACGTTGCTCACCCGACACGTGCCGCTGCCACGGGCGATCGCCCCGGCGTTGGAGAAAGTCACGACGTCATCGCTCCGGAGCGCAAGCGTGGCCATATCGAGCGGCGTGCCGGACGCAGTCCCGAGCGCGTAGGTGGTCGTAGTCGTTTCGCCGAGCCTGGGATTGGAGATCGTGACGTCGATGGTCGCTGCGGGGACGGTAGCCGTTTGAGCGGCGAGCTCCGCGGAAGCGCCGAGGCACAGCAATGAGAGTAGGAGGTAGTTGTGCATGTAGGAAGACTGGTGAGTACGACCCACCGCGGAAGCGATGGAGGAAGTCAAATTGCAGTAATGACAAGTATCCGTAATATGTTAGGTCCAGAACCGCGTTGCTAATCTGCCTGCGGCGTCTCGTCGTCTCGAGCGCCACTGCAGGAACTCCCGCGGGGTGGGACCTTTGGCGATCGCGGACCGGCGGGCACATTGTGTTAAGACCGATTTGCGTCTGCCCAACGTCCAGACATTTGTTGACGAAGGACCGACACATCGACGTTGAGCCAACCGCGTGCACGACAAGCTCACCCAGTCCTGACCGAGGCGCGGCCCGATGCTACCTTCCGCCCCATGCCGACCCGCCCCTTCCGCAAACTCCTCGTCGCCAACCGCGGCGAGATCGCCATCCGCGTCATGCGCGCCGCCTCCGAACTCGACCTGCGCACCGTGGCTATCTACACCCACGAGGACCGCTACTCCCTCCACCGCTACAAGGCCGACGAGAGCTATCAGATCGGCGCCAACGACGAGCCCCTCAAGCCCTACCTCGACATCGAGGCGATTATCGCTTGTGCTAAAACCTGCGGCGCGGAGGCCATCCATCCCGGCTACGGTTTCCTGAGCGAGAGCCTCGAATTCGCGACCCGCTGCCGGGAGGAGGGCCTGGTCTTCATCGGCCCCAGCCCGGAGTCGATGGCGCAGATGGGCGACAAGCGCAAGACCAAGGAACTGGCGCGCCGCTGCGGCGTCCCCGTGATCGAAAGTTTCGAAGGCGACATCTCCGACGCCGGCGTACGCCGCGACGAGGCCGAACGGATCGGCTATCCAATCATGGTCAAGGCAGCGGCCGGCGGCGGCGGCCGCGGGATGCGCGTGGTTCGCGAGCCCGAGGGCCTGGACGCCGCCTACGAGGAAGCCTCGAGCGAGGCCCTGCGCGCCTTCGGCGACGGCAGCATCTTCCTCGAGCGTTTTGTCGAAAGACCAAAACACATCGAGGTCCAGCTGCTCGGCGATACCTACGGTAACCTAGTACACCTCTATGAGCGCGACTGCTCCGTGCAGCGGCGCTTCCAGAAGGTGGTCGAGGTGGCGCCCTGCACGACGCTCCCGGAGTTCGTCAAGAAGAAACTCTACGACTACGCCCTACGCCTCGGCGAGGAGGCCAGTTACTCCTGCGCCGGCACGGTCGAATTCCTCGTCGACCCGGCGTACAATGTCTTCTTCATCGAGGTCAACCCCCGCGTCCAGGTCGAGCACACCATCACCGAGGTCATCACCGGCATCGATATCGTGCGCTCGCAGTTGCTCATCTGCCAGGGGTACCGCCTCACCGACGACGCCCTGCGGATCTCCTCGCAGGAGGCCATCCCGCTCACGGGCGTCGCCATCCAGTGCCGCGTCACCACCGAGGACCCGGCCAACGACTTCCGGCCGGACTACGGCACCCTCACCGCCTACCGCTCGGCGTCCGGCTTCGGGATCCGCCTCGACGCCGGCTCGGCTTACCCCGGGGCGGTCATCAGCCCGTTTTTCGACTCCTTGCTCGTCAAGGTCACCGCCGGCGGTCGCGACCTGCGCGGGGCCGCCCAACGCCTCCACCGCGCCCTGCGGGAGTTCCGCGTCCGCGGCGTGAAGACCAATGCCGACTTCCTGCTCAACCTCCTGCGGGACCCGGACTTCCTGGCGGGCGACTATACCGTCGACTACCTCAAGGAGCACCCTGAACTCTTCGAGCTGCCCGTGCGCCGCGACCGCGCTACGAAGGCCCTCAAGTACCTCGCCCACACCATCGTCAACGGCAACCCGCAGGTCAAGGGCCGGGAGTTGACGGAGTGGAGGACACCTGCGGTTCCGAGAAAAGGGAACGCAGGGAGGGCAATGGAGACAATGGGATCAGAGAACCTTGATTCCGAGTCAACAGCGACCCGCCGTACACTCCGAACCATTCTCCTGCAGGACGGCCCAGAGGCTTTCGCCAAAACCGTCAAGGAAGATCGCCAAATCCACTATACCGACACCACCTTCCGCGACGCGCACCAGAGTCTGCTCGCCACGCGGATGCGGACCAAGGACATGCTCGACATCGCGGCGGCCTACGACCGCGACCACGGGGCCGACCTGTTTAGTCTGGAGATGTGGGGCGGGGCTACGTTCGACGTCGGCCTGCGCTTCCTGCGCGAAGACCCCTGGGAGCGCCTGCGGCTCCTGCGCGAGGCGATGCCGACGGTGCCATTCCAGATGCTGCTGCGGGGCTCGAATGGCGTGGGCTACAAGGCCTATCCCGACAACCTGGTCGACGCCTTCACGGTCAAGGCCGCCGAGCAGGGGATCGACGTGTTCCGGATCTTCGACTCGCTCAACTGGGTCGAGAATCTCGCCCCGGCCATCCGCACCGTCCGCGAGCACACCGGCGCCGTGGCCGAGGCCTGTCTGTGCTACACCGGCGACCTCAGCGACCCGGACGAGGACAAGTACACGCTCCAGTACTACCTCGACCTCGCCCGCCGCCTCGAGGACGCCGGCGCCCACATGCTCTGCATCAAGGACATGGCCGGCCTCCTTAAGCCGCGCGCCGCCGGCCTATTGATCCCCGCGCTCAAAGAGGTGGTTGACCTCCCGATCCACCTCCACACGCACGACACGTCCAGCATCCAGGCCGCCACCTACCTGCGGGCCGTCGAGGCCGGGGTCGATGTCATCGACTGCGCCCTGGCCAGCATGTCGGGTCTGACCTCGCAGCCCAACCTCAATTCGGTGGTGGCTATGCTGCAGGACACCGAGCGCGAGCGCCCGATCGACCTGCATTCACTCAATCGCCACTCGCAGTACTGGGAGGCGGTACGCACTTACTACCAGCCCTTCGAGACGGAGCTGCGCGCCGGCACTGCCGAGGTTTACGACACGGAGATCCCGGGCGGGCAGTGGTCCAACCTGCGCCCGCAGGCCCGTGGCCTTGGTCTGGAAGGTCGCTTCGAGGAGGTCAAAGACAACTACGCCATCGCCGACCGAGCCCTCGGGCACCTCATCAAGGTGACCCCAAGCTCCAAGGTCGTCGGCGATTTGGCGCTGTTCATGACGAGCAACAACCTGAAGCCCGCCGACCTCGTCGACCCGGACAACAAGCTCAGCTGGCCCGAGAGCGTCCGCCAGTTGATGCGCGGCGATCTGGGACAGGCGCCGGGTGGCTTCCCGGAAGACCTGCAGCGGGCGGTGTTGCAGGGCGAGCAGCCGTACACCGATCGGCCCAACGCCCACATGGAGGCGGTGGACTGGGTGGCGGAGGCGGAGGCTTTCGCCAAAACCTATCCCGAGTACGCGGGCCTGGTGAGCCAGCAATCCGGAGGTTTTGGCGCAGGCCCACTCAAAACCGACACCGCCGAAGACGTCAAGGCCGCCGCGGAGCTGCTCGGCAAGGCGCCGTCGACCGACCTGCTGTCGCACCTGCTCTACCCGGAGGTCTTCGCCGACTACGTCGCCTTCCGCCGCGAGTACGGCACCGTGATGCCGATCCCGACCACGGCCTTCTTCTACGGGATGCAGCCGAGCGACGAGATCGATATCGAGCTGGAGCGCGGCAAGATCATCAACGTACGCTACCTCAGTCGCACCGTGACGAGTGACACCGGCGAGGTCCTGGTGCTGTTCCGCCTCAACGGCCAGACCCGCACCGAGGTCGCGCAGGACTTGTCGGCAGAGGTCGAGGTGGTCCGCAACCGCCGGGCCGAGGGCCCGGGCCAAATCGGCGCCCCGCTCCAGGGAGCGATCAGCCGCATCCTGGTCGAGGTGGGACAGGCGGTCGAGGCGGGCGCCCCGCTCTTCGTGCTCGAGGCCATGAAGATGGAATCCACGGTCACGGCGCCGCAGGCAGGTGAGGTGAAGGAAGTGGTGTTAGGTGCGAAGGCGCTGGTGAAGACGGGGGATCTGGTGGTGGTGTTGGGATAGGCGCGTAGGACTTTGTCGAGCGCGCAGCGACTGGAGCTGGGTAAGTTGAAGGCGTGGGTGTGCTGTACAGCTAAAGCCGATAGTCTATTTTCTGTCACGGGCTCCGCCAGACGTAATGGGTGACGCCTGTTGGTGTCGGCGACTTCCGTTGGATCTCGATTGAGCGACACCTATCCGACGAGAGTAGATCAGCTAGGAGGCCGTAGGCTACACGCGGCTTACCCGGCTTGACGTCTGGTACGGCCGCGCGGGCGAGGCGCTAGGGGTATCGGGATTGTTTGTTGCGGATATTCGCACAAGGGTCTTGCTCGTGCCAGGACGCAGTGCTACATTGCGTTTCAGCATGCTTATGTAGCGTGGGGGGGGTGAATATTTATGGATATCGACCATGGTGGTGGATAGCCACTTGTTATAGCTCACCCGAAAGCAAAGGCTGAAGAGGAACCAAAAGGCAAAGAGAAAGAACATCAAAATTGTAAAAAGAAAATCTTGTGTCGAGAAGCCATCATACAACTGTAAGTCAATTGAAAGGCAAAACCGTACGGGAGCTTCAAGAAATGAAAGACGACCCGGACTCTGTGCTGCATGCTCTTGCCAAAAAGAGAGTTACAAAACGAGAAGTTTTAGAAGAACGGAAGTTGATAAGAGAACAAAAAACGGGCGAGCTATAACAACTGCTCCACGCCCACCCCGGCTAATCGCCAGGCGCTGGCGTGTAGCCTAACGTTAGGCACCAGCAAACAAAGACAAATGCGGTCGGAGCTCGAAGAGAATGGTTATACAATCAGAGAAGAGGTTTACTCCAAGGAAGAAGTAGGCCAGATCCTAAAGCTGATTGCAGATAATAAGATAGAGCAAAAGTTTGGGGTAAGAGAATTTTTGATCGATCATCCGGAGATAGCCCAGAAAGTTTTCACTGAGAGAATGCTGGCCATCGTTAAGGAAATATCGCCAGCTTGTGACAAGTCAATCAAATCCATCTACTTTGACAAGCCACCGAGTGCCAACTGGCTCGTGAATTGGCACCAGGACCTCACGATCAATGTTGAAGGCAGTGAAGATATCGAGGGATATAGTAATTGGAGAGTGCAAGCTGATCGCACAATCGTACAGCCTGACGTTCAGCTTCTCGAAAGCACCTTCACCATCAGAATACACTTGGACGACTGCAAGAAAGATAACGGCGCTCTACGTGTGATAGAAAAGTCTCACACGCTTGGCGTTATCGAAATCAACGAGTGGGTTAAGATCAAGCATGGCGTTGAGAAAATTTGCGAAGTGAGGAAAGGTGGGGTAGTGATCATGAAACCGCTGATCCTTCACTCCTCAAAGCGTACTGAAAACCAGGAAATTCGAAGAGTCATTCATGTCGAATTCACCGCAAACGAACTGCCGCCAGGTTTAAAATGGAAAGAGGAGGTCAAGTTCTGATACTATGCCGGTCGGCAACAAAATATTTCCGCCCGCGCCCGCAAAGCATTAGCGTATAGGCGTAGTTTCCGCATGTAATTGTGACGGAGTTATTAGCAGCCTTCAGCGTCCTCGATAGCCCAGCATTGACCTTGCTCGCTACGCGGGCGAGTCATTTGTCGAGGGTAATCTCTCCGGAGAAATCTTTATAAGGGTCTACAATTCGAACGACTATAAAGGGCTCAGAGAAAACGTCGATATACGCAATGCTTGTTCCGAGAGCGTGTACCATGCAGACCGTCCGGCCTATCTTCCGCCTCACACCCTGCCCGTCTCCCCAGCACAATTCCTCCCTCCCCAACGATACCCCAACCATGATCACACATCGCTCGGCCGGGGTCCTGCTCCCGGTGTCCAGTCTGCCCGACGCCCCGTACTGCGGCGACCTCGGCGAGGGCGCCCGCCGCTTCATCACCTGGCTCGCCGACCACGGCTTCAACACCTGGCAACTCCTCCCGCTCCACCCCACCGAGGAGGCCTTCGGGTACAGCCCCTACGCGGCGCAGTCGGCCTTCGCCGGGGACGAGGTCTACGTCTCGGTGCCGGACCTCCCGCTAACGGCCTCGCAGCTGTCGCAGGTTTTGCCGAAAGGCCGACAGGTCAAGCGCACCGTCGATTACGCTTCCGCCAAAACCTACCGCGCACGCGCCATCGACCTGGCGTTCGCGTCCATCAGCCCGAACGAAAAACAAGACTTCGAGGCCTGGCGCAAGACGCAGGATTGGGTCGAGGACTACGCTACCTGGCGCGTGACCGCCGACGAGCAGGGCAGCATCCACTGGCCCGCCTGGCCTGAGGAACATCGCTCCGGCAAGCGGCGCCGCGGCATTGCCGTCGACCGGGTCGTCTACGGGCAGTTCTGCTTCGCGCGCCAGTGGCAACTCCTACAGCGTACCGCCACCGAGCTCGGGGTCAGTCTTTTCGGCGACCTCCCGATCTACCCCCACCTCGACAGCGCCGACGTGTGGGCGCACCAAGAAATCTTCAAGCTCACCAAGGCCGGCACCCCGCGCCGGGTCGCTGGCGTGCCTCCCGACTACTTCAGCGCCGACGGGCAACTTTGGGGTAATCCGGTGTACGATTGGGGCAAGCTCCGCAAATCGGGCTTCGACTGGTGGGTGAGGCGGATCGGCTTCGCGCTCCAGGCCTACGACCTGCTGCGGCTCGACCACTTCATCGGCCTCGTCCGCGCTTACGAGATTAAGGCTTCCGCCAAAACCGCTAAGCGCGGCACCTACACGAGCGTGCCGGTGGACGACCTTTTCGAGGCCCTCCAGACTGCGCATGGCAAACTCGCCATCATCGCCGAGGACCTCGGCGCCGAGCACCCGGAGGTGCTGGAGGCCATGCGCAAGTGGAGCCTGCCGGGCATGCGCGTACTGCAGTTCGCCTTCGGGGGCGGGGCGGACAACCCGCATCTCCCGCACAACTACCTCCCGCAGAGCGTCGCCTACACCGGGACGCACGACAACAACACCTTCCGCGGGTGGTACGAGGCGGACGCCGCGAAGGCCGACCGCAAGCACCTTCAACGCTACGCCGCCACCGGCAAACCGAAGGAGAGCAAGGTCCACCGTATCGCCAACCGGCTCGTCCTAGCCTCAAGCTCGCACCTGGCCGTGATCCCGGCGCAGGACATCCTCGGGATGGGGGCCGAGGCGCGCAGCAACACCCCCGGGACCACCGAGCGCAACTGGGCCTGGCGCGTGAAGGCCAAAACCCTCTACGCCGCGAAGCCATGGGCGAAGGTGAGTGACTTGCTCCAGGTCTACGGCCGGGACGCACGCGTGGGGGAGGACGAGAAAATGTAAGGCAGCCCGCTAGCCGTCGTCACGCTTTCGACTAATACTCGAGAGGAGCTCGGGCAGCGGGATTTGCTCCCGCGCCGACTATTCCCGTCCGTCGATTGTGTCGCAGCGAGGCGGGATGGCGCCGAGACCTCCGAAACCGTCCTTCGCGCGAGCGCTACTGCTGGTGCTGGTCTGATCCGCCGGCAGACGGAGCGTTTTGGCGCAAGCCGAGATCTCCCCTGCGTTACGCGCGCAAATCGCGTTCACTGCACCGGCGCAGAAAATCCGCGTATTTGCTGTACTCGCCTATTAGGCGAGCGCCGCGGATGACGAGCGGGCGGAGCTAGCCAAAGGTGCGTCGCTGCTTAGTTCGGCCACCGCTGGTTGCACTACCTGAAGCGGCGTTGTGGAGCCGACCAGGCGGATCTCTTCGTGGTGCGCGGGTCGCCCCCCCGCGTCGCCCGCGTCATCGCGCGTGAGGTGGAGAATCACGTGGGCTTCGACGCCACGCCGGCCGCCATCGCGCAAGTAGCCGAGGCCAGGTACATACGCTTCGTCCGCGTCGAATTTCAGAGGGTCTTCGAGGAGACCTCGGAGGCGACAGTCACGGTTGAACGACTGCAGGGAGCGGACATTGGGCTCCGTCCGATCAGTGCGCCGGACTAGGGGCGATTTGGGCGTTGCAGCTTTCGCAAAACGGTAGATGGAAGCTTTAGACGGCAGCTCCTCGTCGATCGAGCAGACAGTACGCTCTGCTCCGGCTCTCCGGTGGAGCTTAGGCTTCGGTCCGAGTTGCCCGACCGACCAATGGCCGTCTTTAGCCCCGATCCGAAACTGTCGGTAGTTCCCCGAACGCTACTCCGGGCTCTAGTTTCCGTGGTCTCACCGAGGAGACTGCGCTCTAAGGGCTGAACGAATATCTCCGCCGAGTTGGGCGTGCTTACCCTAGGTTACAAGACAGGATGGCCTTCGCCGACGGCACGGCCGGCACCTTACAGTTTAAGAATCCTCGCGACGGCGTCCTCCGCTCGCTCACCGTCGGTCAATGCGCCCCGGCCGCCCCAGCATGGAACTCGAGTTCGCCGCGAGCATAGAGGTGGTCGGGCGCTCCAACGGGCAAGGCTCTGCTGGCCTACGCGCGCTGGAGGTCCTCTTTCAAGTTCGAGACGCGGTCACACCTTCGATCAGCTCCGGAGCTTCGCCAAGGCGAGGATCATCGCCAGTTGTTCGGCCCTATCAAGGTTGGTGTTATCTAGCAGGACGGCGTCTGCTGCCTGGCGCAGCGGTGAGTCCTCGCGGGTGGAGTCGATGTGGTCGCGCTCCCGCAGATTGCGCTCGACGGCTTCCGCTGTGACGGTTTTGCCTTGAGCGAACAACTCGGTGTGGCGTCGCTTTACGCGCACGGCCTCGCTTGCGGTCACGAACAGCTTGAGGGCAGCGTCGGGGAAGACCACCGTTCCGATGTCCCTACCATCCATCACTATACTGCCACGCGCGCCGAGGAGCCGTTGCTTAGCGACCAAAAAGGCGCGCACCGCCGAGAGCGTAGCCACGGGACTCACCCACCGATTGACGGGCATGGCGCGGAGCTCATCGGTGAGGACTTCTCCGTTTAGGCGGATGAATTGGCACCCCCCCTCGGTGACGAAGTCGAGCTCCAGGGTGTCTAGCTCAGCCGCGACCGCCGTCGCGTCGTCGAGGGCGATGTCTCCTCGGAGGAAGTGCAGCGTGACGGCGCGGTACATCGCCCCGGAGTCCACGTAGATATATCCGAGCGCGCTGGCCAACGCCCGCGCGAGCGTGCTCTTCCCGCACGAGCTATGACCGTCGATAGCAATCGTGATCCCCATACCGGCGGCCAAACTACTCGATCGAGGCGCGAATCGGTACCCGACTAAACACAAAAGCCGCTGTCCGGGGCGGGCAGCGGCTTTGATGGCGATACTCCTCGGTCTCGCCTAAATGCAGGAAACTTTCGACGTCACGAGAGCTCTACATCAGATTCGGGTGACCTCGCTCAGTACTCATCCTCGTTGAAGAGGAAATCATCCTTGCGGGGATAGTCGGGCCAGACGTCTTCGATCGTCTCGTAGACCTCGCCCTCGTCCTCCATTTCCTGGAGGTTCTCCATGACTTCGAGGGGGGAGCCTGAGCGAAAGGCGTAGTCGATCAGCTCGTCGCGCGTGGCGGGCCACGGAGCGTCTTCGAGGTGGTGCGCGAGTTCGAGCGTCCAGTACATGTGCGAGGGTGCGGTTGTGAGTGCGGAAATGCGTTTTGGTCGTGGCTTGTTGCGCTGGACCTCCAAAAAGTCCGCGAATAAACACCTTTTATCCGACATCGCAGCCTATATCTGCGACGAGGATTTAGCTGTGGATCGGCGTGTACGCGGCTACCACTTTGAACCGCCGATTCTCGTAGCCGTACGGGTGCTCCCCGATGGCGCTGCTGTTGGCGGGCCCGGTCGGATCACACACGTAGTAAGTGCGGCCTTCGTGCTGGAAGCCTTTGCCTTTGAGGTAGTTGGAGGCGACCGCGACGCTAAGGTGGTCGTTGTAAGCGATGGCGACCACGGGTAGGTTGAGCAGGTCGCGCACGAGGGCGAAGTAAAGTGCCGCGCGGTCCTCGCAGTCGCTCACGGGGTAGTGGAGGACCTCATCGGGGATCATCGGCTTCGAGAACCCGTAGCTGCGTTTGTCCTCTTTGTAGACGAAGGCGCTACGAGTGAAAGCTGCGAGGAGCTCGAGTTGCTCGAGTTGAGACCTGTTTTGCAACAGCGGACGCAGCTCCTCGTAGAGCCGCTCCGAGGTAGCTGCGCTGAGGGAGGTCTCCACGTACTTGCCCTCGGCGAAGATGGGGTAGTCCGACATCCAGGACACGATCGTGCGGTCGCTGGCGGCGTGGATCTTGTACCGCTGGCCGCTGTAGGTGAAATTAAACACCCGCTCCTGGAGCCGCGCCGGGAGCTCGGGCAAGGCGTCGAGGCTGAAGCTAAAGGCCCCGCCCGCGGGGGCGAGGAGGTGGGGGTGGAACTTCAGGCTCCGCGTCACGCCGTCGCGGGGGCGCAGGGCGGCGGTGAGGTTCACGAAGCGCTGCGTGCCCTCGGTGATGATGGGGACCTCGAAGAGGGCCTCCTCGGTAAGCGCGTAGACGAACACCTGTGAGCTGTCGTAGCAAAGTCTTACGTCGTAACCGGACGCGGCGAGTAGGTTGGCGCTGAGGATCCGGCGTTCGTTTTCGCTGAGGTGTGCGGCGAAACTGCCCACCGAAGCATCGATGAGCCTATAGTAGAGCCAGTCGTTGAGCTTCCACTCCCGGCGCTTCGCCTCGAGGGTGAGGAGGGTTTCTCGCCAGTCCTGCTGCGCGAGGGCCGCCTGGTAATTGCTGAGTCCGAGCTCCGTGATCTCGAGTGGACCGTTCTGTAAGGCGCTCCCGCTGTAGCGCAGGTCAAAGCGTTCCTGGTAGTACTCCACCTCCGTGCGCTGGGCCGGGAGTAAGAGCGTGAGTATCCAGCTGGCCCAAGCGAGGATGAGACTGTTCATAGCGGAGCGACTGCGGCGCGGTTGGGCTGGTGAGGGCGGGGCGGGAGGCCAAGCCGCGGACACAGGCGAAAAGATACGTGAATAGGGATGTTTTGGTGCCTCGCGAATCGAGATTTGACAAACTTTAGCAAACTACCTACCGCGCCCCGACAACTGTGCCAAATAAAAAAGGCTGTCGCGCGACTCGCGCAACAGCCCCCTCCAACAGTGGCGCTTCGTCGGCTTCACCACCGTTCCTCTCAGGCCTTTATAAAATCAGCATCGCGTCGCCGTAGCTGTAAAAGCGGTACTTCTCTTTGACAGCCTGGTTGTAAGCCTCGATGACGAGGTCGGTGCCCCCGAAGGCGCAGGCCATGATGAGCAGGCTCGACTTCGGCAAGTGCATGTTGGTGATCATCGAGTCCGCCACGTGGAATTTGTACGGCGGGTAGATGAAACGGTTGGTCCAGCCCTCGTTGGTGGCGAGCAGGTCGTCGGCACTCACCGAACTCTCCATCGAGCGCATGACGGTGGTGCCCACGGAGCAAACCTTGTGTCCGGCGCGCTTCGACACGTTAACCACGTCCACGGCGGCCTGCGGAACGCGGAAGTACTCGGCGTCCATCTTGTGCTTAGACAGGTCCTCGACCTCGATCTCGCGGAAGGTCCCGAGCCCGACGTGTAGCGTGAGGTAGGCTTCGCGGATACCCTTGAGTTCCATGCGCTTCATGAGGGCCTCTGAGAAGTGCAAACCGGCGGTCGGCGCAGCCACGGCCCCCTCCTCACTGGCGAAGATGGTCTGGTAGCGCTCGGCGTCCATGTCCTCGACGGGGCGGTCGATGTACTTGGGCAGGGGCGTGGACCCGAGCGAGTGGAGCAGCTTGTTGAAGACCTCATCGGACTCCTCGTTCATGAAGCGGATCGTGCGCCCGCGCGAGGTTGTGTTGTCGACTACCTCGGCCACGAGCAACTCCTTGCCGTTGTCGTCGGTGAAGAAAAGCTTGTTGCCGACGCGGATCTTGCGGGCCGGATCGACGAGCACGTCCCAGAGGCGCTGTTCGTGATTGAGTTCCCGAAGGAGGAAAACCTCGATGTCGGCCTCGGTCTTCTCCTTGCGGCCGAGCATACGGGCGGGGAAGACCTTGGTATTGTTAAACACGAACGCGTCGCCCTCCTCGAAGTAGTCCAGAACATCGGTGAACAGCTTGTGCTCGATGGTCTGGGTCGCGCGGTTGACGACCATCAGGCGGGAGTCCTCGCGGCGGGCGGTCGGGTACTTGGCGATGAGCCCCTCGGGGAGCTCGAATTCGAAAAGGGAAAGTTTAGTCCTCATGGACGGTGGGTGCTCGTATTTAGGGCCGCAAAGGTAACATGAATCGCCGCGGAAGTTTTGCGGCGTGGTTCATCCCGGAAACGCCTCCGTTTGTCGAGTCGCTGACCGGCTCGCGCGGTCACCCGTTAGTTTCGCTCGCTGATGATCGTACTGCTACGCTCCGTGGCCTCCTCCTTGGGACAGGCCTGGCAACAGCTCACCGGGAACAAGCTCCGTACGGGTTTGAGCCTCGTGGGCGTTGCCATCGGGATCTTCTGTATCGTGGCCGTGCAGACGGCGGTCGACAGCCTTCAGCGCAACGTCGTGAGCTCGCTCTCGAAGCTCGGCGATAACACCTTCTACATCCAGCGCATGCCGTGGGCCGATCCCGGGGAGGACTGGCCGAAGTTCCAACGCCGGCCCCCGCTTACGTACGATGAGTACGAGGCGCTCTCCGCGGCGCTGCGGACCCGTGGGGACGCTGGCTATTACGGGATCGTCGGCGGGCGTACCCTCCGGTGGCGCGACAACTCGGTGTCGGGGATCTTATCGGTTGCCGGCTCGCCGGAGGTGAGCGATTTCTTCGGTTACGAATTTATGACCGGACGCGATATCACGCCCCTCGAGTACTCCCGGGGCGCCAACGTCGTCGTGCTCGGCTACGAGACGGCCCGGGACCTCTTCGGCGCCGTCGAGCCGGTCGGTCGCGAGGTCCGCGTCTTCGGTCAGAAGCTCACGGTGGTGGGTGTGCTCGCGAAATCCGGCGAGGACCTGCTCCAAGTCTTCAACTTCGACGGTGCCCTCGTGCTCCCGTACTACTTCGTGGCCAAGGCCGTCAACCTGGAGTCGAACCTGTTCTTCAGCTCACTGATGGCGAAACCGCTCCCCGGTACGTCCCGCGAGGAGCTGCAGGATCTGGTCACGGTCGCCCTGCGCTCGGACCGCAAGCTGAAGCCCATCGCCGAGGACAACTTTAGCGTCAACTCGCTCGACATGCTTACTGGAATCCTCGACGCCATCTTCGGGACCCTCAACATCGTCGGCTTCGTGGTAGGCGGGTTCGCCATTTTCGTGGGTGGCTTTTCGGTGGCCAACATCATGTTCGTGAGCGTCAAGGAGCGCACGAGCCTGATCGGCGTCAAGATGGCGCTCGGGGCCTCGCGCAAGGTGATCCTCGTCGAGTTCCTCATCGAAAGTATCGCCCTGTGTATTCTGGGGGGCGTCATCGGCCTGGCGCTCGTGTACCTGGCGGTACTGGCGCTCAACCAGGCGCTACCGTACGAGATGGCCCTGTCGCCCGGCAACGTGACGCTCGGAATCTTGCTCGCGGTCGTCATCGGGATTCTCGCGGGCGTAATTCCAGCCTGGCAGGCGTCCCGGATGGACCCCGTCGAGGCTATTAGGAGTTAGCCTTAAGCGTTCGCGGCTGTCGGCTAGTGACTTAGGCACATGATTTGTTTTGGGTAGGACATCCCACTCAATCCAGCCCATGCTCCTGCGGATGTCTTTCTTGCTCTTCGCCGCAATGGTCGTGAGTTGTGGCGCCTCCAGGGAAGTGGTCGCGGCGCCCTCGTTGACGGTAATCAGCTTACGCCAAAACGGCCCAGCTAAATTCCACGACTGGCGGCACAGTCCTTTACGGGCGCTAGACAGGCAGCCCGTGCGTTTTAGCGCAAGCGTCAGTAGCGAACTCGGGATCGTTTACGCCGAACTCTACCTCTACGAATTCGAACTCTACCGCAACGACGCCGGGCTCCACAGCCAGCGCCGCCGACCGGGCGGGCTCTGGGGTAGGGTAGCGCAGATCGAGCGGGCGGCCAAGCCTAAGCGCAGCGAATTCGACTACACCCACGAACCGGGATTCGGCGCGGCCACCCGACTGGAATACGTGTGGCGCGTCGTGGATGTCGACGGCGCGGTCACCGATCGCCTCGGCGTGACGGATGCGGGGACGTCGCCGTGGCCAAAGGACAAGGTGCTTTTGTACGCGGCCTCGCGGCGCCCGATGACCGACCTCATCGACATCGGTTTCTTTCGCGACGTTGACTACGGCAACGATATTACCCGCTACCACGCCGACGTGGAGGCCATGGTGATGGACGGGTTCCTGAGCCCGGCCGCCTACGGGGGGCAACGCGAGCACTGGGCCTTTTATACTACCGATCGCTCGGCCGACGGGGCCGCCCTGTCGGCGGACGTCACCAACGAAAATCTGATTCCGGGCTTCCTGAAGGACTTCAGCATCCCCGGCATTGACGCCTTCTGTCTCGTGCACCGCCAGGACTACACCGACCGGAGCCTGATGCTGGAGAACTTCCACTCCCTGAGCAACAACCTCTTCAGCGCTGAGGCGCAAAACTGGGGGACGGCCGTCCACGAATCCGGTCACGTCATCTTCCACCTCTCCGACGAGTACGAGGGCTGCGCCTGTTTCCAGTCTCACGCAGGTAGCAACGTCTTCCGCGAGCGTGCCGATTGTGCGCAGTGGAACCGCGCCAACGGCTTTGCGGCCACCGACTGCTACGAGCTCGCCGACGCCTACCAGCGCAGCTGGTGGAGCGCCGAGGAGCCCACTTTCTTCGCCAACGCAAATGCCTGTCGGGAACACAACTCCCGCCTCGGCATCAGCCCCGACAGCTGCCGCATCTTCGTCGACGAGATCGGGCGAAAGCGGTTCTGGTCCTTCGAGTCGACCTGCATCATGCACGACGACGGCGACGACCAGGTGCGCCCCTTCCAGCGTGCGTGCCGCAAGGTGATTGATGAGCGCTACGCCCAAATGCGCCGGCGCCAGGGCACGGAGTCACTCGCGGCCGTGGGGCGCGAGAATATCTACGGTTACGAGCCGGTGCTCCTCATGGCGATGCACCGCGTTGGCACCGAGTGGTCGGTAGAGCTCGCGGAGGCCAGGCTTGGCATCCCGAGCGCCAGTAGCCAGGCCGCGGGCGAGGTTACTATGCGGGTCCTCGACGCGGACGGCCAAACCCTGGTCGGCTACCGATTGGCGAATGCCGGGGCGGTACACGCCCACGGTCCGGAGGACGCCTTCGCCGTCCCGGAGGAGGGTACGGTGTGGTTGTCGGTGCCGGCCTCCCCCCGGATAGAACGGATCTCGTGTGAGTACGATCGGGCAGCCCACGAGCGCACGCCCGACCTCACGCCCGGTCGCTACGTCGACGGCTTCACCTTCGAGATCGGGATGGAGGCCCGGGCCCTGATGGCGAGGGGAAAGAAGTGAGGCAAGAGCCACGTAAGTCTTGAACCGCGTACCGTCTTAGTGGTATGCTTTTTGAATTTGGACGTATAGCTGGCTTCCGTCAGGTGCTCTGACGCTAACGAACGGAGGTCTAGACGCTAACGCCCATGGATTTTAGAGACAAACTGGCGAGCGTCCGGCAGTCGCTAGCGGCGGTGCTGCTACTGGCGGCTGGGTTTCTCGCGGGGGCGGGACGCGCGACGGCGCAGAACTGCTCGGCGATCATTGTGCCCGATACTCTCGCCGCGGTAGACAACGGCGGCGAAGTACCATTTTGCGCCGCTTTCGACTACCGCGTAGCGCTACGCAGCGAACGGTATCTCGATGGCGTAGCGGTCCCTGGGTTTGCGGAGGGTTGCGATTACGACACCCTCGTCTTCTATCCCTATTTCACATTCCCGTACCAGGGCTCGCGTGGGCCGTACGTCCTGGAGGAGTGGACCGTGAACGGCCGCGCGACGCGGGACACCTTCGCAAACGTGTCGGCGCTCATCGTCCGGCTCAATGTCTTCGATCCGGGGGGTAACTGGACCAACGACCCAATCACCAAAAACATCATCGGAGGGGTAAAGGGCCGGCGTTACGGCGCGATGAAGATCCTCCACATCGCCGACGGGATACGCCGCGAGGTGGCACCCAACTATCAGGCAATCGCGGGCGGCACCCGCGTCACCGCCCGCGGGGCGGGTTTCCACGTCTACACCATTTTCGACGCGCGGACGAACTGCCGCGATACGCTCGTACTCTTCGTCAAGCCGAACCTGCCGCCGTTGCGGGACACGGTGTACACCCGCGAACAGACCCTGAGTCGGCAATTCTGCCTGGATAACAGTCGGCTGATCGGGGTTCCCCAGGGGGCTACACGTTGTGGCGGCACGGTCCAGGGCCGCGTCACCGCCGTCTCGCCCTACTGCTTCACCTACGCACCCGCCCCGGGTTTTAGCGGAAGCGAAGAAATCTGTCTCGAGGTGTGCGACGACACCCGTCTGGCGGGCGGGCCAGTATGCCAGCGCACGATCGTGACGGTGGTCACCGGCGGGACTCGTCGACCGACCACGGACACAGTCCGGATCACTATTGCGCCGCGCGACACCTCGATCTGCCTCGACGACGTGCTACAGATTGCCCGGCCGATAGAATCTGCGCGCCTCTGCGACCCAGGAGCCGCGGGTGTGACGGTAGTCCCACTGCTAACGGGCTGCGTGGACCTGAACCCTCAGTCTGGATTCGCCGGACTCTCGCAGTCCTGCATCGTGCACTGCGCGCAGGGCGCTTGCGATACCACCCAACTGTTCATCACCGTCTTGAGCGATTGTACCCTGGACATTCTACCGCTCGAGCGCGACAGCATCGCGGACACGGGTGCACCTACGGCGTACTGTCTGGGCGTGTCTCCGCAGGAGTTGCCTGCGTACGAGCTCTCGATCGACGGGGTGCCGTACACGGGCCGTCGCGACGGTTGCGATCCGCAACGCCAGTATGTCTACAACTACGGGCCACTCTACCAACGAGGCCAAGAGGGCCCGTACACTTTGCTCGAGTGGCCGGTAGACGACGCCTCCTTCGGCACGCGGTTCGCGGACATCACGGAACTCGTGGCCTTCATGCGGCTGTCAGACCCACTCGGGGATTGGCGCCTGGACTCCGCGGCGTACAACATCGACGGCGGCAGAGCTTCGGGGCGTTACGGCACGCTCCAAATCATTCACGACGCCAGCGGAATCCGCAGTGAGCTAGTCCCCAATCCGGTGGATGTCCCGATGGGCACCAGTATCGATCTACCTGGACGCGGGACTTACAGCGTCACTCTCGTGGACCGCTTGAGCGGCTGTCGCGACGCAGTGGTCGTCAAGGTCGGGACCGACCTGCCTCCCGGCAAGAACAAAACCCTCGTCGTCCGGGTCGCGTACGAGAGACCTAGCGCGCGGACGTGCCTGTTCGATGCGGTGAAGAATCAGGTGTCACGGTGCGGGAGTCCGCGCAACGGCACAGCCACCCTCGACGCGGAGGCGTGCGTCACTTACCTCCCGAAGCCGGGATTCGTGGGGCGGGATACGTTATGCGTGATCAACTGCACGGTGCCGGGAGGCGCCCCGTGCGATACGACCATCGCCATCTTCGAGGTTACCCGCGCTACGCTGGTCACCGACACGGTGCGCGTACAGAGTTTTGGCGAAAGCCCCACGCTTGCCTGTGCAACGCTGCCTTTCGACGGACCATTCCTCGCGGCGCGCTTCTGCGGAACGACGGGTCCCTTCACCGCGCGTGAAGCCACGGGCACCTGCGTCGAGATCACGCCGCAAGCCGGGGCAGACCGGGGCGGCCAAATTTGTGTGGAGTGGTGCGCGGTAGCCGATCCGAGCTACTGCCAGCGCGTCGTGTTCGTCGTACAGCTGCGGGCGGCGTGTACGCCGGATGTGCTCGCGCAGGATTCGCTGCTCCTGCCGCCGAGCAGTGGGAGCGCGAGCGTCTGCCTGGGCGACGGGGTCGACCTCCGTGGCTACGTGGTGACCGTCAATGGAGATGCGGTGACGCCGGGCGCAGACGCGGGTTGCGGTACGACCGTGACGACGGGCGGGGGCGGTGGCTCGCGGACCGTGCACAGCTACAGCACCGTGTTCTTAAACGAGAACCGCATGCGCATCGAGGGCTGGGACATTGGCGGGGAACTCGTGAGCGGCGTTGAAGTCAACGGCATAAAGGCGCTGGCCGACTCAATGAGCGCGCGTGACCCGAACGCTACCTGGAGGTATGACCCGGATGCCGCGGCTATCCTCGCAGACGTCAACACGGGCAGCTACACGAGGATCATCCTATTCGACCTGGTGGATGGGTCGCTGTTCCAGCTGCCCCTCGAATCGGCCAGTGTTGGCTCCCCGGGGGGGGCGAGCTTCGTGCCCGGGTCAGTGATCGAGATTCCTACCGCCGGCCGCTACCTGGTGACCGTCGCGAAGGCCGATGATAGTTGCGGCGACCAACAGCTTATCTACCGTCGGCCGCAACTTGCTCCCAGGCGCGACACCGTTCGCCAGGAGGTGATCGCCGACCAGACCAATGGCGAATACTGTCTCGATCTCCGCGAACTCAACAGTCCCGCTGCGAGTATTCGGCTCTGCGGCGGGCCTGCGCACGGTGTGGTTGGTTTTGCTGGCAACAGCTGTTACACGTACACGCCTGCTCAAGGCTACGTCGGCGGAGACACTGCCTGTGTGGTGATCTGCGCCGCGGGCGGCCTCGAGTGCGATACCACCACCGTGCTGCTCAACGTGATACTGGCACCCGCGGTCGCACCGACGAAAGACACGGTGACTCACCTCGTCGCCTCGGGGGTTCGCTCGCAGTTCTACTGTCTCGACGAAGTGCAACTAGGCGCCCCCGCGACGCGGCGGACGTCCTGCGGCGAGACCCAGCGAGGAAGCCTGGACTTTGACTCGGTGAGCTGCTATAGCTATACTTCGACGCCCGGCTTCGTGGGCGTCGATTGGGCGTGCGCAGTGCTATGCGCCGGGACAGTGTGCGACACCACCGTCCTGCGCTTCGTCGTATCCACCGGGCCTGTCACCACGGGGCCGGTACGCGACACGCTCAGGCTAACGATGGGGGTCGACGAGCTCAACGGACCTTACTGCCTCTCGGCCGCCGAGCTGCCGGGAGCCCCGACCGATCTCTACGGCTGCGGACTGCCGCGCACCGGCAACCTGACCTTCGTTAGCGAGAGCTGTTTCACGTTCTCGCCCGAGCCTGGCTTCGTCGGGCGCGATACCGCTTGTCTCGTGCTCTGCAGTGGACGGGTGTGCGATACGACGGTGGTCATCGTGACGGTCCAGCCCGGTGGCGGCACCTGTGGCTTACCCCTGGCGGTGGGTCTGGTTACACGGGCGGTCAACTGCGACGCGGACCTGGTCGACGTGTGTCTACCTACCAGCCTCGAGGCCCTTGCCGGGTTCGAGATCTCGATCGACGGTGAGCCTTATACCGGCGCCCTCACTGAGTGCGGCAGCACTGAGCGTCTGGTCTTCGACCTCGCCGACTTGGGTGTCGGTCCGTTTCAGGTGGACTCCTTCCGGATCGGCGAGGGCTTCTTGACTGCGCGAGTGGCGACCCTCCGCGAGCTCGCCGACTCGATTAGCGCGCGCGACCTCGCGGCTGATTGGCGCTTCAATCCGGCGAGCGCTACGATAGTTGGCGGCGCCATGGATCGTGTCTACGGCACGCTCGACATCACCGAGGTCACGAACTCGCGGGTTACTTCTCGCTCGGGGTCCGTAGAGACGGTTGCCGCCGGAGTCTCGCTCAAACTCCCGTTGGGTGCCACCGTACGCAATCTGCGCTTCTCGAGCCAGGCCGGATCTTGTCGGCAGGACGTGCAACTACTCCTGACCTGCGTAGGCAGCGACGCCGAGGACGTGACGCTCGCAGTGGACGCCGAGCTACTCTACTGCGTCGACGTCTCCGAGCTCAATGGTGCGGTGGTCTCGCTCACGGACGTCTGTCCGGCGACCGATAGCATCGCGGGTCTCGACTTCGACGCCGTGGCGGGGTGCGTCACGCTCCGGGGCACGCGCCCGGGAACGCGCCGCGTGTGCCTCGTGGCCTGCGACGGGCTCGGGACGTGCGATACGACCTTCGTCAACGTCACGGTGACGGGAGCCGTCACCCCGCAGGCCTTACTCGCCTTAGACGACCGTTACCGAATCACGGCCGACGCGGTGCTTGTCACGACGCCAACGGACAACGACACTTTCGCAGGCCCCCTCGACGTAGTGCGGCTTCTCAACGGTCCAAGCCAGGGTACTGCCAGCATGGACGCTACCGGGGAACTCACCTACGCGCCTAATGTGAGGGCCTGCGACTTCAGCGACACGCTCGTGTACGAAATCTGCCAGGGCGCCGTCTGCGACCAGGCCACGGTGTCGATCCGGGTGCGGTGCGGGCTGGTGGAGGTCTACCGGGGCTTCTCGCCGAACGGCGACGGCGTCAACGACTTCTTCGTCATCGAGGGCATCGAGGACTATCCCGAGAGCGCGCTATCGATCTACAACCGCTGGGGCAACCAGGTATTGGCTACGAAGGGCTACCGCAACGACTGGGGCGGCACCTGGACGGATCGAATCCTGGTAACGGGGACTTATTTCTACGTCCTTCAGCTGCCGGGGGAGGAGCCCATGACGGGCTGGGTCGAGCTGGCGCGTTAAGTCGAGACTTCCGCCTTCCGGCAAAACGTATTCGCGTGAGTGTGACCGACAGCCCCACAGACTTCGTCGTCAGTGGAGCCGCCGTCCGCTGGCCAGCGGGCTTCCGCCAAAACACATTACAATTATATCGACTATTTGGCATCCTATTTGGAAGAAGGTGGGCATCAACAACCTTCTGAACTCCCCCTTAGACATGCTCAAGCAACTCCTCCCCCTCGGGGCCTTCGCGGTCCTCGCCCTCGGTGGCTGCCAGTCGGGCAGCGGTGTCGAGCTCACCGCCGCCGAGTCGAACAACTGGTCGAAAGCCTTTGAGAGCCCGGGAGATCACGCTCTCGACATCCGGCTCTACACCCAGGGCAAGCGCGTCGGTGACGCCGCCGTGATGTACGACGCCCTCCACAACATGCTCGCCAAGGAGCCGGGCAACGCGGCGGTCAAAGACAGTCTTGCGACGCTCTACTTCACCGGACGTATGTACGGCCCGTCGCTCGCGCTCACCACCGAATTGCTCGACGCCAAGGCCGAAGACCCACGCTACCTCGAGATGCAGGCCGTCTCGCAGAATGGCCTCGGTCTGCTCGAGGACGCCCTCGGGAGCTACACGCAGCTCCTGGCCGTCGATCCGAATCCGTACTACGCCTACCAGATCGCCACGATTCAGTACGGCCTCAACAAGTTCGACATTGCAGAGGCCTCGGTCGACAACATGCTCGCCGCGGATCTCGGCGAGCAAAAGGTCAATATTAACCTCGCCAATGGTCGCGCACAGTCGGTCCCGATGAAGGCTGCCCTCCTCAACATCAAAGGTGTGCTCCGCAAGGACGTGCACCTCGACAAGGACAAGGCGCGCGAGTACTTCGAACTCGCCATGGCGGAGGCCCCCGACTTCCTTTTGCCGGCCAACAACATCGCCGTCATGGACGGCAAACAGTAGTCCGTCGGGGGCACGGTCCCAGACACTATGAAGCATCGAGGCCTGCTACCGAAAACGGTAGTGGGCTTTTGTGTTTAGAAACCGTCACGCGAGGCGCCCGTCGGATGGCGGCGCGCCTGCGCCCTGTGGCTCGTCCGTTACTCCCTCTGCACAATTCTGTATCCGAATCTCGAAAGCAGGATACCCCACGTAGTACGCATGTGTCTACGGCGTGTGGCGAGTCCGACACGCGCTGCAATTCGAGTGATCTCTCGGTTGGCCGGGCGTCATTCGTGACCGCAGCCCAAAATGTGCAAAGCTGAAATCCTCATTATAGAACACATCGGTTTTATGGTGTGACTGGCATATTATTTGGTTAATTTACCATATCTGAGCGAGGTCCCCCCGACCGTTAGTAGCCTTCCCGCGACGCATGTCGTAATCCCCCCCGCGGTGCAGGCGCTCGATACTTCCCAGCAATGGGTTTCTTACGGCACATCGTGTTTTGGCGAAAGCCGGAGCACGGTGGACATGCTATCGCATAAATTTTGCACGCACATATCTCGGTACCTGCTTACCGCTGGCGGGCGCCACGGCCCTCGCCCAGAGCGGCATCGAGACCGTCGTTTCCGATCTAACAGTTGCGCTCCACGTGAAGACGAGTTCCACCACACAGGACACCGCCCGGCTTGAGGGCCTGCGTCTGGGCACTACTGGGAGCACCGTGGTCGTCACCGACGCCGGGGGCAGGCTGCGTTGCCGCCCGATCGCCACGATGATCGACGAGAACAGCGAGTGGCGCTACGTGCCGGGGGCGACTTTCCCCAACTACAGCTACGCCTTCCGCTCGAAGAACGGCTCCACGCCCACCAACATCATCATCATTACCGACAACGGCAGATTCGGCACAGGGACCACCAATTCTTTGGCCGATCTACACCTGTTCCCGCGCCGCATCATCACCTACAACGGTAACCTCTCCGTCGCTTACGATAACCGGGACCAGTTCAGGATCACGTGCGGAAATGGG
>JBGTKC010000118.1:0-16211 GCA_041744755.1 Saprospiraceae bacterium
TCCCAGCCCCAGCTGTTGACGATCCCGAGGTTTTCGGTCGGGAGGGCCGCGCCGAAGGTCCCGGGCACCGACAGGTTGCGCTGCGCGAGGATGTCCTCGGTCCGCTTCCGGTAGTAGTCGATCTCAAAGCCGAACCGGCCCTCAAGGAAGCTCGCCTCCAGGCCGATGTCGGTCGTGGTAGCCGTCTCCCAGGTGATGTTCGGGTTCGGGATGCTCGTCGGTTGGATCCCGGGGCGGAAGGTCCCGTCCTGGACGTACCCTCCGGCGAAGGCGAAGCCCGCCAAGAACCCGAAGGGCGCGATGCGGTCGTTGCCGGTGATCCCCCACGAGCCACGGAGCTTGAGGATCTCCACCACGTCACTGATCCCGTCCATGAATGGCTCCTCGGAAATGCGCCACCCGGCCGAAAACGCCGGAAAGACTCCCGTGCGGCTATCGCGCGGGAAGATGTACGACTCGTCCACGCGGAGGTTGGCCTGTAGCAGGTAGCGGTTGCGGAATCCGTAGTTAACCCGCCCGACGTATCCGAAGCGCGCTTCCTGCCTGGCAAAACCCCCGTTCTCGTCATTGGTCGGGCTCCCGGCCACGAATTGCTGGACGGCTGGGGACAGGAAGCCGTCGCGAAAACCGAATAGGCCTCGGGCCTCGCCCTCGATGCGCTCGAAGAGCGCGAGACCCGACACGTAGTGGTTGCCGAGATCCCGCTCGTAGCGTGCGCTTAACTGCAGGGTCTGGAGGCTAGTGTTGTCGCGGTCTTGCCGTAGGGAGCTGACGTTGTCGCTCGGGGCCCCGATGTCGTACACGCCGGTGGACTCGTTGAGTTGGTAGGTCGTGTACGGCGTGAAGAAGGTCGTCTGGTCGGAGAACCCGCGGTCGTAGGCGAACATCGCGCGCAGCCCGAGGCCCGTGAGGAAAGGCGCCGCGTAGTCGAGTTGCATGTTGGTCTGGAAGGTCGTTAGGTCGCGGGCCTGCGTGCCGTTGAGGTTGGCGTCCCCGAAGGAGTTGCCGGAGAAGCCATCGAACCCGAGCGACCGCGCCGGGAGGCCCTCGGTACCCGGGAGGCCGTTGACGAAGATCGGGTTCAGGGGATTGGCCCGCAGTACGTTATCGAAAATCTCGCTGTCGACATCGGCCGAGCGGAGGCGGTCTTCGATGCGGCCGGCGAGGTTGAGGCTGAAAGTCAGGCCGGCGGCGACATCCGCGTCGACGTTGGCGCGGATGCTGTTTTGCTGAAAACGCGCATTATCGTAAAAGCCCTCCTGGTTGAGCCGCCCGTACGCGAAGAAATACCGTATGGCTTCCGAGCCGCCGTCGACGGAGAAGTTATATTGTTGCTGTGGCGCGGAGTTCGTCAGCGTCTCGTTCCACCAGTCGTAACTCGGCAGGGTCCCCGCCTGCGCCTGGCCGAGGAGGTTATCGAACGGAAGGTCGGCCTCGGGGGTGCCGCTGTTGCGGAGGGCCTGCCGAAAGGCGAGCACGTACTCGTTTGCGTTCATGAGGTCGGGGCGGCCGGCCGGGCTCTGGCGCGAGACGTTCGCCGAGGCGTTAAAACGTGGCTTACCGACGCGACCGCGGCGCGTGGTCACGAGGAGGACGCCGTTTGCGGCGCGCGACCCGTAGACTGCCGTGCTCGCGGCGTCCTTGAGGGCCGTGATGCTCTCGATCTCGAACGGGTTGATGCGGCTGAAGTTCCGCTCCACGCCGTCTACCAGAATTAGAGGGTTATTGTTACCGAGTGTGCTCCGGCCCCGTATCTGGAAGGCGGCGTCGTCGAAGCCGGGTTGGCCACTGGTCTGGATCGCGATCACGCCCGTGATCTTACCCGCGAGCCCGGCTGAGAGGTTCGGCGGGGGCGCGACCGTGAGGGCCTTGCCGTCGACCTGCGACACCGACCCAGTTACGTCGGCCTTGCGTTGGGTCCCGTACCCAACGACGACGATGTCGCTGAGGGCCGTGACGCTCGGGGTAAGTGTCACGTCGACGGTGCTGCGACCGGCTACCCCCACCTCCTGCGTAGCGTAACCCGTATAGGCTACCTCTAACACGGGCTCAGCGCTCGTGACCGTAAGCGAAAACGCGCCATTGAGGTCGGTGACCGTACCGTTGGTCGTACCTCGCTCGAGTATCGTTACGCCAATCAGTGGCTCCCCGGTGTCGTCAGCGACGACACCGGAGACCTGCTGTCCGAGCGCGAGCGAGGCAGTGAGCAAAAACGTGAGCGCGGCCAGCGTGCCGCGCTGGCGAAGGGGTAGCGATCTCAGTAGTATAAGTAGCTGCATTGCTCGTGTCTTGTCTCGTTTAAGGATAGGAGAGTGGAATGGACCGGTGCTTGATACGGATGTAATGTATTGTATTAGTAGTCTTATGCAAGCGATTGGGCTGAGTATCCGCTATTTTGTGGAATATTTATTCAATATGTTCCTTCGCTACTGCGTAGACTGAGAGCGCCGCGCCATCGTCGGCATTCGCGCAGACCCCTCGCTGCCGATTCCTCGCAGCCGCAATGACGGCCTCGCCGCTGCCCCACGTTGATAGCGCGGATCGTGGGGGTTGTTAGCGATTCGTAATAGACTGGGGTAGGCCTTGACTGCGACGTAGTCGGCCTGTAGTCCACAGGCAGCCGCTCTCATGCCGGCGACCTTGACGTCGGCTGGCGGCACTGTACCGTACAGGTAGAGGTAACCACAGTTACACCCCGACCCGCTGTAGCTCAAGCAGGCGTGCGTAGGCGCCGCCGCGCTCTACGAGCGTCGCGTGGTCGCCGCGCTCGATGACGCGACCGTGGTCGAGGACCACGATCTCGTCGGCGCGCTGGATGGTGGCCAGGCGGTGCGCGATCACGAGGCAGGTCCGGCCCTCCATGAGGCGGAAGAGCGCATCCTGGATCAGGGCCTCACTCTCGGCGTCCAGGGCGCTGGTAGCCTCGTCGAGGATCATGATGGGGGTGTCGCGCAAGATAGCCCGCGCGATGGTGAGGCGTTGGCGCTGCCCGCCACTGAGCCGCGTGCCCCGCTCGCCGATCACCGTATGGTACCCCTGCGGTTGCTCGCGGATGAAGGTGTCGGCGTTGGCGAGTTTTGCGGCAGCGATCACCTCCACCTCCGACTTTCCGACGCTTCCGAAGCGGATGTTCTCGAGGATCGTATCGTGAAACAGCACTACGTCCTGGCTCACGATGCCGATGTTTTGACGCAAGTCGGCTAAGCGTACACTCCGCACGTCGTGTCCGTCGATCGTGATCCGACCGCCGTCCACATCGTAAAAGCGCGGCAGCAGGTCGGCCAGCGTACTCTTGCCCGCACCGCTCGGTCCGACGAGGGCCACCACCTTGCCGACCGGCAGCGCGAGCGTCACCCCCGACAAGGCCGGTCGATCCGTGTTGGGATAGCCGAAGTGGACGTCCTCGACGCGGATACCCTCGGTGATGCGTGGCAAGCTCACCGCATCCGGCGCGTGCGTGATCGTATTCGGCGTGTCCAGCAGCGCCTGCACCCGCTCGAAGGCCGCCCGCCCGCGCTGCAGACTGTAAAAGGCATTCGAGAACTGCTTGCTCGGCTGGATGGTCGAGAAGAAAGCATAAATGAAGCCGATGAAGACGGCCACCTCGAGCCGCCCCGCACTGATCTCCTGGAAGCCAACGTAGATGAGCAGACACACCACCGCCACCCCGAGCACCTCACTCAGCGGACCGCTCAGATCCCGCCGCCGCAGCAGTCGCACGAGGACGTTGCGATATCGGTTGTTGCTTTCGCCAAAACGCGTCTCGACGTAGCCCTCCGCCCCGAAGGCCTTCACGACGCGCAGGCCGCCGATCGTCTCGTCGAGCTGGTTGGTCATCTCCCCCAGGCTCTCCTGCACCTCGCCCGACTGCGCCTTAAGCCGCCGCCCGATACCCCCTATGATGACGCCCGTGACGCCAATCAGGATGACGGTAAACACGGTGAGGTAAGGGCTTATAAACAGCATCACCACCAGCGCCCCGAGGATCAGCAGCGGATTCTGGATAAGCGCCTGAATCGAATTGAGTACCGAGTTCTCGACCTCCTGCACGTCCGCCGTAAAACGCGAGATGAGGTCCCCGCGCCGCGCCTCCGTGAAGTAGCCCACGGGCATATTGATGATGTGGTGGTAGAGGTCCCGCCGTAGGTCCCGGATCAGTCCCGAGCGAATGACCGCCAGCGTCGTGACGGACAGGTACCCAAATAGGTTCTTCAGTAAGAACACCGACACGAGAAAAACGCACATATAAATCATCGCCCGCTCGTAGCCATTGGCGCGGATGATGTCCGACATCCAGAGGTTGAAATTGGCCGTGATCGAGCTTACGCTAAAACTGAGCGGCGGTGCGCCGTCGGTGAGTTCGGTTTGCTTGAGGAGTATCTGTAAGAAGGGGATGAGCGCCGGGATGCTCACGACACTGAAGAGGACCATGAGGAGGTTGGCCACGAGGTTGAGGCCGACGGTGGGGTAGTAGGGCCGGATGTAGTGGCGCAGGGCGCGGGTGAGGGTCACGGGGGCGAAGGTAGGGTTGGCGCTTCGCGCGGCTTTGGCCTTTGGCGGCGATGGCCTAAAGGCCGATTAGGCCGCTGGCCGCCTCTTCTTCGCCTCGATCTTCCGCAAGTAGTCTGCGACCGCACTCGAACCCACGGCCGACCACTGATTGTCTTTCCGCAGGTAGAGACCAGCGTCGTCGGCGGGGCCGGCGGGTGCGTCGGAGATCCGTGGGTAGCCATCGTTGGCGAGGCGGAGGAGGTCCTTGGCGACGGGCGTTGACGCGAGGGCGTGGGCGCTGTACGCGGCGGCGGCGCGGCCCATACCGGCGACGGTAGCCTGGAGTAGGACGATCGAGAAAGTGCCGGGCTCATCGTGGCGCGTAACGTTGGCGCGTGGTTCGACGAGGTCGAGGTAGGCGCGGTAGACGCTGCCGGGGCGGCACTTGTCGAAGGTGCGCAACAGCCGCTCGCCCTCATGCTTTTGGAGGAAGCCAAGTTGGCGGGAGCCCGGCAGCCAAACGCTCACGCGCTCGTGCCACCCATCGGTCGCCTCCTCGCGGACGAGGTAGACATGTTGATAGGGGAGGAAGCGCGTGCGCAGCTCCCGCTCCGGCGTGGCCTCGGTGGGGGCAGCGGCGTAAGTGGCCACGTGTCGGTACCCGATGCCGGGATCATAAGCGGCCGACATTCCGGCGGCGGTGAGGTCGGCCGGGAGGGCCGTGATGAGCGCTTCGGTGCGAGCCGCCTCGAGGAGGGCGCTGGTAAACTCGGTAGCGGGCGGGAGCGCGGGCTTGGCTAGGGCCTGTAGCGCTGGCGTACCCTCGGTGGTCAACGCTAGCGCGATGACTTCGCCCGTGATTTCGTTGACGCTGTGGACTGTCGCCCAAATGAGGTCGTCGTTGACCAGCCTACCGTAGTCGGGGGCAGCGTGGGCCGGGAGGTAGCCGATTTGCTTCTTGCCGTAGTAGACGGCGATGGCGTGCGGGTCGTGGGGGTTGTCGGGTTCGGGTTTTAGCGAAAGCTGAGCGCCGGCGGGCGGGAGCTTCCTGAGTTTCGGTCCGGCGTGGAAGGCCCAACCGGCGAGGCGGAGGTGCGCGAGGACGGTGGGCTGTGTTGCGTGAGCGACGGTGTTTTCGGTTTGCATTTCGATTGTGTTTCTGGCTGCTAAAATAACACGATTTGTGTTGAAAACGTGTGGAGAAGTGCTAACCCGGTGTCACGTCTCGAGGGATTGCGTGAGGTTGTACCGTGTCCGTGGGCTTCTGCGGAAAGCCTTACCTTTGGGTATACCATGCCGGTCTCGAACCCACTCGACGCCCTGACTGAGTTGTACTTCCGGCCTTTGGCGAACTTGGAACCTGCCGTGAAGGAGCACCTGATTGCTAGGTTGCAGGATTTACTTCACGTAAAGACGCTGCCTTCAGATGGCATTCCCGACATCCTCTCGTTCTGTGGCGCGTGGGATGACGAAGGAGATGTGGACGAGTTCGTGCGTGAGATCTACGAGTCTCGGACCGCTTCGCCAGAACGGGCCGCATTCGATTGAGCAAGCTCGTAGCGTGCGATTCGAAGAGCGCGTTCGACTCGCTCCGCGAGAGCGCCCCCGGCACATTTAGTCAACCGGCATATTCATTCCCGTCACGCCTACTGCTTCACGGTGCACTCTGTGTTCACTTCACCGCTGTTTTCCACCGCTAGCGTATACACTCCGGAGGCGAGTCGACACGTCAAAACCTGGGTCGCTGTGGCCACGGGCTAGTACGACGCGCCCGAGGGCGTCGGTGAGGGTGACGCGGGACTGAACGCGCTCTCCTTATCTACCGATTGGGCCGGGGGCGCACTAGCTAGCGTGAGATGGGGAGGGGGCCCCTTCTCTAAGCAGTCGAACTCGCCCTCCGTGCCGCCCGTTTTGGCGAAAGCCTATCCTCCCTCTATAGTCACGTTTTGCACAGCCTCGATATCCTATTGTAATTATTTATAAATCAACTGCTTATGCTATGTTTTGGCAAAAGCCGACGCGCCCTGAATGCCAACTAAAAACCGTACTTTTGACCTCTTATGGTAGAGGAAAATCAGAATCCGACATCGTCCAACTACGGTGCCGGAAATATTACCGCCCTCGAAGGTCTGGAAGCCGTGCGGCTGCGCCCCGGGATGTACATCGGCTCCACCGACGCGAAAGGCTTACACCACCTCGTCTGGGAGGTGATCGACAACTCGATCGACGAGCACCTGGCCGGCTACTGCACCGAGATCACGACTATCGTCCACCCCGACAACTCCATCACCGTCATCGACGACGGTCGCGGGATTCCGACGGGGATGCACCAGAAGCTCGGCAAGTCCGCCCTGGAGGTCGTGATGACGGTCCTGCACGCGGGCGGTAAATTCGACAAGGACACCTACAAAGTCTCCGGCGGTCTACACGGTGTGGGCATTTCGTGTGTGAACGCCCTGAGCATCTACCTGCGGGCCGAGGTCCACCGCGAGGGTAAGATCTTCGAGCAGACCTTCTCGGAGGGGAAGCCGACCTCGGAGGTGATCGTGATCGGGGACTCTAACAAGACCGGTACCCAGATCACCTTCCGCCCGGACGACAAGATTTTCCCGGAGCGCGTGTACAAGTTCGACACGCTCTCCCTCAGAATGCGGGAGCTATCGTACCTCAATTCGGGCCTGAAGCTCAAGCTCATCGACGAGCGCGAGGAGGTCGAGGATGACGACGGTAAGCCGGCCGGTTTCCGGACGCAGGACTATTACTCGGAGGGCGGACTCAAGGAGTTCGTCGCCTACCTCGACGAGTCGCGCGAGCCTCTCATCGAGGAGCCGATCCACGTGATCGGCAAGGAGGAGAACGTCGAGGTCGAGGTCGCGATGCAGTACAACAACTCCTTCACGGAGAACATCCACTCCTACGTCAACAACATCAACACCCGCGAGGGTGGGACGCACGTGTCGGGCTTCCGGCGCGCGGTGGCCCGGGAGTTCGGGAAGTACGGCGAGGACTCGGGGATGTTCGCGAAGATGAAGTTCAAGATCAACACCGACGACTTCCGCGAAGGCATGACGGCGGTGGTGAGCGTGAAGGTGCAAGAGCCGCAGTTCAAAGGGCAGACCAAAGGTGAGCTCGGCAACTCAGAGGTGACCGGGATCGTGAGTCGCGCGGTGGGCAACGCCCTCAAGGTCTTCCTCGAGGAGAACCCGTCGAAGGCCCGTCGCATTGTCGAGAAAGTCATTCTCGCGGCCACGGCCCGTCACGCCGCGCGTAAGGCCCGCGAGACGGTGCAGCGCAAGAATGTGCTGGCCGGTGGTGGCCTTCCGGGAAAACTGTCCGACTGTTCGTCGAAGGACCCGAGCGAGTCCGAGATCTTCCTCGTCGAGGGGGACTCCGCCGGCGGAACGGCCAAGCAAGGTCGCGACCGCGTGTTCCAGGCCATCCTGCCGCTGAGGGGTAAGATCCTCAACGTCGAGAAGGCGATGGAGTACAAGATCTACGACAATGAGGAGATCAAGAACATGTTTACCGCCCTCGGGGTGTCCATCGAAGAGAAGCACGGCGAGCGGGTCTTGAACATCGACAAACTCCGCTACCACAAGGTGGTCATCATGTGTGACGCCGACGTGGACGGGAGCCACATCGTGACGCTGATCCTCACGTTCTTCTTCCGCTACATGCGTCCGCTCGTGGAGCAGGGCTACATCTACATCGCGGCGCCGCCGCTGTACCGTGTAGCCAAGGGTACGAAGTTCCAGTACGCCTGGAACGACGAGGAGCGTAAAGAAGCCGTGGCCCGCATCGGCAACGGACCGGACGACGCCGGCGTCAAGATCCAGCGCTACAAGGGTCTCGGGGAGATGAACGCCGAGCAGCTCTGGGACACGACCATGGACCCGACCACGCGCATGCTGCGTCTGGTGACCATCGACGACGCCCTAGAGGCCGACCGGATTTTCGCTATGCTGATGGGGGACGAGGTGCCGCCGCGGCGGGCCTTCATCGAGGCAAATGCCAAGTACGCGAAGGTGGATGCGTAGGCAATTGTTGAAGTTTTGAAGGTTAAATGGTTGAATGGGCGGCGGCTTAAGATTTGAGCCGAAGCTGATTCTTCGCTTCGGAAAATCTGTGCAGCAGCCCATTGAAAGTTTACCGATACACCACCTTCGCGTGCACCTCCGGCCGCACGATCGGCGCCGGCTCCGACTCCGGGTAGCCGAGGTAGAAGAGTCCGAGACACTTCTCCCCCTCCTGCATCCCGAGGTACTCCTCGGCGCCACTCGTCATCGCGCCCGGTGAGCTCCAGTAGCCGCCCAGTCCCTCGGCGGTCGCGGCGAGCCACAGGTTCTGCACGGCGCTGGCCGTGGCGCTGATCTCCTCCCACTCCGGCAGCTTCTCGAGGTCGGGCTTCATCACGATCGCGATGGCGGCCGCGGCGAGGCCCGGGCGCTCACGTGTCTTGCGGAGCTTGATCTCGGGCACGGGCGCTGCCGCATTGGCGGCTTCCACGTCGGCGAGGTACTCCCCGAGGTGGGTTTTGGCGGAAGCCGACTCGAACACGATGAAGCGCCACGGGTAGGTGCGCTTGTGACTAGGCGCGGCGTTAGCGGCGGCGATGAGCTTCTCGATCGTCTCCTTGGAGATGGGCTGGTCGGAGTACTCGCCGGGGCGCAGGGAGCGGCGGTTGTGGATGGCTTCGAGGGTGGTCATAAGGGCGGGAAGGTACGGTTACCTCACTCGCTCGTAGACGGTCGCTCGGCCCTTCCCACGGCGACGTAAATGACCGGTCTCCACGAGGCGCCGCAGGTAATTCTTCGTCGACGAACGCGAAACTTGCGGTACGAGCGCATCCACCTCCGCTACACTCAGGTAATCGTGCCGGTCGAAGTACGTGAGCACCTTCTCCTCCTTGACGCTGAGGTAAACCGGTACGCGCTGCTCACTCAGTCTCGTGGGCGGAGTGGGAGTCCTGTCGTACGGAGCGGTACTGTCTCCATTACCGTCGCGGCCGCGGCCGCTTTCGAGTTCCTTGATGTTCTTCTCCAGGTCCTGCGTGAGTTCGAGGAGGGACTTTGTGAAAAACAGCACCCACGAACTGATGACCTCGTGCTCCGTACCGCGGTAGCGCTGCCCACTCATCAGGTGACGGTAGTAGTCCGGCTTGTGGCGCTCGATGACGCGCTCGAACGATGCGTACGGGATGAAGCTGTAGCCGTGCCGCAGCAACAGCCAGGTGGTGACGAGTCTCGACAAGCGCCCGTTCCCATCCTGAAACGGGTGGATGCTAAGGAACTCGTATACCACGGTCGCGATCGTCACGAGCGGATGATAGGTTGGCTCGGCGAGTTGGCCTTCGTACCAGGCGAAGAGCGCGTCCATCTCCGGCTCGACCAATAGCGGCTCGGTGGTACGGAAGATGGTGCGCTGAACCCCGGCGGCGTCGGTGGCTACGACGCGGTTGGAGTGCTGCTTGTAAGCTCCACGGTGCCGCTCGTCGCGGTGACTAAAGCGAAGGAGTTCTTTGTGGAGCGTCAGTACATTCGATCGACCAAAATCGAGAAAGGACTGCGCTTCGTAGATGATCTTTAAAGTCGCAGCATATCCTGCCACCTCTTGCTCATCGCGAGAGGCTAGTGAGGTGATCTCAAGGTTTTTGATTAGCGCTGCGATCTCGGAGTCGGTCAGGGTCGAGCCCTCTATCCGGGTGGAAGAACCTATACTCTGAACACTCGACATCACTTTGAGCTCCGAGAGGATATCCACCTTCAGCAAGTGACGATCCTGCCAGCCGTCGCGGTAGGCGTCTACTTCTGCAATGGACTTGGAAATGGCCACAGCCCGTAGATCATCGAATTTTAGAAGGCGCTCCATTATTGGTCAAATTTGGACAAATGTAGGCACCTTGAGCGATGGTTGCTACTGTCAGAAAATGTCCGATTCAAAGGTATTAGGTAACAAACCTCCACTCCTTGCCCCTACTTCCGCCGCACCGTCACGTACGTCAACAGCTCATTAAGGCTGTCTTGATAGGGGCTTTCGCCAAAACCCGCCAGCTCAGCCCGGGCGTCCAAGAGGTACTCGTCCATCTTGCGACGTGCGTAGTCGAGTCCGCCGCTGGCCCGCACGAAGTCGACTACCTGGCGGACGTTGTCCGGCTTGTCCGAGCCACTGCGGATTAGCTTCAAGATGCCGCGACGCTCCTTCGGGTCGGCCACCTGCAGGGCGTAGATCAGTGGCAGGGTCATCTTCTTCTCCTTGATGTCGATGCCGAGGGGCTTGCCGATGTCCTCGGCGCCGAAGTCAAGCAGGTCGTCCTTGATCTGGAAGGCGATGCCGGCCTTCTCGCCCATGACGCGCGCCCGCTCGATGGTGGAGTCATCCGCGCCCGCCGAGGCCGCCCCCGACGCGCACGCCGCCGCGATCAAGCTGGCTGTCTTCTGGCGGATCACCTCGAAGTAGACAGCCTCGTCGATGTCGAGCCGGCGCGCCTTCTGGATCTGGAGCAACTCGCCCTCCGACATCTCGCGCACGGCCACGCTCAGGATGTGGAGGAGGTCGTAGCCCTTGTTGTCGAGCGCCAGCAACAAGCCCCGACTCAGCAGATAGTCGCCTACCAGCACCGCGATCTTCTTGCCCCACAGCGCCTGTACGCTGAAGAAGCCCCGGCGCTCCTGCGAGTCGTCCACCACGTCGTCGTGCACGAGGGTGGCGGTGTGCAAGAGCTCCACGAGGCTTGCCGCGTGGTAGGTGCGCTCGGTGACGCCCCCGGCGAGCCCGGCGCTCAGGAACACGAACAGCGGCCGCATCTGCTTGCCCTTGCGCCGCAGGATGTGATTGGTGATCTTATCGAGCAGCGGGACGGGGCTCGACATGGCCGAGCGGAAGTGGCGTTCGAACTGCCGCAACTCCGCCTTCACGGGGGCCTGGATGTCGCTGAGCGCGGGACTTGCCATGTGGGGCGCGAAGGTAGGCGCACTATCTTCGCCGGTGCGTATGCTTCAATCTTTTAGGTCGTTTCAGTGGGCGGCCCTCCTGCCGCTCTTGGGCCTGGCGGCCGGCCTGCGGCTCGTGATCCTCGCCGTCGGCGGACCTACGGACGCGGCCGCTCCCGGCGCGAGCGATGGGGCCTGGGCGAGGGCTGTCGTCGGGATGCTAACCGACCTCGACTGGGTGCGGTGGGGTGCGGGGGTACTGGCCGTGACGTTCGTCGGGTTTGTCGGCTCGGTCACTCTCCAGCGCTACCGCCTCGCGGTGGCGGGCACGGTCCCGACGCTGGTGAGTATCGCGCTCGGTTCGGCGCTCGTCGCCTGGCTCGACTTCGACCCGCGCCTCCTGGCCGCCGTCGCCATCGCGCTGGCGGCACACCAGCTTTACAACGCCTACCGCCAGCAGACCGACGCGCTGCCGGTGTTTAACACCGGCCTCTACGTCGGGGTGGCCTGGCTCCTCCACGCCTCCTTCGTGTGGTTCGCGCTGTGGGCCCTCGTGGCCTTGATCCAGCTCCGCAAGATCCGAGGGAGCGACCTGCTCAGCCTTGCCATCGGCCTGGCGATCCTACCGGCCCTGTGGCTCGCACACACGTACGTGTTCGGTGATCTCGCCTCGGGCGCGCCTGCGCTGTGGCAGGGGGCCTTCGCGGTACCGACGGTGGCGGACTTACGGGCCGCGGCGGTCCCGCTCGCCATCCTCGCCACGGTGAGCCTGATGATCGTGTTCGCCTACGGGACCCTCACTACCCGCCGGCCGGTGCAGGAGCAACGCGCGCACCGGATGTGGTACTCGCTGCTGTTCTTCGGCTGGCTCGCCATGGTCTTGAGTGGCGGGTTTGGGGTTTGGCCCGTGGCTTACGTGCTCGCGCCGCTGAGTGTCCTGCTCGGGGTATGGCTGATCGAGCTTCCGCGAAAACCTTCGGACGCGATCCTCATCACGGCCGTCGTGTGCATCCTCGGCGGGTACGCGTTTGCGGCGCTTGCCTAGCTTTGCCCCCGGGGAACGGTCGTTTGAGCGTTTGGTTTGATGGTGGATGGGTTGGCTCGCCATACGACCCCGTGGTAGCAAATCGTACGACCAAACCACCAAACCACCAAACCACCTCCCAACCAAACCACCAACCACCTCCCCTATGAAGTACGGCGTCCTCGTCTTCCCCGGCTCCAACTGCGACCACGACCTCGTCCACGTCATGGGGACCGTCCTCGGCCAACCCGTCGAGGAGCTCTGGCACAAGCGCTCCGACCTGAGCGACTACTACCCCGACACGGATACCATCCTCGTGCCGGGTGGCTTCAGCTACGGGGACTACCTACGCTCCGGGGCGCTGGCGCGCTTTAGCCACGTCATGCAGGCCGTGATCGCCTTCGCGAATGCGGGCGGTAGGGTAGTGGGGATCTGTAACGGCTTCCAGATCCTGTGTGAGGCTGAGTTGCTGCCGGGTGCCCTCCTGCGCAACGAGGGCCAGCGCTTCATCTGCCGCAACGTCCACCTCCGGGCTGAGACCCTCGACTCCGACCTGACGGCCGGACTCGAGCTCGACCGCGCCTACCGCATCCCGATCGCCCACGCCGACGGGCGCTACTATGCCTCCGAGGCCGTGCTCGACGAACTCGAGGCCAACGACCAAGTCCTGTTCCGCTACTGCAACGCCGACGGTGGCGTCACCGACGCTGCGAATCCGAATGGCTCGGCCCGTAACATCGCTGGCATCTGTAGCGCCGGCCGTAACGTCATCGGGATGATGCCCCACCCAGAGCGCGCCGCCGAGGACGTGCTCGGCAATACTGACGGGCGCCTGTTGCTCGAAGGTCTGCTGAAAGGCAATGTGGCGCGGGCATTGTAGGTTCTTTACTGCATCGTTTTGGTGGTTTGGTGGTTTGGTGGTTTGGTTCGTAGGTTGTTTGATCGACGCGTCACGCCGCCTCATACACCTCCGACCCGCCCACCAAACCAAACAACCAAATAATCTTCCAACCAAACAACCCACTCGCCTCCGTGAAGCCTCTCCGCTACCTCCTGGCCGCCTTCGTGCTCGCAATGGGGACGTTGACGTCGTTCGGGCAGGTCCTCACGCCCGTCAAGTGGGACTTCACGACCGAGCAGGCCGACGGCAAGACTTACCTCGTCTACACTGCGACGATCACGCCGGGGTGGAATGTGTACTCGCAGTACCTCGAGAGCGATGACGGCCCGGTGGCCACGGAGATCGTGTACGAAAATTTGAACGGCGCCCAGCTCGTGGGAAAGGGCGTAGAGAGCGGCGGGAAGCAGTCCGGTTTCGACGACATCTTCCGGATGAACGTCACGAAGTTCCACGACCGCTACGTAATCCGGCAGCAGGTCACCGGTTTTGGCGACAAGCCTATCGGCGGGTACCTCACGTACATGGTCTGCGACAAGACGATGTGCCTGCCGCCCGGCGATGTTGAGTTTTCTTTTAGTACACCGCCGTCCGGGGCGGCGCCTGCGCCTGGTCCGGGGCGGACGGACATCGCGCCGACCCTGCCGATCCCGGGTTCGCAGCTCACCCACCCGTCGGTGCTCCCGCCGACGATCGCTAAAGGTTCGGCTGTCGCCAAAACGCCCGACGAGCGCTCGATTAACGGGACATTGGTCGTCGGTGCGGCGGTTTCGGGTTCCGCCAACACCTCCCGTTTTGCCGCAAGGCCCACCGTCGTCACCGAGCCGCAGCCGAACCGGGATCGCGTCGTCCCCACAGAGGCCGAGCCCGTCGTCTGGCACTTCGAGACGAGTGTCCTCGACGACACGACCTACCTCGTGACCGCCGTCGCGACGATCGCCGAGGGTTGGAATATCTACGCCCAGGACTCCGACGAGGACGGGCCCGTCGCGACGAACTTCAGTTTTGACGAAAGTCCCGCCTACCGCCTCGTCGGCAAAGTCTCCGAGCGAGGCAAGCGCAAGGCCGGGATGGACGAGACCTTCAAGGTCAGGGTGGCCAAGCTCTACGGTCCCGAAGTGCGCTTCGAGCAGCGCGTGGTCCTCCTGGAGCCCAACGCGCGCATCGAGGGCTACCTCGAGTTCATGAGCTGTGATCAGACGATGTGCCTGCCGCCCGTAGACGTCAACTTCGCCTACGCTCCCGAGGAGGGGATCGCGCAGCGGGGACTGTTCAGCGAGACACAGTTGGCCGCCGCCAACACGCCGGCCGCCCCCGAGCCTGCGAAGCTCAGCGGGGACCCGAATTCGAGCTACGTGATCGACGACACTGGCGAAAACGCCACGTGTGGTGCCGAGGGCATGGCGGCCGTCAACGTGAGCGCGAAGGACGGGAATGGGATCGTCTTTCTGTTGGGCTTCGGCGGTGGCTTGCTGGCGCTGCTCACGCCCTGCGTCTTCCCGATGATCCCGCTCACGGTGAGCTTCTTCACGAGCCGCGGGAAGGACCGCAAGCGGGGCTTCCGGCGGGCGCTGCTCTACGGGGTAAGCATCATGGTGATTTACGTCGGGCTCGGGTTGTTGGTGACGAGCATATTCGGGGCCGATGCCCTGAATGCCTTCAGCACCAACCCCTGGGTCAACATCGCCTTCGCGATCCTCTTCGTCGTCTTCGCGCTCAGCTTCTTCGGTCTGTTCGAGTTGAACCTACCGAGCTCGTGGGCCAATAAGACCGACCGCGCCTCGGACCAGGGCGGCTTCGCCGGCATCTTCTTCATGGCCTTCACGCTCTCGCTCGTGAGCTTCTCTTGCACCGGACCCATCATCGGGACCTTGCTCGTCGAGACGGCTTCCGGAGGTGGGCAGACGCTGTTCGGGCATATCCCCGTGGCGCCGCTGGTCGGGATGCTTGGCTTCTCGCTGGCGTTGGCGCTGCCGTTTACGCTCTTCGCGCTCTTCCCGAGTGCGCTGTCGAGCCTGCCGAAATCGGGCGGGTGGATGGACAAGGTGAAGGTGACCCTCGGCATCCTCGAGATCGCCTTTGCGATGAAGTTCCTCTCGACGGCCGACCTGATCCTCAACACCAAGTGGATGCCTTACGAGCTCTTCCTCGGGATTTGGATCGTTTGTGCGTTGGTGCTTGCCGTGTACTACTACCGCTTTGGCGACTTGCGTAAGGATCTCATCTCGGGCGAGAAGCAGTGGTCGCGCACCAACCTTGGCTTTAGTGTCGTGGCGCTCGGCGTCGCCGTCTACCTCGGGTTGGGCTACCGCTACGACGAGCAGACGCACACCTTTATCACGCCGAATGCCCTGAGCGGACTGGCGCCCCCGGCGGGGCACAGCTACGTCTACCCGAACGATTGTCCGCGGGACTTCGACTGCTTCAAGGACTACGAGGAGGGATTGGCTTACGCCAAGAAGGTCAACAAGCCGATCCTCTTAGATTTCACGGGCCACGGCTGCGTCAACTGCCGCCGCATGGAAGACCAGGTCTGGGGCCAGCCCGGGGTCCACGAGCGGATCAAGGAGGATTTCGTGCTCATCAGCCTCTACGTCGACGAGCGCGAGGAGCTCACCGAGCCCTTCGTGAGTGACTTTAGCGGCCGCAAGCTCCGCACGGTCGGTAATAAGTGGGCGGACTTCCAGGCGCGCGCGTTTGATCGCAACTCACAGCCTTACTACGTGCTCCTGAGTCCTGAGCAGAAGGTCTTGAACCAGCCCGTGCCCTACACACCGGACGTGGAGGAGTACGCAGCGTTTTTGAACTGCGGCTTGCAGCAGTTCAAGGAAATGAGCGGGGCGGGGGCTGTGGGGAGTGTGGAGTAGGG
>JBGTKC010000119.1:0-79161 GCA_041744755.1 Saprospiraceae bacterium
GCCGCCGACGATCCGACGCGCCTCTTCGTGTCCAACAACGGCTCGGACGTACGTGGGCGCGCCGGCGACCCGAGCGATCCGCTCAATCCGGACAAGTTCATCATCGAGGGCAACCGCCCCGTGGCGAACGACTGGGACGAGGTCTTCGAACTGCGGACCGGCGGCGAGGTGGAGTTCTTCGGCTGGCCCGAATACTTTCACGACCCGGCCACCAATCAGCCCGTACTTGCGAGCGATCCACAGTTCTGCGATAACCCTGCCCTCGAGGCCGGCGATTGCCCCGGGTCCATCTTCGAGGCCAACTACCGCGCCGGACTCAAGGTCTCCCCGGCGTTCTCGAGCCTCGGCCCCTACGTCTCGACCACTGGCCTGGAGGCAAGTACGAGTCCGACCTTCGGCTACTACGGCGACGTGTTTACCACCGAGTCGGGATCGTTTAGTCCGCAGACGGGCGCGTTCACGTTTACGGGCTACAAAGTCACCCGCGTCGACGCTGAGACTGGCGCCAACGTGGACTTCCTCGTCAACGCCGGATCTACCGCCGAGGAGTTATTCGTACCCACGAAGGTCAACAAGCCCGTCTCGGCTGTCTTCTACAACGACCTGCTCGCCGTGGTCGACCTCGGGGTGCTAGAGCCGGGGATCAGGCTCTTCCGGGCCGGCACGGGCAAGGTCTGGATCGTGCGTCGCAGCGACACCACAGCCTGCGACGCCAAAGGTGGCATGATCGCCCTGGCAAACGGCACGACGAAAGCCCGCATCATCGTCGACGACACCCCGGATCCCCTGAACGTGACCCGTGACAGCAGTGCCGCAGGCGACAACATCGGCTGGTTGATTACGGACTCCGAACTCAAGATTCTTGCTTTACCAACGATGCCGCCCTTTGACCTCAACGGCGCGGGCGTCGGGACCTGTCTCATCTGGTCGATCAGCTACGAGGACGGGCTACAAGGCCTCAGCGTCGGCGAGAACGCCGGCGAACTCGAAGGTTGCTTCGCGCTCTCTAACCCGATTACGGTCGAGCGCCTCGCTCCCGGTACGCAAATCGTCGAAACCGGCCAAGTGAGCATGCCCTCCGGCGAAACCACGCGCTACACCTGCCCCGGCAACGACGGCCCGATCACCGTGCAGCTCAACTACGAAACTCCGGCTGGCCAGGTGGCCTACGTGGTTACGGACGAGAGCTTCAACATCCTCAAGGTCAGCACCACGAATGGTCTCGACCTCAGTGGCGCGGGCGTCGGTACTTGCTACATCTGGGCGTTCAACTATACCGGGTCGATCAGGGCAATGCCCGGGGAGTCGGTGTTTAGCACCCAATTCTCGACCGACCAGTGGCTCATCTCCCAGAATGCCATCCGCGTAATCCGTGAGACGCCCGAGGCCGGCCGCATCACCACGGTGGCCGGCGAGACCGAGGTCTACGCCTGCATCGACGGGATGCCAGATGTCTGGGGATTCGTGCCCACAGGCGAGAGTGCGGCCAACTTCGTGTTGGTCATCACCGATGGCAACGACAATATACTGATGTTCAACACCAAGGGCTATCAGGACTTCGACCCCGCCGGCATCGGCAACTGCCGCGTGTACGGCCTGAGCTACACGGGTAGCCTTACGGCAAAACCCGGAGATGATATCTCGACGACGCAACTGTCGGACCGCTGCTTCGACCTTTCGGACAACTGGGTCACCGTAGTGCGTAATAGCCCCGACGGCGGACGCGTGAGCTCCGGCGGCACAGAAATCGTGAAGCTTACGGGTAGCGGCAGCACTGAGGTGACCTTCAGCACGACCTCCACCTCGACGGCGCCGTACACATATTTCGTACTTAATCCGGACTTCAGCATCCGCGCCATCACGATGTCCGCGTACGACTTCGCCGGCGCCCCCGACGCACAGTACCTCGTCTACGGCGCGAGCTACACCGGGAGTGTCTCGCCGCAGGTCGGCGGGCAGCTGTTCGGCCAGCGGGTGTCGGCTGGCTGTTTTGACTTGAGCGACAACGCTGTCTCGGTGATGGTCAGGCGTGGGATGGGCTTCACGGCCACACCCGTGACGACGGAATCGATTCGGCTTTCGCTAAAACCAGAAACGGCCCTGTCGACGGCTAACGAACCAGCTACCGTGCGGGTCACCGATGCCTTCGGGCGGGTCCTGCTCGAGCGGCGCGTCGCGTCTACCGCGCAACTCGAAGGACTACTGCTGAACATCGGTCGCCGCAGTGGCGGACTGCATTTCGTCACCGTGCAAATGGGCGAGACCCTGTCTACCGAGAAGGTGCTGCTGAATCTGCCGTAGGAGGCAGGCCAATGTTCCTGTAGTTGCTCACTGTTTTTGAGCACGTGTTCTGGCGCCCGACCTTCCCATCTCAGGATGGGGAGGTCGGGCGCTTTTTGTTCACTACGGCGGAGGGGTCTAAAGGCTTTGGCCGATACCTTCGAGTCGCCCACTGAGCCCCCGACTTTCGCTGAGTTCGGCTCATTTTTTCGGGAGTGCCGTCCTGCAACGTTTTGGCGAAAGCCCAGCCCAGGTTACGGCTGTTCCCCGCAGCTCTAGCTCCGGCGGTAAGCCGCTACGTGAACGTCTGCTCTCCGACTGATCCCGACCAATGCCGACCGATGCCGACCGATGCCGACCGGTGACTCCTCTTTCGGGAAGACTCCGCGTCGACGGGCGTCTGCACGCCTATCGACGTCACTTTACCCAACTGCCGTTCGCCGTTGTAGGGCTCCACGCTCGGTCCGCGAGGCCCTGGGCCATTCGCTTGGCCGCCTGGTAGTACAGCAAGGTCGTGACCGTCAGCACGACGTGACTCACGTCGTGGAAGTTGAACCACACCGGGTGGAGGTAGAAGTTGGTGAGGTGCACCACGAGCGCCAAAGCCGCTACGCCAATTCCCATCAGCACATACTTGCTTGCCTTGGCCTTGGTCTGGAGGTAGATGATGCTGTGCAGCGGCAGCGCGATGACGAGGAGTCCGTACCCTGCGTGGATCTCGACGAAGTAAAAGGCATTGAACTTGTAGCCCAGGTTATCGATCAGCGGCTGGCTGAAGAGCACCAACAGGTGGAATACCCCCAGCTCGATGATGTTGGCCACCGACATGACGCGCCCGAGCCGCGCACTTACCCTCTCCCCGGCATACAGGATCGCCGCGCGCTCGAAGCACGCGACGCCCCACATACTGACGATCCACCCGGGATACTTCGCCTCGTAGCCGAGTGCGTACTGGAAGCCGTGCCCGAGGAAGGCCCCGAGCAGTACGGCGATGCCCATCAGGAGGAACATATACCGAAACCAGTTGCCCGCCGCCGAGAGCGTGGCGCGTTTTGCCGATAGGCGTACGAAACAGACGAAGTTGACCACCGACCACAGCAGGTCCGTCAGGATGACGTCGATCTCCTGGATACGGACGCCGAAAAGGAGGATATCGGTGGGGTCTAACTCCATGCGGGTGGCGAAGGTATTGTCCTGCAGGCAGGCGGGACCGTCCTGCGGGCAGGCGGTACGGTCCTGCGGACTGGCAGTTCGCAGGACGGTACCTTCGCGCCCGCATGTCCGATACCGCCGAGTCTTTTCACGACCTCAACCTCACCAATAATCTCCTGAATGCCCTCGACGACATGGGCATCACCGAGCCAACCTACATCCAGTCGGCGGCCTTCCCGGTGATCATGAGCGGGCGCGACGTCGTAGGCATCGCGCAGACCGGTACCGGCAAGACCTTGGCGTACCTGCTGCCCGCCCTGCGGCAGTGGAAGTTCGCCAAGCACGCCTTCCCGCAGATCCTGATCGTGGTGCCAACGCGGGAGCTCGTGGAGCAGGTCGTCGAACAGGTCGAGTTGCTGACCAAGTACATGGACGTCATCGTGCGCGGGATCTACGGCGGCACCAACATGAAGACGCAGCAGACCGCCGTCCAGGAAGGGCTCGACGTAATGGTGGCGACACCCGGGCGCCTGATGGACATCGCCCTGACGGGCACCGTCAAGTTCAAATACCTCCAGAAGCTCATCATCGACGAGATCGATGAGATGCTGGAGCTGGGCTTCCTACCTCAACTGCTCAACGTGCTCGACATGCTGCCCGCAAAGCGGCAGAACTTGCTTTTCTCGGCCACGATCACCCCCGCCGTCGAGAAACTCATCGACCAGATGTTCGCCGGACCGGTCTACGTCACGGCCGCGCGCAGCGGTACGCCGCTCGACAACATCAAACAGGTGAGCTACCCGGTCGAGAACTTCAATACGAAGATCAACCTCGTGCGCCACCTCCTCGCCGACCAGGATCGCTTCGAGAAGGTGCTCGTCTTTGTACCGAGTAGGAAGTCCGCTGATCTAGTGGCTGAGCAGCTCGAGCGGGACTTTCCGGAGCAGATCGCCGTGATCCACAGCAACAAGGCGCAGAACACGCGCTTCAGTGCGCTGCGCAGTTTTGCCTCCGGTGAGCGCCGCATTCTCGTGGCCACCGACCTCGTCAGTCGCGGTCTGGACATCGACTCGGTGAGCCACGTCATCTCGATGGACGTGCCCACCGAGCCCGAGGCCTACATCCACCGCATCGGTCGTACCGGTCGCCAGGACGCCACCGGGGAGGCGATCTCGATGGTGACCGACAAGGAGCTCGGCCTAATGGCCAACGTCGAGGGACTGATGCGACGCCAGGTAGAACAGCTCCAGTTCCCGTCCGACGAGGTGGAGGTCAACCCCGAACTCACCGCCGAGGAGAAGCCCCACATCTTCATGCCGACGCTTAGCAGTAGGCTCCGCAAGACCGGCGGCGCGACGCACGAGAAGTCCGCCAAGAATCAGCTCGTCAATCGGGGCAATCGCCGCGCGCGGGATTTGCGGGAGAAGATGTCGAAGAAGCCCGGGGCGCCGAAGAAGAAGCGGCGGTAGGGTTTGACCTACTCCATCACAACTCCGTGATCGGGCGGCTCGACATTCCCTCGACCCCGTACGAGAGCCGCGCGTCGATGTCGACGTGGCGGTCGCTGTCGTTGACGAACACCACCGTGTGTTCCTTCTTGACGCGGACTGTCTTGCGCTGCTTGGCGGCGAGCTCGAAGGTGCCGACTAGTTCGCCACTCGCCGTCATGAAGGTGCGTACCTCGACCGCGACCGGGCCGCGGTTGTAGAGCCTGGCCGTGTAGTCCTTGCTGGCGTAGTCCCCGAGGACGAACTCCCGGTGGGCGTCGATCTCTGCGGTGGCGTTGACCTGGGCGGTGGCGGGGGCCGCCAACGCTGCAATCGCGAGCGCGATGGCGGCATTGCGCAAGGATTTCAACGACGACGAGGTGTACATGGCGTTTCGCTTTGCGCCAAGGACAGCATTTGGATGGCGCCGTTGCACCCTTTTTTCCAATCTTCCCACACTTCACGTTCAAAACTTTTTGTTGTATTTAGCTTGTGTGATACGTCGTATTAGACACAATTTGTGTTCACTTTCGTAAAACCTACCACGCCTCCACAACGAGCGCGTGTACCGCCGTGGAAGATTTCAGCCGCTACGATTACGATCTGCTCACGCGCCCGCCCTCCGGTGTGGTGCCGCACTGCCCGCCCGCGAAACCCGACGACGACGACCCCGCCTGGCCCGAGGACCAGGGCAACGACGAAGACAGCGCGCACAGTAATCCGGCCCCCGCCTTCGACCGCGCCATCCTCCACCTCGACCTCGACTCCTTCTTCATCTCCGTGGAGCGCCTCCGCGACTCAAGCCTCAAGGGCCGCCCACTCATCGTCGGCGGGCGTGCCGGGCGGGGCGTCGTGGCCAGTTGTTCGTACGAGGCGCGTGCCTACGGCGTGCGCTCGGCCATGCCGATGCGCATGGCCCTCAAGCTCTGCCCCGAGGCCCTCGTCATCAAGGGCGACATGGAGAGCTACTCGCAGTACTCCCAGCTCGTGTCCGAGGTCATCGCCGCGGATGCCCCCGTGTACGAGAAGAGCTCGATCGACGAGTTCTACTGCGACCTCACCGGCATGGACCGCCACGTCGGGTGCTGGAAGTGGTCGTGCGAAATGCGGCAGCGCATCATGCACGAGACGGGCCTGCCGATTTCCTTCGGGCTGAGCGTCAACAAACTGGTCTCGAAGGTCGGCACCGGGGAGGCCAAGCCCAACGGCACGCTCATGATCCGCAGCGGCACGGAGGGCGACTTCCTCGCGCCCCTGTCCACGTCGAAGCTCCCCGGCCTCGGCAAGGAGACCGCCCACCGGCTGAGCTTCATGGGCGTGCGCACGGTGCGCCTCCTGCGAGAGATCCCCGTGCGCCTCCTCGAGCGCGAGTTCGGTAAGCACGGCCGCGATCTGTCGCGCAAGGCCCACGGCGTGGATGACTCGCCGGTGGTGCCGTCGAGCGGACGCAAGTCCCTCAGCAAGGAGCGCACCTTCCAGCAGGACACCACGGACGTGAAGTTCCTGCGCGACGTGCTGGCCGACATGGTGTGCCGCCTCGGGTTCGACCTCCGGCAGCGCGGGCAGCTCACGGCCTGCCTCACGGTCAAGGTCCGCTACACCGACTTCCAGACCTTCACCAAGCAGCGCCGCATCGCGTACACGGCCAACGACCGCGACCTCCTGCGCCACGCGGCCGAGCTGTTCGAGGGCCTCCACGAGCGACGGCAGCTGGTGCGCCTCATCGGCGTGCGCTTCTCGGATCTCGTGCGCGGGCACTACCAGGTCGACCTCTTCCGCGACACCGAGCGCGACGTGCGCTTGATGGAGGCGCTCGACCGCATCCGCGCGCGCTACGGCGAGGAGGCAATCAAGATGGCGCGCTGCAAGGCTTAAGGCAGTAAAGTGGCGGCTTTCGCCAAAACGTAAAGTACATAAGATGAAAAACTACGGCAATGATAAAGCGGTTACCTTTCGGACTGATGAGCGACCAAGCAGCCACCGTGATCCGTATCCGCGAGAAGTTCGAGCTGGCCATGGCGCGCAGTTCGGAGTGGAAACTTGGGCTGAAGACGGCTATCGACCGCGACCAGATCTCGGTTTTCGCGGAGACGCCGCTCGTCAATCCGCAGGGGGCGGCGCTGTTGCGCGATCCGGAAACGAAAGCGGTGCTGCTCCGGGCCCTACGTGGGAAGTGGGTCCGGCCCGTCGCCTAGGGGCGCGCCACCCGAGCCACCTGATCAGCCGGACGTGAACATCGCGGCCAGCTCCCTAATCATCTTTGGCTTGCTGCTGCCGGGGATCGCCTTCCGGCGTTTCTACTACACCGGCGAATTCTCGAAGCAGTACTTCTCCGAGAACGTCGGCCAGCTAATTTCACGGGTGTTCGTCCCGGCGATGCTGTTCCAGCTAGCGTTCGCGGTCGTAGTGTCGCTGGTGCAGGCGACCGACGTACAGACGGCCTACCGGGCCGTGATCGCGCAAGCGCTCCAGTTAGGTGTCGACGGAGTGAGAGTCCACGCGCGAGCGGCGTTCATACTGGTGGCCGGACAAGCGATCCTGTTCATGGCCGCGGCCGCGGCCGGTTACGTTGCGCAGGCCATCGTCCGCCGCCGAGGACTCGATCGGAGGTACAAGCTCCTACGGTTCCAAAACTACTGGCACTACGTACTGCGCGGAGGGATCCGCCAATTCGGTGGCGTCAAGACACTACTACCGAGTGGCGCCGACGACGTCGTCATCATCACGTACGTCGACGTCCTGGCGACCACCTCGGAAGGAGACGCCCTCTACGAAGGAATCCTCGCCGACTACGAACTACTCCCAGACAACAGACTCGACAAGCTCATCCTAATAGAAGCGCGTCGGCGCTACCTCAAAGCCGATCGGAAGTCGGGTGGCGACCCGCAGGACCGCTACGCCATCCCAGGCGACTTCTTCGTCCTGCCGGCGGATGGCATCCGCAACGTCAACGTCCGCTACGTCACGAGTGTCGAGCTCGAGGATGCCATCGTCAGCCTCACCGACGCCGACGGCGACACGAGTTCGGCGGCGTATTTCAATCAGCCCTAAAGATCGATTCGGCTAACCCTTCTCTGATGGGAGGATGGGTTGGTTAAGGGGTTGGAGGGCAGCCGTTCGCGCGCCCCGTAAAGCCCTCCTCCCATCCGACCATCTAATCGTCGTTACATCTTTTTTAACCCTAACCCCATGAGAGGCGCCATTACCAACCCCCAGAGCCGCTTCGACGCCCTGCGTGAGACCTACGTCCCAGAGCTCGAGGATCGGGTTTTGGCGGAAGCCGAGGACCTCCGCGACGACAAGACCCAGTACGTCCTCACACACCCGAAGACGATCCTCAACCGCATTCTCTCCCCGGACGTCCGCGGAGAGTGGGGCCTCAACCCGTACCAGGGCTGCGAGCACGGCTGCGTGTACTGCTTCGCGCGCAACACGCACAACTACTGGGGCTACTCCGCCGGACAGGACTTCGAGCGCGTCATCCTCGTCAAGCGCAACACCGTGGCCCTCCTCGATGAGGCCCTGTCTAAGCCTAGCTGGCGGGCGTCCCCGCTGATGGTGAGCGGCAATACGGACTGCTACCAGCCGATCGAACGCGTCGAGGGCCTCACGCGAGGTGTGCTCGAATTGTGCTGGCGCTACCGCCACCCCATTGGCCTTATTACCAAGAACAAGCTCATCCTCCGGGACCTCGACCTGCTTCGCCAACTCGCGGCGCACGACCTCGTCCACGTCGCCGTCTCGATCACGAGCCTCGACGAAAGCTTGCGCCGCACGATGGAGCCTCGCACGGCCACTGCAGCACAGCGTCTCGAGGTCGTCCGCCAGCTCTCCGCCGCCGGGGTCCCTGTCCGCGTCATGATCGCGCCCATTGTCCCGGGCCTCACCGACCATGAGATCATCGACATCGCGGCCGCCGCCGCGGAGGCCGGCGCGCGGGCCATCAACTACACCATCGTGCGCCTCAACGGCGACATCGGCGAGATCTTCGGTGACTGGGCCCGCGAGCACTACCCCGACCGCGCCGAGCGCATCCTCGCCCGCATCCGCGACTGTCACGACGGCAAGCTCAACGACAGCAAGTTCGGCAGGCGGCAGAAGGGCGCGGGGGTTTACGCGGAGTCCATCGCGCAACGGGTCAAGATCGCCCGACTGAAGTTTTTTCCGAATACGGTAGCCACGGCGAAGTCGCTGGACGACCTACCGCCATACAACACGGCCCTCTTCGAGCGGTATCGCCCGGGCCAGCAACGACTCTTCTGAGGGAGCGTCGGGATTCGAGCGTCCGCGCGCCGGCGTCCATCTTTGCCACCGTGGTGAAGGATCCCGAACAGTTGCGCGACGCCGCGGTCGGCACACTCGTCATCGAGAGCGGTCGCTACATCGAAGCCCTCGCGAAGAAGATCGTGACGGCTGGGACCGGTCCCGACGGCAAGCCCCTCATGCTCGGGGAGCGGATGCGCGAGCTCAAAGACCGCCTCGACGAACCAACCTGGCAGGCCTACCGCGCGTGGTCGGCTGAGCGCAACGCCTACGTCCACGCCGAGCGATCTGACTTGACGGACCGCGAGCGCTTCTTCGAAGACTTCGCGGCCGTGGCCGCGGGACTCGGTAGACTCCAGAAACGGAGGCGCAAGCGGGGAGCGAAGGCAGGGGCTACCCCGCAGACCGCCGCCGCTGGGCGCTACGTGGCACTAGCCGCGGCGATCGTGGCGCTGGTCGCGAGCTATTACGCGGCATGTTGAGCGGGGAGCGCCATCAGTTGGCGGCCCTTCCCAACGTGCTTGGGGAGATCAACGACGAAGGTCGCGCCAGCGCCCTCGGCGGATTCCACGCGGATGTCACCCCCGAGCCGCAGGATGATCTTGCGGCACGCCGCGAGCCCGACGCCTGTCCCGGAGTACATGTCACTGGTGTGGAGGCGGCGGAAGACCTCAAAGATGCGGTCGTGGTACTCGGGCGCGATCCCGATCCCGTTGTCGGCTACCGAGATGCGGACGCGGTCCCCCATATCGATGGTCACCACCCTGACGAGCGGTCGGATCGCCTGGTTGTACTTCATCCCGTTGACGATCAGGTTACCGAGCAACTGGTCTAGGGTGCCTTTCGGCAAAACGAGTGACGCGTCCCCGACCACCTGGAGTTCGGCATCGCGCTCCTCGATCTCGGACTGGAGGCTCGCCCGGACGCGATCGAGGGCATCGACGACCTTGATTTCCTCGGCCAGCAGCTCGAAGTCGGCGTGGAGGCGACTGTACTCGAGCACGTCGGTGATGAGTTCGTTCATGTGGCGGGCGTTCCCGATGGCGATGTCGAGGTACTCCTCGACGATCGCGAGGGAGTCCGCGGGCAGGCGTCGGCGGATGAGGCCGAGGAAGCTGGTCACGTTGCGCAGGGGGGTCTTCAGGTCGTGGCTCGCGATGTAGGCGAAGCGCTCGAGCTCGGCGTTGGACTCGCTGAGTTTGAGGGTTTGGGCCTCGAGGGACTTGCCGCGCTCGCGGAGCTCGTGCGTCTGGATGTTGACCTCCTGCTGGAGCTGGGTGGCCAGTGCGGACCGCATCCGCGAGCGCGAGATCACGAAGGCGAGCGCAAGGGCGAGGAGGAGGCCGGCGCCGATGAGGGCGACGCGCTCGAGCGTGCGCTGCGTCTGGACGGCCTCCGCGAGGGCGCGCTCGCTCGCCGAGGCGATCAGCTCGCGCGCGTGGCGATCGCGCTCGTACTTCGCCACCTTCATATCAACGTCCTGGCGGAGGCGGTCCTCGCGGAGGGAGTCCTTGAGCCTGAATCCCCGCGTCTTCGCGTCGTAGGCCGCCTCGAATTCACCCATTTTGGCGTAAGCCGTACCGAGGGAGTCCAACACTTCCGCAATGAGGTAGGCCTCCTGCGAGTCGCGGAACAACAGATCGGCCTGGAGGTAGTGCTTCTGGGCGCGGGCGTAGCGCCGGAGGCTCATGTTGAGATTGCCGAGCGCATACTCGGCGCGGGCCCGACTCGCGAGCGAGCCCGTGGCAGTCGCGTGGTCGTTGGCGCGGGTCGCGTAGATCAGGGCGGAGTCTACCTGTCCATTAGCCATGAGGGCCTCGGCGTAGTTGAGCGCAAGGTTGAGGGTCGCCTCGTCGGTGATGGCGGGCTTGATGCTGAGCCCGAGGCGCGCGAAATGCAGGGCGCTATCCACGCGCCCCATCTTTAAGTATGTGGTGCTCGCCCCGTCGAAGGCCTCAAGGGCGAGGTCCGCAATCCCGAGCGCCACGTAGAGCTTGGCAGCGCGCGCGACGTGGGAGGCGGAGTTCGCTAGATTCTCGGTGTAAAAATTGCAGTACGCCACGGCGTAGTGGCACTCGGCACGCGTGAAGTCGTGGACCTCGGAGGCTGGCAACGCAAGGATCGCGAGGAGCTCTTGCTCCCCGGCTATCATATTACCGCCGAAGGCCTCGATGCGCGCGAAAGCGCAACGGAGATGGTTGCGTTCCATACTAGTGAGCCTACCGAGCGGCACTTGGCGACTGAGCCGCGCGAGCGCCTCGTCGCCCTCGTGCTGCGTCGGAAGATGCTTGGCCGTCTTGTACACCTTGCGGAGCAGTGTTAGGACGGGCGGAAGCTCGCCCTCTTTGGCGTACGCGTTGATTAGCGCGGTGTACGCCTCGATACGCTCCTGTATAGTCGGTAGGCCATCGATGCGCTCGCTCTCGCTTCGGACGGCCTCCGTTTGCTCCGCCGTACTCACGAATGGCCCCTCGTGTCCACCGGCGTACAGGTGGAATTGTACGGAGAGCAAAAGCACAACCGCGAGCCAGGATCGTACCCGCGACACGGACCGCTCGAAGTGCCTCTGTGGGCGTGGGCACTTAATCTGGAAGAGCATACGCCCAAATCACTACAAAGCCCGCGCCAATGGAGGTTTCCGGCCGGTTGCTCCCGGACAACGCCCATTAATACCGCACATCCGACACGTAAGGGAGCCGAAACAACCGCTCGGCGTCTAGGGTGAGGAATCCGAAGTCCTCCGAGACGAAGCCAGTGATGAGGTAGATGCCCCCGGCCTGCAGGTCGCCGTGGCGCCACTTGCCTGGGAAGTGCGTCGTGTCGAAGTAGTCGCCGTTGGCGTCGAGCCAGGTCCCGAAAGCCATCGCCTTGCCTTGACGCGTCCGCAAATCCTTGCGGGTCACGAAGTAGCCCAGCACCTGCACCTCACGCTTTTTAAAGCGCCCGAAGTCCCGCACGCCCAGCGTCCCGCCCGGCACCTCGGCCAGCATCTCGAACGGCGAGCACAGCGGGAAGCCCAGCAACTCGATCTCGTCGAAAGCCTGGTCGAAGCGCCCCTCCTGAAGCGTCGGCAACTCGAAATTCTCGTCGTAGGCCTCGGCGAAGAGCGCCCCCGTGGCCCCGTGGCCACCGATGCGCTTGCGCTGGCTCGGCGCCGCCAGGGCGGCGTTGCGCTCCCACATCAGCTCCGGTTTGGTAGATCCCGTAAATCGTAGCGCCCCGATGCGGATCAGGAGCACCAACTGCTCCGAACTCACCTCCGTGCGGCGCACAAAGTCTCCGAGATCGCGGTAGACCCCGCCCCGCCCCCGCTCGCGGACGATGCGGTGCGCCACACGATGCTCCAGACCCTGTAAGTGTACGAAGCCCAAATACACATCCGTGCCTGTGATGGTCGTCAGGTACAGCGAGCGATTGACGCACGGCGGGTGAATGCTCGCCCCCTGAAGCCGCGCCTCGTGGACGTAAAACTCCGTCCGGTAAAAGCCCCCGAAGTTATTGATCACCCCGACCATAAACTCCAGCGGGTAGTACACCTTGAGGTACAGACTCTGAAAACTCTCCACCGCGAAGCTCGCCGAGTGCGCCTTACAGAAGGAGTAGCCCGCGAAGGATTCGATCTGCCGCCAGACCTCTGCACTAACCGCGGCATTATGCCCCTTGGCCGCGCAGCCCGCAAAGTAGCGCTCCTGCAGCTCCGTGAACTTGTCCGAGCGGTGCTTCTTGCCGGACATGATGCGCCGCAGCACGTCGCACTCGTCCATCGGCAGACCCGAGAAGTGGTGCGCGATCTTCATCACGTCCTCCTGGTAGACCATCACCCCGAAGGTCTCGCCGAGGTGCTCCTCGAAGACCGGGTGTAGATACTTGATGTTGGCCCGGTCGTGGAAGCGCTCGATGTACTCGCGCATCATACCCGACTGCGCCACGCCCGGACGGATGATCGAACTGGCGGCCACCAAGTGCACGTAATCATCGCAGGCCAGCTTCGACAACAGCCCGCGCATGGCGGGACTCTCCACGTAAAAGCAGCCGATGGCCCGGCCGCTCTTGAGTTGCGCCCTCACTTGCGGATCGGCCTTGATCGGGGCGATGTTGTGGATGTCGACGTGGCGCCCCTGGTTGTCGCGCACCAGCTGCACGGCGTCCTTGATGTGGCCGAGCCCGCGCTGCGAGAGGATGTCGTACTTGTGGAATCCCCAGTCCTCGGCCGTGTACATGTCGATGTGCACGATCGGAAAGCCCTTCGGCATCAGCTGCAGGGCCGTGTGGTAGCGCAATGGCCGCAGCGAGATGAGAATACCGCCGGCGTGAATGGACAGGTAGTTCGGGAAGTTGGCGATCTTACGGCCGTGCCGGCGCACGATCGGCGCCAATTCGTGGTGACCGCCTTGCTCGTCGGGCGTATTGACGATCAGGTCGATCTCGTTTTTTGGAAGACCGAACACCTTGCCGAGCTCGCGCACCACCGAGGCGTACTTGAAGGTCACCGTCGTGGCCATCATCGCGGTGTACTCCGGGCCGTGGCGTTTGAAGATGTAGTCGATCACGTCGTCGCGCTCGTCCCACGAAAAGTCAATGTCGAAGTCAGGTGGACTGGAACGGTGCGGGTTGATGAATCGCTCGAAGTAGAGGTCGAGCTCCAGCGGGTCCACATCCGAGATGTACATGCAGTAGGCCACGATCGAGTTAGCCCCCGAGCCGCGCCCGACGTGGTGGTACCCGACCGAGCGCGCGTAGCGGATGATGTCCCAGGTGACGAGGAAGTAGCAGCAGAATCCCTGCTGCAGGATGACGGCCAGTTCGCGCTCCAGGCGCTCGTGCGCGAGCCGGTGCTCGGCTCCGAAGCGCTGGCGGCACCCGGACTCGGCGAGTTTGCGGACTAGCGCATAATCGCCGGCCTCGGTCTCGGTGAAGGTCTGCTTGTTGAGGAGTTTTCCGCCCTCGTCGAAGTCGAAACCGCAGTCCGCAATCAGGGCCGCGGCCTGTGTCAGTAAGTAGGGGTGCGTGTCGTAGCGCTCGGCGAGCTCGGCTGGCGTAAAGAGACTTTCGTCAAAACGCGCCATCTGTTTTGGCGAAAGCTGACTCAGGACGGTATTGTGGTGCACGGCCCGCAGCAATCTATGCGTCGTGTAGGCCTCGTCGTCGTCGGCCGTGAAGGGGCTCCACGCCACGAGCTTGTGCGGGTACTCGGCCACGGGACTGCGGAAGAGGCGATTGACGTGTTCGGCGCGGATGCCGAGGTATTCGCTTTCGCCAAAACTTTCGATCGGCTTGACGAGCCGCGGGTAGACCACGATGCAGTGCCCGAACTCCGGCGCCTGATTCGGCAGGTCGCGTCCGGCCAGCGAGCAGTCCGTAAGCAAACCGCAGAGCTCCGCCCAGCCCTCCTGGTCGCGCGCGATCCCGAGGAAGAGCAGGTCGTCCCCGTTGCGGAACTCGACCCCGTACACGGGATTGATGTGACGTTTGCGACACGCCTTCCAGAACGGGTACGCCGCCGCCGTCGAGTTGACGTCCGCGAGGACGAGCGTATCGTGCCCGCGCGCCACGGCGAGGTGCACGAGCTGCTCCGGGGAGAGGGTCCCGTAACGCAGGGAGTAGTAGGTGTGGCAGTTGAGGAGCATGCGGGTATGGGGGCAGCACCTCGATTCTCTGATCGTGCAAGCTTACGCCAAAACAACACAAAATGTTTTTTAAACCCTCCTCACTAGTACCTTTCCCCAACCGTCGGTTATCCACATCCACATCCGTCCGTCATTGAGCCAAGTCCGTTAGGAGTTCCGAGCCGAGGGCGTCCTCGCGGGATGCCGGCCAAGAGGACGTCGATCCTCCCTATCCACACGGGCACTGAGGGTAGGGTGCTACGGCTCCGTACACTGGATTTAGTGAATGAGATAAGGCGCGATAGCCGCTGGAACCGTCGACAATGGTCCGGGTGAAGCCGGACGAGGCACGTAGGGATCCGTCGTCGGCGCGGACCATGTCGAACGAGATTTTAATCACGCCAAAGGACCCCGCTCGCGGCACTACACTCTAACGCGTGACCGATGTCAAATCCACCTCCGGCGGGATCGGTGATTGAGGATCGTCGGAGACCCGGAGCGAAGATGCTCATGTCCCCGTCGGAGGACGGTTAGCGGCCTTCGGGGCCATGGCTTCCGGTGCGAGAACGCTCGTCCTTACAGCCGAAGCTAGGATGCACAAAGTGTGACGGAGAGTGCGCGACCCTACGGCCGTAACGAAGATTCCGCATAGCGCGACGGCAGCGGGATGTGGTATTTTTGAGTATGGGTGGGGGCGAAATTTCGAAGAAATAATCGACGGATCGGTAAAAATCCACAGGCATGATACCGAAGTATCGTTTGCGGGAGGGCTCAACCGCCTATCGAACCTTTATCCAACAGCAGGCCTTACTAATTATATACACAGTCCGCTACTCGCACGCCAATACGTAAGTGGGTGTCTTCTTGACGAGTGCGCCTACCAGCTCCCAAAGGAATAGCTTTGCGTCTCGAAATACGTTCACTCTCCAAAACCACTTCTCGTGATTAAGAAACAATTCCTCAAAGCACGCCCGGTCTGCAAGGCCACTTTTTGCGTTCCCGTAGCCGAAGTCCACGGCAAGCAAATCGGCATCGTCGGCGAATTCAACAACTGGGACACCGACGCCCCAATCAACATGGCCAAGAAGAAGGACGGCACCTTCAGTGCGACCGTCGAGTTGCCCATCGGCAAGAATGTCGAATTCCGCTACCTGGTGGACGGCCAGCGGTGGCTCAACGACACCGAGGCCGACGGCAACGTTATGACGCCTTTCGGCAGCGAGAACTCCGTCGTCAACACCGAGGTCTAAGGCAGCGCCGCCGAAGGAGATCCCTGCCGCCGCCAAGGCGCCACAGGCCTCGCCCGGGCCCTCCTCCGCACTTATGCGGGGGAGGGCTTGTTGGTTTTGGCGAAAGCCGACCGATGCTTGAACGGCGCCCCGACCGAGTCCGCGCACCTCCGCGTCACTACCTTACCCTTTTCCCAAGACACCCCCCACCTATGCCCTCCGGACAGAAGTCAAGCAAAGCCACTAAACCAGCGGACCCCAAGGCCTCAAGCGCCGCCGCCCAGCCCGCGACAGCCGAGGAGCCCGCGACCGCCAAGGATCCCGCGACCGCCACCGGGTCCGCGAATCCGGCAACCGCTACAAAACCGGCTAGGCCAAAGTCATCGACTGGCGAGAAAAGGGCCGCCGCCGCGCCAGTCGCCAACGATTCGCTACACTTCAGCCGCTTTACCGAGTTCGATATCCACCTCTTCCGGGAGGGCAAGCACCACCGCCTCTACGACAAGCTCGGTAGCCACGAGGCTACGGTCGATGGCGCGGCCGGCACCTACTTCGCCGTCTGGGCGCCCGCCGCGCAGGAGGTGAGCGTCATCGGCCAGTTCAACGACTGGAGCCGCGGCGCCAACCCGCTGTCGGCCCGCTGGGACAGTTCGGGCATCTGGGAGGGCTTCGTCCCAGACATCGGCCACGGCGTCCTGTATAAGTACGCCATCCGGGGCGCTCACGGCGGCGACCTCGAGAAGGCCGACCCCTTCGCCCGCTACTGCGAGCTGCCCCCAAACACGGCAAGCATCGTCTGGCACCAGGACACCCGCCCGTACGCGTGGCAGGACGAGGCCTGGATGAAGGAGCGCCACACGAAGAACGGCCTCCAGGCCCCAATGAGCGTCTACGAACTCCACGTCGGGTCGTGGCGCAAGCGGCACGGCGGGACCGAGAGCCTCAGCTACCGCGAGCTCGCCGACGAGCTCGTGCCCTACATCCAGCACATGGGCTTTACGCACGTGGAGATGATGCCCGTCATGGAGCACCCGTACTTCCCGAGCTGGGGGTACCAGGTGCTGGGCTACTTCGCGCCGACGAGCAGGTTCGGCGTCCCGGAGGACTTCGCCTGCCTCGTCGACCGCCTCCACCAGGCAGGCATCGGCGTGATCCTGGACTGGGTCCCGAGCCACTTCCCCGAGGACGCATTTGGCTTACACCAGTTCGACGGCACGCACCTCTTCGATCACGCCGACGAGCGCAAGGGCTACCACCCGGACTGGAAGAGCCGCATCTTCAACTATGGCCGCCCGGAAGTCAAGAGCTTCCTTATCTCGAACGCGCTGTTTTGGCTCGACCAATACCACGCCGACGGCCTCCGGGTAGACGCCGTGGCGTCGATGCTATACCTCGACTACTCCCGCCAGCCGGGCGGGTGGGAGCCCAATATCTACGGCGGTAACGAAAACCTCGAGGCGATTGCCTTCCTGCAGGAGTTCAACGCCGCCGTCTACCAGCACTTCCCCGACACCGCCACCATCGCCGAGGAGTCGACGAGCTACTCCGGGGTCTCCAAGCCGGTCTACGCCGGCGGCCTCGGCTTCGGGCAGAAGTGGATGATGGGGTGGATGCACGACACGCTGAAGTACTTCGCGTTCGACCCCATCTACCGCAAGTATCACCACAACCAGCTCACCTTCTCGGCGGTCTATAAGGACTCAGAGAACTTCATGCTCCCGCTCAGCCACGACGAGGTCGTTTACGGGAAGGGTTCACTGTTCACGCGCATGCCGGGGGACGAGTGGCAGAAGTTCGCGAACCTGCGACTCCTGTTCGGCTACATGTACACCCACCCCGGCACCAAACTCCTGTTCATGGGCGGGGAGTTTGGACAGCCCACGGAGTGGAGTCTCGAGCGAGGCCTGGACTGGTCGTTGCTGGACCACGGGATGCACCAGGGGATTGCCGCCTGGGTAAAGGCCGTCAACGAGTTCTACCGCGACACCCCCGCCATGCACGAGCGCCAGTTCGAGCCCGGGGGCTTCCAGTGGATCGAGGGCGGCGACGCCGAGGGTTCGACGCTGAGTTATCTGAGGTGGGGGCACGGTAGAGACGAGTGCGCGGCCGTCGTGCACAACCTCACGCCCCTGGTCCGTTCACCCTACCGCATCGGGCTACCGAGCGAGGGCCGCTGGGAGATTGTCCTCAACAGCGACGAGAAGCGCTTCGGCGGCAGTGGCGTAAAGCCGCGCGCCGTCCGCGACGCCGAGCCCACGCCGTGGCAGGGGCAGCCGTACAGCTTGGAACTAAAGTTGCCGCCACTGGCGACAGTCGTCATGGTTCCGCTCGGGATGTAGTCAACCATTCACAGTTCGAAGCTCTAAGCGCGCTCGATGAGGAAGTACCGGGCGTCGTGAACCCTGAACCGTGAACCGTGAACTTTGTGCCCTGATCCAATCGATATGGCCATCACCGAACTTAAGACCTGGGTTAACCAGTCTCCAAAGGGCAAGGAGCTCGCCCACCGAGCGCTGTTCCCGAAGGACGACTACCGCCCGCGGTGGTGGGTGCGTAACCTCCTTAACCGCTTCGCGCACACCGTCGCGGGTACCGTCCGTGACACCGTCCGCATGGATACCGTTCCCTTCAACGCCTTCGTGCTCGCCCCGAAGGCCATCGTCGAGGACAACTGCCTGATCAATAACGCGATGGGCGATGTCTTCATCGGGCGTGCTTCACTGATTGGGCTCGGCTCGGTCATCATTGGACCCGTCCGCATCGAGGACGACGTGCTACTGGCACAAAACGTCATCATCTCGGCACTCAACCACAACTACGAGGACATCACCCGGCCGATCAAGGACCAGGGCGTCAAAGTGGCACCCATCGTGGTGGGGGCGGGGTCGTGGATCGCGGCCGGAGCTGTGATCCTTTCGGGCGTCAAGATCGGCCGCAACGTCGTCGTCGCCGCCGGGGCCGTCGTCACGAAAGACGTGCCCGACTTCTGCGTCGTCGTCGGCAACCCCGCTCGCGTCGTCCGTCGTTACGACGCGGAGTCGAACGCGTACGTTCGGTGGCCAGCCGACGGAGCTTCGGGAGGGGCCTAAAAGCACAAAGCCCCCAGACGACTTGCGTCCGGGGGCTACTGTGTGGCACGAGGCAGATTTGAACTGCCGACACCACGATTTTCAGTCGTGTGCTCTACCAACTGAGCTATCGCGCCGTCTCGCCTAGGGCACGTTACCCCGAGCGGCCGCAAATATAGCTGTCCTCCCGGACTCCGCAACGGTCGGGCCGGAATTCAGTGAGTTTCTTTGCCGGCACTCCCGCTGCACGCCCTCTGCCCTCATGCCCGTCCGATTACTCATCGCTGTACTCAGCCTGCTGGCCGCCGCCCCCCTAGCCTACGCCTTCCTCAACGACAGCGGCGGGGCCGGGGTCTACGCCGTTCCCTTCGTGATTGCGCTTGCGCTGGCCATCGTCTTCAGACCCGAACTCGAATGGGCCTACTACACGCGCTACCCCCACGATCTCGACCCGCGGATCGTAGGCTTGCTCGACGCCAAGCAACCTAGCTGGTACGCGCACCTATCCACCCGCGAGCGCCTCCTGTTGCGCCAACGGACCTTCCTCACGCTGCTCGGACTAGACTTCAAACCCCAGGGCCTGGATGACGGTGGATTGCCGGCGGACGTCGAGGCCCTGATCGCCATCCAGGCGGCGCGATTGTCGTTAGGGCTTTCGCCAAAACGAGCTATCCCGGAGCCATTCGAGAATGTAGTGGTCTACAAACACCCCTTCCCAAGTCCACAATTTCCCGAGCTATTCCACGCCAGCGAAATCTACACCGAGGACGGGGTCGTCATGCTGTCCTTACACCAAGCCTTACCGGCCGCGCTCGACCCGGAGGAGTACTTCAACATCGCCCTCTACGAGTGGGCACGCGCCTTCGAGATCTCGCTACACGGCCTCCGGGCAACCCGCCCTGAGGTACCGACGTGCCAGCAGATGCTCTCGGAGATCCTCGACCGTCCCCCGTCATGGGTGATGGATGCCGTCGGACTCCCTTCGGTCGACGATCTGGCAGTAGCGCAGGTGCTGCGACTCGATTTTCCGGCGGCCTTCGCCAAAACGTATCCCGCGCTCGTGACACCGCTCGCGCAACGGCTCAATTCAACGTCGGAGGCCTAACATCAAAATCACGTCTTCTAACGTCGCGAACCTCCTCACGAAGCCCGTTCAGGGGTGAGCAAAACCCCTCGTTTCGGAGTTACGGCAAACACTTCAGCCGTGAGACGACGCACGCATCGACACCAGACAGATCTTGAACCCCGAAACCCAACCACCTCAGCCGCCTAAACCTGTAGCACGCACCGGCGTACTGCTGGCTAAGGGCGATCCTGCCCTGATGACGGCTTTCGATCTGCTGGCCTCCCCAGTGTTAGTCGTGTCTGACTTCGACGAGCCCATCATCGCCTTCAATGCTGCGGCGCGTGAGTTCTTCGGCATCGAGGACGGCGCCACTCGCTTCTTCCTCAAGGAGCACTACAGGATGCTCCTCGACGCCGAGCTCGAGCAAGCCCTCGCTAACCTCGCCGAAGGCCGGTCCGCGACGGTCCTCGCGCTCGTCTCAGACAAGCGACAACACTGGTTCCGAGCTGTGGTGATCGCACAGCCGCTCCCGCCCCGCAGTACCGGTTCCCTCGGTGCCGTGATCTCGGTCCAGGTGCAACACGAGGACGCTGGCTCAACGCGGAGCTCTGTTCCGCATACCATGCTAGAGAACCTCGTCTGGCAAGCTCCGAACGTCGGAGTCTCCATCACGCCGGACGCAAGCCTCGACAAGCTCATCTGGAACGATGGGATGTACTCGCTGCTCGGGATAGCAGACAAAACCATCGAGCCCTCCCGAGAGCTCTTCTTGCGCCACGTACATCCAGAGGATCGGTCGGTCCTCGGTGACCTTGCCACCACGCTCGCCTCCGAGACTACCAAACACTGGGAAGGCGACTTCCGCCTCATGACCGCCAAGGGACAGGAGGTCCTTATCAACGCGTGGGTCATTAGCCAACTCAACGCCCAGGGCGGGCGCGGGATGGCATCCCTGATCGTCAGCGTCGAAGATGAACTGATCGCGAGCCGCGAAGCGGCGGCATCCCGCCGGGAGTTGGAGAAATTCACTTATACGATCTCGCACGACCTCCGGGCGCCAGTACGGCACATCGAGAGTTTCATGACGCTGCTGCTCGACTCCCTCGACGAGAGGCTAGGCGAAGAGGAGCAGCTCTATGCCGCCTACGCCCGGCAGAGCGTTCAAAAGTTGGCCGGCATGATCCAGGGGATGGTCGACTACAGCCGCCTGCCGCACACCCTTACCGACCCAGACGCCGTCGACCTTGCGTCGCTCGTCGGCGTTATAATCGAGACGCAGTTTGCAGATTCCGCCGCCCGCTTCACCATCGGCGCCCTACCGACGGTAGTCGGCCGTGCGCCACTCCTTGAGAAGCTCTTCGCGCACCTCATCTCTAACGCGATTAAATTCAGTCGCAACAACCCGGACTCTCCGATCAGGATCACGGGCGAGCGCACCGCGGGAGAATTTTCCCTCATCGAGATCGAGGACCGGGGCGTCGGGTTCGAGTCTCAACACAGCGAGCGGCTCTTCGAAATCTTCCAACGCCTTCACGGTGTACAGGAGTTCGCCGGACTCGGGATAGGGCTAGCGCTTTCGAAGCGCATCGTGGAGCTTCACGGCGGCGAGATCACCGTGCTCGGGCAGCTCGGCGTCGGCACGAAGGTCGTCCTGTCCCTCCCATACGCATCCCCGGCGCAGCGTCCGAACGAAACAAATGGCGCCGTACCTACCTAAGTCTCGATATGGGTCACCAGTTACAGCGACAGATCCTCGTCATCGACGACGACCCGATGGACCGGATGCTGATCTTCCGGTCGCTACGCGAGCTCGATCTGGACTGCAAGCTCAATCACATCGAGGATGGACAGGCCGCGCTCGAATTCATCCTCGACGAGCGCAACGCCGCGATCGACTTGCGACTCGTCTTGCTGGATCTAAAGATGCCTAAGGTCGACGGGCTCGAGGTCTTGCGTCGCCTCGCCGGTAACCCAGTCCTTGAGCGCGTGCCCTTCGTGGTGATGAGCAGCAGCGCGATCAACACGGACATCGAGAGTGCCTACGCGCTCGGGGCCCGTGCGTACATCACCAAACCTATCCGCCACGACGAGTTCCGTAACGCCGTGCACACCCTCGGCGCGTTTTGGCTCGACCACAACCGACTGCCGACGACCCCACACAATGAGGGCGTCGATCCCGCCTAGGAGTTGTGTGGGTCGGCTACCTTCCCGCCCATGGTGTGGAAAGGCAAAACAGTATTAATTACCGGGGCTACCCGCGGCATCGGCAAGGCGATCGGGCTTCGACTCGCGCGTGAAGGCGCTAACATCGGTGTACTCGGCAAGACCGACGAGCCGCACCCCAAGCTCGACGGTACCATCCACACCTCCGTGGGAGAGATGAAAACCGCCGGCGGGGACGCGCTCGCGCTGCTGTGCGACGTGCGCGACGAAGACAATATCGAGGCCGTCGTCGCGCAGCTCGCCGACCGCTTTGGCGGTATCGACGTGCTGATCAACAACGCCAGCGCCATCTCGCTCACCCCGACCGAGGCGACCACTCCCAAGCGCTACGACCTCATGCAGACGGTCAACACCCGCGGCACATTCCTCATGTCGCGCGCCTGCCTGCCGTACCTACGTAAGTCCGAACACGCCCACATCCTCACCCTCAGCCCGCCGCTCGACTTCAATCCGAAGTGGTTCGCAGGACACGTCGCCTACACGGTCTCTAAGTTCGGAATGAGCCTCGTCACGCTCGGGCTCGCGGCTGAACTTAAGGACGACAAGGTCTACGTCAATAGTCTGTGGCCCCTCACCACCATCGCCACCGCGGCGGTCAACAACCTCCTCGGCGGCGACACGATGATGCAGATGAGTCGCACGCCCGAAATCGTTGCCGACGCTGCCTACGCTATCCTGAGTTCGACGCGCACTGGGGGTCACTTGATTGACGAGGATGTCCTGCGCGAGGCTGGCGTCCGGGATTTCGACCAGTACCGCGTCAACCCGGGAGTCCCACTTTGCCCCGACCTCTTCGTAGAACCCTCGTCCGTCCCGCGGGACAAGCGCTAGCCCGGACGCCGTGGCCGCTCGCGCGCCGTGAGTCGAGCCGAAGCCCTGGCGACTGCTACGGGGCTTCCCCCAAAACCTGCCGATATATACGTTCGCTGATCTCGGGGTCGTACGTGGCGTTCATCGCGAGCCACGCCGAGCGCGCTACGCGGAACACGTACACGAAAGTGGCTGCGGCGAGCAGGCACAGGACCAGCATACTGGTGCCGAGACTCCAACCCACTACCCAGTGAAGGAATATCACGAGCCCGAGAAACGGGAAACAAAAGATAATGTAGCTCAGGAACATCGCCCCATAGTAGAAGCCCGGCTCCGGCCAGTAGTCCAAACCGCAACGCGGGCACTCGCGGTGCATCTCGAAGGGCTCCCTAAAGGCGAAGGTTGAGTAAGGGAAGAGTTCGCCCACGCGACAGCGGTTGCATTTGAGTCGGATGACGGTCGAGAGCCAGGAGTTGGTTCGGTGAGGATGCATAAATCGAGAGTAGGAGTGTCATGTAGCCTCTGCTGCGAAAAGTGGAGGAGTATGCGTCACTAATGTCACGGAAGTGTTGGACTTACGCATTAAACGTTAATGTAGATACCGTCCATAGGGTAGGTTGGCAATCGTCGGCCGCCGGACAAATAATTAGTCGATAACCTTACGCGATGTTAAGATGTGTTTTACCCTTCCTCGCGCTTTGCTTAGTATCCTCCCTCAACGCACAAACTGCCAACCAGAAAGTCCCCTCTTACAACGCGCCTTTCGGCCAGGGGATCAATTTCGGGTGGTACGCCGGGTGGACGGACGACAACCTCGCCAGACTGTCCACCGGGACAAAAGACAAAAAAGTCCCCGGCGTCGGAGTTAACTCCGTCCGCCCCGGGCTGTTCGCCCACTTCCTCGAGCAGTGGGGCTACGACATCCGTGAGGACGTCTTCAAGACCTACGTGGACCTCGGCGCCAAGGACAACGTCGTCATCATGGGCTTCCCCAGTGACGGCCAACAAGGCACCGAGGAGTTCTGCAAAGGACAGCGGTCTAAGATGTTTAAGGGTATGTGGGAGCCGATCTGGGACGACAACAACGGTACGCCCTACAACGAGGCCAACACCTACGCTGCCTATCTCTACAAGGCCGTGAAGATTTACGGACCCTACGTCCGCTTCTACGAGGTCTGGAACGAGCCCGACATCGGGGACGGCCCCAACGGGGGCTGGAAGGACCGCACCTACGAGGGCAACTGGTACGACAACGAGATCGACCCCTGCGAGCTCCAAATCAAGGCTCCCGTGCAGGCTTACGTCCGGATGCTGCGGATCTCCTACGAGATCATCAAGCGTCTCGATCCAGATGCCTACGTTGCCGTTGGCGGCCTCGGGCACCCAAGTTACCTCGAGACCATCCTCCGCAAGACCGACGAGCCGACGGGCGGCAAGGTGACGTCCGAATACCCCCTGACAGGTGGCGCTTACTTTGACGCCCTCAGCATTCACGTGTATCCACACCTCGGAGAGGCGGTGAAGCACTACAACAACGCCGCCGGAAGATTCGACTACACCCGCAACTCAGACATAATGGTGGACGGCTTCTCCGAGAGGGTGGACGCCTTCCGCTCCGAACTCACCCTGTACGGCTACGACGGTAAGAAGTACCCGGAGAAGGTCACGATCTGCACCGAGATCAATATCCCTCGCCGCCATTTCGTCGATCCGGGGGCCGTGCACACCGGGTCCGAGATGCAGCGTAACTTCATCATCAAACTTCTCGCGCGGGCGCAGCAGGAGCAGGTGCGCCAGATCCACCCGTACCACCTCGCCGACAACAAGACCGAATCAGCGGCTTCAGGGGAGTTCGACCTCATGGGCCTGTACAAGAGCATCGCCAACAAGTCCTTCTCCCAGGTGGAGCGCACCGACGAGGGTATCGCGTACGCCACCTACGGCGAACTCTTACGCGGCGCCGAATACGACGCCCAACTCACCGCCGGCCTCAAACTACCTACAGGCGCAGACGGTATCGGCTACCGCCTCAAATCCGGACGCACCGCCTACGTGCTCTGGAACAAGATGACGCAAGACGGCCAGGAGCGAAACTCGCTCACCTACCAACTTCCGGCCAGCATCCCGGCCGGCTCGCATGTCGCTGCCTACTGGGACTACAATGTCACGGGGCAGCGCAGGCTCGTGACGGGGCCCATCACGCTCACCGGTGCGCCCGTGTTTTTGATCGACAGCAGGGAGAACAATGACGTGAGTGGCCTATTTGAGACCGCGGCGACTACCGGAAGCTTCAAGTGCTGGCCTAATCCTGTCTCTGCGGCCGCGGGCGAACTCAGCCTACAGCTACCCGAGACCACGCACGCTTGGGAGGTAGAGATCTTCGACGCGCTGGGGCGCCGTGTGCACGTGACTACGCGTCCCGCGCAGACCGGTGCCGCAGGGCTCGCCGTCGACCTACCGAATCTCGCAAGCGGCAGCTACCGCGTCACCGCAACCGGCGGCCCGGATCGACTAGTGGGAAGCTTCGTGGCCCTGGACTAGGTGCGCGCGTCGATCATTTCGCCAACTTGCATGATCCCAGCTACCGGGATCTGTAGCCAATCCGGGCGACTCGCGCGCTCGTAAGCGAGTTCGTACAACGCCTTGTCGATCAGGAAGAAGCTCAGGAGACTCAGACGATCGGCAGGGTCCGCCGGGACAAAAGACGCGCCCTCAGCCTCCTCGAGGTAGGCCGTAAGGAAGAGCCTCGACGCTACGGCGTACCAGACCCTCGCTCCGGCGAGACCCGTGGCGTCGTTGCTCCCGGTCTGATTGACGTAGGCGTAAGGCGCGTAGTGGAGACTGCGCAGCATACCGGCCACGTCCTTAAAGGCGGGATGGCGGCGGCGGCGGTAGGCGAGGCTATGCAGGGGCTCACCCTCGAAGTCGATGATCACAATGTCGTCATCGGTATCGAGGACTTGTCCGAGGTGGTAGTCGCCATGCACCCGGATCGAGCCGCGCTTTACGGTCGGGAGCTCTCGGTCGAGCCAATCGTAAAGCTCGCCTAGGGTAGCGGCGAGCTCGGGCTCGGCGTCTTTCTGCTCCTGCGCGAGGCGTGTGCGGAGTTGTATTTTGGCGGAAGCCCAGTACTCGTCGTCGAGATCCTCGGGGCGAAGTCCTTCTTGCTCCGCGGCGGCAAAGTGCATGTGCATCTCTGCGGTGCGCCGGCCTAACAGGACGATCCGCGCCAAGGTGTCCGCAGTCATATCAGCGGCGACTTGGGCTGGAACGCCGTCGACGTGGAGCGGTTCGAAAAGTGACGTCGCAGGCAGTTCGTACGGATTGGCCCCTCGCGCGCGGTAGGTTTTGGCGAAAGCCCCCACCCTCGCTAGCATCGTCTCCCAGGCCTCGCCGTTGTGATCGACTCGCCCGATCAGGAGGGCGAGGCTCGAAGGCTCGGCATCGCCTTTCGCCCGGTAGTGCAGTGCGCCCCCAAAGGTCGGTACCGATTCGAAGCCACAGTCGGCACTGAGATAACCGATCAGCTCCGCGTCTGGGTGGAGACCTGGCTCCGTCTTGCGGAAGAGCTTTAGGAAGCCACTCGGCTCGTAGACGATGACGGTATTGGATGAATTCTGAATCGGTAGGATCGTCTCCGCGGCGGGTGGCACACCCGTGAGCATCGGGCCCCGCTCGGCGATGAGGGTGCCGCCCTCGCCCTCGATACTGTCGCCGCTGGCTAGGAAGTCATATAGGCTTTCGCGAAAACCCGCCAGATGCACTGCGTCGAATACGGTCTGCGGGCCATCCGCCGTGCTCACCTCAGCGATCACGGCGTGCGGCGCAGGTTCCTCCGGGGACGGGGCCATAGCCAGCGGCAGCACGCGAACTTCCTTCGTCCCACTGCTCAGCCGTAGGCGAAGCAACGTGATCACGCCTTGTGTGCCGAAGGCCGGCAGGACCTCCATATCCAGGGCGTCGAGCCCCTGCCCTTTGCTCGTAAACCAGCGCTGCCGCTCGAGGTAGGCGGGCAGCGCGGCACATACGGCAGCGGCGACCTTAGGGTCGGCGAGGTATCGAACGGTGGCGTTATCGTGCATAGTCGAGGTTTGTCGGGGGTGCCAACTTACTCACTTCCGCGTCGGCCCTCAGTCCCAATCGGCGGCGGCCTGGCGGTAGGCGTAGATGGCCTTGGCGCGCGAGAGCTCGAGCTTAGCCTGCGACAGCAAGGCCTTCTGGAGGCTCTGCTCGCGACTATTGAGCAGGAACTGCGTACTCTCCCCGAGCTCGAAGAGCTCGCGTTCGGCGGCGAGGAGTCGCTCCGTGCGAGTGACCAACACCCCGAGTTCCCCGAGTTGTGCGTCGAAGGCAAGGGCCGCGGCGAGGTTGGCCTCGGCTTTCACGGTCAGCTCCTGTCGCTTGGCCTCGAGCTTGGCGCCGACCTCGGCGCGCTTGATGCCGACTAGCTGCGACTGCCCACGCGCCTGCCGGTTGAGGATCGGGTAGCGGAAAGTGGCGCCGACCTTGTAGGCCGAGGTAAGGAACTGCCCCGCGGTTTCGCCGCCGTCGGCGGGTGTGAAGTCGAAACCATCGCCGAGCACCGAGTACGAAAGGTCGAGCTGCGGCTTCTGGTATTCGCGGTAGAGCCGACGCTGCAGCTCCACGTCGGCAAATTGTGCCCTCAACTCCCCAAGTGCCGGATGTCCCGCGACTCTCTCGGGCTCGAGCGGGAGCGGCGGCCGCAGCGCCTGCACGTCGGGTCGTGCGCCTTGCGGCAAAACCCACCATATAGCGAGCAGCTCCTGGCGGGCGAGCTGGGCGTCGACGAGGGCCTGCTGGGTGTTGAGCTCCTGGGTCGTGAGCGCGATCGCGGCTTCGAGGGTATCCACGGCTGGTTTGTCGCCGCCTTCGTAAAGGCCCCGCGTAGCCACGAGACGGACCTCGATCAGGTCTTCGGTCAGGGCACTGATCTCGGCGACGCGCTCGGAGTAGGCCCACTCAGCGTAGCGGACGGCCAGGTCGTAGTGCAAGTCATTGCGGATGAGGTCGGCGGTAGCTCGATTGAGGCTTTGCGAGACCTCCCCGCGCTGCACCCCTATGCGGTATTTGTCGGTGATGAGGCCCTGGATCAGCGGCAGCTTAAGCGTCATGTAGGCTTGCCCTGCCGAAGGTAGCGTGCGCTCTGGATTGATGTTGATGCCGTCGGCCCACTGACGTCCGCCTTCGAGCTTGAATGCATAGGGACTTTGCCACTCGAGGCCTGCGTCGGTGTATTCGAAATAGGTGCTCTTAATGTACTGTTTTCGGTCGTATGAGGCGCGCAAGGTGGGATCGAAGGCGCCGCGAGCACTCAGGAGTTCGGCCGCCCCCCGCTGCTCTATCGCCGCGGCGGCCGTGGCGAGCGGGTGACTCGTTAATACCCAGTCCCGCGCCTCGTCGAAGCTGCCGACGGGCTGCGCCGCGGCGCTCAGTCCACAGAGCCACAGGAGCCCCGCGGTAGTCGCGCAAATGCTTAGGCGCGGCCAGCTCATTTGACCAAGTTTTTGGCGGGTGCCTTGAGCTTCAATCCCTGCCGCTCGCGGTCGATCTCCTCGCCTTCGTAGTAGTCGGGCGGGAAGGCATTGAGCTGGCGCCAGAGTTCGTACCACACGGGCACACGGTTGAGCATTGCGACGCCCTCAGCCCCCGACCCAGGCCGCAGTGCTTCCGGCCACTCGCGCGAGTCGTCGCTCGGGGCTACGAGTACGCGGTAGCGGCCCTTGGCGTCGATGATATTGTCGATGGCCTGCACCTCCCCGACGAAAGTACCGTAACTGAGGCCCGGCCAACCGCTGAATACGACCGCCGGCCAACCGTCAAACAGAAAGCGCACCTCTTGACCCATACGCACTAGTGGCAGGTCAAAGGGCTCAACGTAGATCTCGACAGCCGGCTGGAAGGTGGTCGGCAGGATGCTTACGACGGCTTCGCCTTCCTTGATGGTCTCGCCGATGCCGGGGGTGAGCACCTTGGCGATCACCCCGCTCTGCGGTGCGAGGATGTAGTTGTAGTCCCGACGCAAGCGGTAGTTGGCCTCCTGCGAGGAGAGCTTCGCCACGTCCCCAACAGCGGTGTAGTAATCCGTGAACGCGCTCTGGCGGTCGCTTTCGATCTTGGCGAGCTTGCCGGCGTATTCCGGGCGAATATTGTCGATCGCGATCTGCGCCTGCTCGACCTCGGTCTTCGCCTGGTCGACCTTGTTGAGTGTGGCAGTGAGTTTGGCGCGCGCCTCCTGGGCCTTGAGGCGTTTGGACTCCTGGTCGGTGAGGGGCTTCAGGCCTCGGCGATATAGCGTGTCTGAGCGGGAGAGTTGGTAGTCGGCCACCTCTACTTCGATGCGCTGCTGGGCGAGTTCGGCCTCGAGGGTCGCGACGTAGAGGCGGGATTGCTCGAGCTTGTTCTCGACCTGCCGTAGTTTCAGCACCTGCTCGGCGCGGAGATTCTGGGCTTGGTTGGCGAGGGCCTCGGCCTTAAGGAGGTAGCCGTCGGCACTGCTTGATTTCGCATCGCGCGTCTCGCCCGTGCGCTCGACGAGCTGTGGGTCGAGGTACTCGGGCTTGGTCTCGCTCAGCCGCGCGATCGTGTCGCCGGAGGCGACGGTATCACCCTCGAAGACGAACCACTGCTCCACACGACCCGGTATGGTCGAGTGCACGGTCTGCGGGCGCGACCCCGGATCGAGGGCCGTGACGCTGCCTTTAGCACGAAAGTTCTGCACCCAGGGCAGGAAGAGGACCACTACACAGGCGAAGATTGCCGCGGCGACCCAGCGCCTGAACATCCGCTGCCCGTTAGGTAGGCCTATTACGCGGAGTGAGGCGAAGCCGTAGGTGGCGATGGGTTGGTCGACGCGCGTACTTGAGAGATTGAGCATGAGGGATAGATCTATAGAGTTTAGGATACACTATGCTAGCGTATGCGCCTGTCGGCAAAACGTGTCCTGCCTCAGCCATTCCAGACCCCGGCGACACGTTCGTCCGCCAAGACCTCGGCGGCGTCTCCCTCTGTTATGAGGTTGCCTAGGTGCAGTACACCGGCGCGGTCGCAGGACGCGGCAACCTGCCGACTATTGCTCGCGATGATCAGCGTCCAATTATGTGAACGATCGACGAGGTTGGTGATGATCTGATCCGACAGAGTGGCGTCGAGTTGCTCGATGTGCCCCCCGATGACGAGCAGTCGCGGGCGGCGAACCACCGCGCGAGCGATGAGGAGGCGGATCCGAACGGAGCGGGGCAGGTCGAGGCCCTCGGCCACGAGCACCGTCTCGAAGCCGTTGGTCTGTTCGGCGATCCAGTCTTTGAGTCCCGCCATTTCGATGGCCCACTGGATATCAGCGAGGGTCACGCTGGGATGGCCGATCGAAATGTTCTCTGCGATGTTGGCGTTAATCACCTCCTCCTGCGGGGTGTAGTCACCGATGGCCCACCGCAGACTGTCTAGGTCAAGGTTGCCGATCGGCGTCGCATTGTACAGCAAACGTCCTTCGAAGTCGAGCCGGATACCGGCTAGCAGAGCGCACAGCGTGGCGCGACCCGATCGATTGTAACCCGCCAGGCAGTAGCGCTCGTTGGCCTTGAGCGCCATGCTGAGCCCGCGCAGCGCCACCGTATTAGAGCGCGGGTAGGTGAAGGTCAGTTTGGTGAGGTCAACCGTGAGCCCCTTGCCGGTGTCGATTTCGTTAAAGTCGAGCTGTCCGCCGCTCTCGAGCGGCAGATCGGTTACGGATCCAAGCTTCTCGACGCCGGTGAGGGTGTCATAGACGGTCTCGAAGCTGTAGATCACCTTTTCGGCGTTGCTTACTATGGCGAGGATGACGAGCTCGGAGGCGACGAACTGCCCGATGTTGATCTGGTTGTCGATCACGAGGTAGCCCCCGAGCAGGAGGAAGCTCACGGTCACGACCGCCTGCACGGAGATCAGTAAACCGTAGTGCCAGAGCAGCAGATCAAAGTGCTTCGCGCGGTAGTTGAGATAGCCCATCAGCAGGTCGTCCGTGCGCCGCAGCGCCAGCTGTGCTCCACCCGCGAGTTTGAAGGTGTTATTGGCCCGGGCCACGTCCTCGAGCCAACTGGCCACTTTGTACTTGTATTTGCTCTCCGTGAGACTCGTGTTCAAAGAGGGGGTACCTAGCACATAGACCACAACGAGCAGTACGAGCACTAGGACGAGCCCGAAAACGCCGAAGAAGGGATTGTAGAACGCGATCAGGACGATCCCGAAGAGGATCTGCATGATCGCTCCCGAGAAATCGAGCAGGATCTTGGGCAGCCCCTTCTGGACATTAACCACGTCGAAGAAGCGATTAACGAGTTCCGGCGGGTAGGAGTCACCGAGAGCTTCCGAGCGGATACGTGGGAGGCGGTACGCGAACTCGAGTGCGGCCCGCGTAAATGTGCGGCGTTGGAGGCTTTCGGCGATGATGGTCTGCATCACCTTTAGGATACCGACGAACGCCGCCGCAAGTGTAACAACGACCGCCAGGACGACGAGCGATGCATTGAAATCTCCACCGGCGATGAGATTGATGATCGCCTGGACGCCTAGCGGTCCGGCCAGTGAGATCACGCCGATCAGTACGGCGTAGAGATAGATGTACCCAATGTCGCGCCTGTCTGGTGCGAGCAGTCGCCAAAACCGTTGCGTCGGTGACGGATTAGCGGATGCGATAAGGTCGGCCATAGGATTGCAAAGATGAATTATAGTAATCCTATCATGCTGAAATAGTTTTGCCTACTTTTGCAAAAGTACTATGGCGATACAGGTTTACATCTCCCCCAACACCACTTTGTATCTCCGCGATCCGCAGGCGACGCCCCTCGGCAAGCAGATCATCACCGCGGCGATTTCGGCGTTCGATGAGTTAGGCCTCGAGCGACTCACCTTCCGCAAGCTCGCTGCGGAGGTCGGCTGCACAGAGGCGACCGTGTACCGATACTTTAGCGACAAACAACAGCTCCTCGTTTACCTCGTGAGTTGGTACTGGGACTGGGTGCACTACCTCCTCCAGTCGGCCGCGCAAATGCCGACCGATCCGGTCTCGAAATTGCGCGCGGCTGTGACCGCCCTCACGCAGCCAATGGTCGCCAATCCCGCCGTTCCCTATATCGACGAGCGCATCCTTCACCACGTCGTGGTGACCGAGGGGATGAAGGCCTACTACTCAAAAACCACGGATCGTCATAACCGTGACGGTGTGTTCTTGCCGTACAAGCAGCTCGTCGAAACGCTTGCCGACCTTATCCTCGCGGTGTCACCGAGCTTCGCGTATCCGCACACGCTGGCGACGACGCTCTTCGAGATGGCGCACAATCAGATATACTACGCGGAACACTTGCCCCGACTCACGGACGTAAGGCTATCGGCGTCCCTCTCTGAGCAGGTTGATGTCATGCTTCAGACCTGGATCGATAGACTGTTGCTGCTCAACCGTTAGGGCGGAACCCAACTCCCGAAAGGTTTGTTTGTCTGCCAAACCCCCGGCCATGAAAGTCCTCGTCTGCACTGCTCTGCTCCTCACGTTAAATGGGGTAGCGGTAAGTCAGGTTGCGGGGTCGCTAGATGACGAACTACTGGTCGAGGGAACGGCCATGGATCTAAGGATCAGCCCTAGCGTAGCCGGAATTCAAGTGCTGTGGGCTGCCGCAGATACCGCCGGCCTTCTTGAGTACAGGGTTCAGCGAGCGGATGAATTCGGGGAGTGGTCTACAGTCTTTCGTCTACCAAGCCGGCGGGCGCTGCTCGCCCTGGACGAGTCTTTCGACGACCCACAACCTTTCAACGGAGTGAATGCTTACCGCGTGGCGCGAGTGTATCGCGACGGGCAAGTAGTGTACAGTGAGACACGGGTCGTCACATACCTCGGGAGACGGGGTATGAGGCTTTACCCGAACCCGGTCATGGCGGGTCAACCCGTGTTCTTGGAGTTCCTTGGTGAACCGCTAGGCGACTTCCAGCTCGAACTCATCGATGATCGCGGCACCCGCCTAGACTATCACAACTTCAGCGGCACCGGTGAGCGGGAGCAAGTGTCGTTCGTGCCGGACGCTCCTCACGCAGGTACGTACGCCGTGCGGTTGCTCTCGAACGAGATTCCTTTGGAGTCCTGGCCACTACAGATTAGGTAGTACGCGGTTGCGACATTACGACGGGGGGGGGCGCGTGACCCCACTACCGATAGCGGAAAATAGGTTGTAGTCGCTTAGCCGGATTTTTGTGCCAATTCCGTACCGACCGTCTTCTCCTCCTTACTGAAGCGCGACATCTACATAGCTCCACCTGTGAGCAAAAACGGCCCCTCGTCTGCTAGACGAGAGGCCATTTCGAAGACGGTGGCAGTGGCTGATTACTTCGGCGTGGCCGATTGTACGATACCGCTAAATACCTCGGGGTGGTTCATCGCCAGATCGGCGAGGACCTTCCGATTGAGGGTGTTACCACCGAAATTGAGGGCATTCATGAGTCGGCTGTAAGTGGTGCCGTTCTGGCGAGCGCCTGCGTTGATACGTGCGATCCAGAGGCGGCGAAAGGCGCGCTTCTTATTACGGCGGTCGCGGTAAGCATAGACGAGGCCTTTCTCGACGGCATTCTTGGCCACCGTGTAGACTTTACTACGGGCGCCGAAGTAGCCGCGGGCCATCTTCAGGATCTTCTTGCGGCGTGCGCGCGAGGCGACGCGATTGGTTGCTCTTGGCATCCTATGGGAGTTTAGTGCGACGCAGGGGCTGGCCTTTCGCCAGCACTCGGACCTACGCCCTCGTTAAAGAGAGGTTTGTGAGTGCTTACTTGCAGAGAAGGCGCTTGAGGCGGGGCGTATCGGCGTCCGAGGCAATCGTCGAACCCTGGAGGTTGTTCTTCTGCTTTTTGCTCTTGTTGCGCATCATGTGCGAGGTGTAGGCCTGGAAGCGCTTCACCTTACCCGAACCCGTCAGCTTGAATCGCTTTTTGGCACTCGAGTGCGTTTTCATCTTTGGCATGACCGTATCGTTTAAGGGGCCGCGAAGATAGACGTTTTGGCGAAAGCTACACACGCTAATTCCTAGGCGCTACTGGCGGACTATTCGTCGGCGTCGGAGTCGTCCTCGTCCTCCTCGGTGGCGACGTTGGCGGGGGCTTTTGGGTGAGACTTCTTCTTGTTTGCCGCAATGATGACGTGCATCCGGCGACCCTCCATCTTCGGGAGCTCCTCTGGGAGACCTTCGTTAGCTAGCTCCTTGATGAACCGAAGCAGCAGCAACTCCCCCCGGTCCTTGAAGACGATTGAGCGACCCTTGAAGTGAACGTAAGCCTTGATCTTCGATCCTTCCTCGAGGAAGCCGCGCGCGTGGCGGAGCTTGAAGTCAAAATCGTGGTCATCGGTGTTCGGCCCGAAGCGAATCTCCTTGATGACCGTCTTGACGGCCTTGGCCTTAATCTCCTTCTCTTTTTTCTTCTGATCGTAAATGAACTTTGAGTAGTCCATAATCCGCACCACCGGCGGGTCGGCTTTCGCGCTAATCTCGACGAGGTCGGACTCCAATTCCCGAGCCCAGCGCTTGACGTCGCGCGTGTCGTATACATTGGAGTCGATGGTGCGTCCTGCTACCTCGGAGACGTCGGCCAGGTTGTCTCCGACGAGACGGACCTCTGGCACGCGGATGAAATCGTTGATGCGGTGCTTCGGCTCATCACGCCGTACTATGTTCGACCTGCGTCGCCCGCTACTTCTTCTTCTAGCCAAGTAAAATGTGCTTTGTTAAAAATGTCGACCCGCACCCTCAGGGGGCAGCGTCGTGGTCGCGTCAAAGTTAGACGCTAAAAAACGACGCAGCGCATCTCCCTGCAGAATTTGGGAAATGCGCCGCGCCGAGGGTTTAATTACTGACAGCCACAGCGGATCCTACTCCGTCTGTTCGCTCTCCGAGATCACGGCCTCAGCAGCTTTGACGACGAGTCCGTCCTTAGCCTCGTTGAGGATTGCCTCGAAGACGGCGCCGTCGCCGGGGTTGGTCTGGAGGATGAACTCGGCTAGGGGATCCTCGATGTACTTTTGGATCGCACGGTGCAAGGGGCGTGCGCCGTACTGCGGGTCGTAACCCTTGCCAGCCACAAACTCTTTGGCTTCCTCAGTGAGGTGGAGCTCGTAGCCCATGCCCTCGAGACGCTTGTAAAGGTCCTTAAGGGTGATGTCGATGATGCTGAAGATTTCCTTCTTATCGAGGGAGTTGAAGATCACTACGTCGTCGATCCGGTTGAGGAACTCCGGCGAGAAGGTCCGCTTGAGGGCGGCCCCGATCACGGCGCGAGAGTTGTCGTCGGCGGCCTCGACACGAGCTTTGGTAGCAAATCCGACCCCCTGTCCGAAGTCCTTCAGCTGACGGGCGCCGATGTTGGAGGTCATGATGATGAGCGAGTTCTTGAAGTCCACCTTACGACCGAGGCCGTCGGTGAGCTGTCCGTCGTCGAGCACCTGGAGCAGGATGTTGAACACATCCGGGTGGGCCTTCTCTATTTCGTCGAGCAAGATAACGCTGTAGGGCTTGCGACGCACCTTCTCGGTGAGTTGTCCGCCTTCCTCGTAGCCGACGTAGCCCGGGGGGGCACCGATGAGGCGACTCACCGTGAATTTCTCCATGTACTCGGACATGTCGATGCGGATCAGCGAATCCTCGGAGTCGAAAATGTAGCGGGCTAACGCTTTGGCGAGTTCCGTCTTACCGACACCCGTTGGGCCTAGAAAGATGAACGAGCCGATGGGTTTACTCGGGTCCTTGAGACCGACGCGGTTGCGTTGGATAGCCTTCGTGATCTTTTCGATCGCCTCATCCTGACCGATAATGGCCTCTTTGAGGTCGCCGCCCATGCCGACGAGCTTACCACTCTCGGACTGGGCCACGCGCTGAACGGGGATCCCGGTCATCATGGCGACAACTTCGGCAATGTCCTCCTCGGTGACGGGGTAGCGCTTGGTCTTCACCTCCTCTTCCCACTCGACCTTGGCAAACTCGAGCTGGCGGACAAGCTTCGACTCGTCGTCACGCAGGTCGGCGGCTTGCTCGTACTGCTGCTCCTTGACGGCGGTATTCTTCTTCTCCTTGACGGTCTCGATCTGCTGCTCGAGCTCCTCGATGTGCTTCGGTACGTGAATGTTCTTGAGGTGGACACGGGCACCAACCTCGTCGAGGACGTCAATGGCCTTGTCAGGGAGGAAGCGATCGGAGATGTAGCGGTCGCTGAGCTTGACGCAGGCCTTGATCGAGTTGTCGTCGTAGCTCACGTTGTGGAACTCCTCGTACTTCCCGGCAATGTTGTGCAGGATGTGCACGGCCTCCTCAGGGGACGGTGGATCGACGACGACCTTCTGGAAACGTCGGTCGAGCGCGCCGTCCTTCTCGATGTGCTGACGGTACTCGTCGAGCGTCGAGGCGCCAATGCACTGCAGCTCCCCGCGGGCGAGGGCGGGTTTGAAGATGTTGGAGGCGTCGAGCGAACCCGTCGCGCCACCCGCACCTACGATGGTGTGGATCTCGTCGATGAACAGGATCACGTCGCGCGTCTTCTCGAGCTCGTTCATAATGGCCTTCATCCGCTCCTCGAACTGGCCGCGGTACTTGGTCCCGGCCACGAGAGCGGCGAGGTCGAGCATCACGATACGCTTGTTGAATAGCGTCCGGCTTACCTTCTTCTGAATGATCCGCAGGGCGAGCCCCTCGACGATGGCGGTCTTTCCGACGCCTGGCTCACCGATCAAGATTGGGTTGTTCTTCTTACGGCGGCTGAGGATCTGCGACACGCGCTCAATCTCATTCTCTCGACCGATGATCGGATCGAGGCGACCGTCCTCGGCGAGGCGCGTGACGTCGCGACCGTAGTTGTCGAGGACCGGGGTCTTCGACTTCCCAGCCGTACGGGCGCCACCGCGCTGACCACCGCGTCCGCCGCCCTCGTTCTCGTCGTCTTCGTAACCTTCGGAGTCGGCGGCATTCTCGATGAACGGTTCGGCGAAACCTTCGGCCTCCATGCCGGCGTACTCGACCTCCTTCTTATAAGAATCGTAGTCGATGTCGTAGCGGTGGAGGATCCGACGCGCCGGAGAGTCCTCGAGCTTGAGCAGACTCAGCAGCAAGTGCTCGAGGTTGATTTCGTCGGAGCCCGAACTCTGGGCCTCGAGGAAGGTAAGTTTGAGGACGCGCTCCGCCATACGGTTGAGCGGGAGCTCCCCCATCTTGAGCGCCTCGCCCGCGGAAGGACTCTTTGAGATGGCGTTCTCGACGGATTTGCGGAACTCGCTCAGGTCGGGCAGCATCCCCGAGAGGACCTTGACCGCCAGCGAGTTCTGCTCTTGGACGACGCCGAGCAGTAGGTGCTCAGTGCCGATATAGTCGTGGCCGAGGCGGATGGCCTCGCTGCGCGACCGCGCGATCGATTTTTTGACTTCGGGTGAGAACCGTCTGCTGTTCATATTATTTTTGGTGGGGCGGGCAGCAATCCTAAAAAGCCACGCGCCGATGTATCGCGGAGGCGGTGCTAGTGCCCTGCGGAAATCTATGCGGAAAAAACGTGCCACTCCAAAATTTCTACGCGAAATGCGTGCTCGCCAGCAAATATGGCGCATTTGGAAGGTGGCTTCTGCCAAAATCCGCGAGGCACTTTTGCCCCGGTGGTCAGACTGGCAGCCGGCTCAAGGTCCGGCGCGACTCCGCGACGTCGATCGCGGGGTACGGCAGGGGACGCGCGAGCGGTGCCGCTGCAGGATTAACATAATTACGGGAGTACTGTTGCTACGCCGATGGTCGCGTCGGACACATTTTTGCCTGCGCCGCTATTTGAACTTACCAGCGACCGGCAACCTAACCCAATACAATGAAGTACGAAGTCGACAAGCAAGAGGGCTACACAGTGATGTCACTCAGGGACACCAATGTCAACTCCCTGATCGCTCCGAGCCTGAAGAGCGAATTCGTAGTCCTCTCCAATGAGGGCGTTCAAAATCTCATCATAGACCTCTCCGACGTGGAGTACATCGACTCCTCTGGCCTCAGCGCCGTGCTGACGGCTAACCGCGTCTTCAAGGCCAACGGCGGCACCCTCGTCGTGACGGGCGCCACGCAGCCCGCCGTCAAAAAGCTCATCGAAATCAGTCGCCTCGACACCGTCATCAACATCGTGCCCACCGTAGCCGAGAGCATCGACTACGTCCACATGGAAAGCGTCGAGCGCGAACTCTCCGACGAGGAGTCGAGCGATAACTGATCCCAGTTGCTGCCCTTGCGCGTCAAGGTCCTCGGCACCACCGCCGCGCGCCCCTTCCCTGGACTATATACCTCTGCCGTTTACCTCACGCGGGGTGCGTCGAGTATACTCATAGACTGTGGTGAAGGCATGCTGAACCTCGTTCCTCCGAGAGCACTCGGGCAGCGTGGGGTTGACGCCGTCTGTGTCACGCATCTCCACGGCGACCATGTTTACGGTTTGCCGGGATTGCTATCCAGTATGACCCTTGGCGGCCGCACTCGCATCCTTCACTTACTGGGCCCGCCGTCCCTACGTGACTTCATCGAGGCTACGCTCACGATTACCTCAGCTCGCTCCTCATTCGAGCTACGCTACGTCGTCCTCCCCGAAGGCCCTAGCATTAACCCGGTACTCTCGCTTCGGGACCTCAACATTTACAGTCTCCCCTTGCGTCACCGCATCGAGGCGTACGGTTTTTGCGTAAGCAGCCCTCCACAACTCCGGCGGCTCCGACCCGGGGTCGTAGACCAGTACAAGATCCCCTACTCCTCTATCGAAGGTATTAAACGAGGGGCCGATCTTACTGTAGGTCCCCTCACGGTGACCAATCTAGAGCTGACCTGCGACCCGCATCCACGGCAAACGTTTGCCTACCTCACGGACACAGCGCCCCTTGACGCGTGGCCCGCGTCGTGGCCGACTCCCGATGTCCTCCTGCACGACGCGACCTTCTCCCCCGCCGACGCATCACTGGCCGCGGCATCGGGCCACTCCACCACGGCTCAAGCGGCGGCTTTCGCCAAAACTAGTGGCGCCGCTACCCTTCTGCTATCGCATGCGTCGGTGCGCTACGGTCGGGAGCAATGCGAATTGCTTGCGGGAGAGGCAGACGCGATCATGGCTTCCGGGGAGCCGGGGAACCACGCTCAGGCGCGCTGGGCGGTTCAGGGTGAACAATTCGATATCTGAGGCGTCGGCTCCGCATGGGGCACAAATCACAATTTTGACCAAGTATAGCTATCGCTTCCAAGCTGCTGGCAAGGCCTCGAAATAGCGCGTCTGCTTAGACCAAGTCGGTCTAACCGATTGAAGGTGCGACCCGTGGTCCAGGAGAGGGTCTTGTCGAAGCGTGCTTAGCGAACGACTGCAGATTATCACTCCCTCGCCGTCCCCCGTCCAAGTCCAGGGAAGCTCCACTGCGAATTAGCCATGGCGCTTTTATCCATCTTTCTACAGCGCTCAAGCCAAAATGTGGAACGCGACCGGCTTCGGGAAACATTACCTGACGTTCAAAAGGCTCAGCGACTGGAGGATTGAGGTCGAGGTCACGGGTCCCAACTGTACGTCGCACGAAGTCTATATTGTCAAAGACGCCGGTAGTCGGACGACGTGCACTCTCCAGAGCGCCAAAGTGGATCAGCACCCGGCCTACACCCAGATCGACGGCATCCTCACGCTCAACCTGTGCGTCGCCCGTGGCGCGGAAACATTATAGGCCGTGTCCTATACCTACCGCGGGCAGCAGCTGAAGGTCGAGAACGTGAATCGGGCCGATCCGCGGCTATCGGGTCTCACCGCCGGGACCTACGGCCACATCTGCGTCTTAAACGCCAAGGGCTACCAGACCAACGTGACTAGAACGATCTCGCTGTCAACGGCGCTTGTAGGCAGCTGAAGACCTATCCCGACTTGAATGCACCGCGACGGGCTAAGACGATAGCGGTCGTAAGCATGTGCTGTGGCTACCGAACGTCTTGACTTCGGACTCGCGTTGGTGCTGGGAGGATGGCGCGGTTCGGTTCACGGTGACGGGAGACTGATTCGCCGTCGTCATCGGGCGCGTGGTCGCGACCGACGGTCCGACCGCAGGCAGGGCAGCTGCAAGCGGCTCACGAGCGATAGTACCTCGACTTGAACTACTTCCACGGCTAGCGGCTGCGATCTTCTGCTGGAGGTTGATCAATCGGGTCGAGCGTGTTGCAACGCAACCGAGATCACCGCGCCCGTGACGGAAAGCTTAAAACTCTGCATGGCCTATGGTGGATGGGCGGCACGTTTTGCGCTCAACGCCCACTCGCTCTGCGTATGGTATACCTGCGTGACGGTCGGCATGGCGCCGGCGTGCAGCGTGGTTTACAATGCCTTCGCTTGCAACACGACCTGCGTCGAAGTCCCGGTCAGCGCTCCCGTGCCACTCGTGTTCCGGTGGCGGTATACGGTTGAGACGTGACGGCGGTGAAGACCTTTGGCGTGACTGATCTACTGGCCAACGACACGATCGACGACCCGCTGGTCGATCTCCTCCCACAGTCGTCACGCTATGACCGCAGCATATTTATTACGAGCCCAGGGGGGTCCGCCATACGCCTGACCGCGGCTCCTGCGGTGTAGACAGCTTCGCATAATAGATCAGAAATAGCGTGGCCTCCGACACGACAACGGTCCGTAGCCAAGTGACGTGCGGTGACCTCGTAATCCTCAGTGGCCTCTTGTAGAACGGCGACGGCGTCAATGACGGGTTGCGGGTCGTCGGCATTGAGTACTTCCCGCACAACCGACTGATCGTCTTCAATCTCTGGGGCAATGAGGTCTTCGAGTTAGACGGCTCTGATAACTCGGAGGGCTGCGCCTGCGCGGGTCACTGGAACAACAAGGACCTCCCCGACGGGACGTACGATTACGGGCTTGAACTCGGCAACGGCGACGAGCGCGGACTACCTCCAGATCGCCCACCAGATGGTATGCGGTGCCCTGCGACGTGTAGCCTGCGTGTTTTCCGGGGTGGTTTGCGGCCGGTTTTAGGCGATGGGCTTGGATTGGTTTTTGGAAGTAAGGCTTCACATACATGAGAACACTACGACTCTTCAGCAGCGGCATACTCGCCGCGGCACTGTGCATGGGATTAACCACCGCTGCCCGCGCCCAGCAGGACCCGATGTTTACGAAGTACATGTTTAACTCCCTCGCCTTCAACCCTGGCTACGCCGGCACGCACGACTACCTGAGTTCGACGCTCCTTGCACGCGACCAGTGGCTGACGTGGAACAAGGGGATCAACTCCGACGGCGGGGGCGCCCCGATGACCTACACCGCAAGCGTCGACTCGCCCGCGTGGGAGAACGTCGGCCTCGGCGGCTACGTGAGCCAGGACCGCATCGGCGCGACCAAGTTCACGAGCCTCGAATTGACTTACGCGTACCGCTTCCAACTCACCGAGGCCCTCCAGCTTTCGCTCGGCTTGCAGGGCGGCCTCTCACACTTGGGCTTCGACTACTCGGGGCTCACTATCAAAGACCCTGGTGACAACAATTTTGATCAGCAACGGGGCACGGGCCTGCGGCCGAACGCCGGCGCGGGGGTCTATCTCTACTCGGAGCGGTTTTATTTTGGGGCTAGCGTCCCGCGACTCTTCGCCTCGCAGATGGTCGACTTCCAGGGAGAGGGCGCGATGACGGCCTCCGAGCAGCAGATCGCGCGCAACTACCGCCACATGTACGTTGCGAGCGGGGCGGCGCTTCAGCTGCCCGGCAGGGACATCGTGTTTAAGCCCTCGGTCCTCGTCAAAGGCGTAGGCTGGTTCGGTGACCTCGCCTCGGGCCCGCAGGCCGGGGGCGTAGTGCGAACCCCCACCGAGGTGGACGTAGACCTGAGTTTGCTCTTCCGCAAGGTCCTGTGGGTGGGCGCGAGCTTCCGCACGACGGTGGACTACGTGCTGCGCGACGGGAGCTCCCACGATTCGGCCGATTTGTGGATGGCCTTCTACCTCAAGAACGGCCTCCGCGTTGGCGCCGCCTATGACTATAGTCTCACGCGACTTCAGCAGTTCGGCAATGGCTCGGTGGAGGTGATGCTCGGGTACGACATGAACTTTAGTACCGACCGCATCGTCACCCCGCGCTACTTCTAGCTAGGGGTGACAAAATCGGCCTAGGGCTTGGGTGTTTTGGCGAAAGCTGCCTATCTTTGCGGCCGCAAAAGCGCCTCGGCGTTGGCGCGCCTTGGAGGACCTGGTAGCTCAGCTGGTTAGAGCATCGGACTTTTAATCTGAGGGTCGTGGGTTCGAGCCCCACCCGGGTCACCTTCCTGAAGCCTCACTGCTCGCGCGGTGGGGCTTTTTTTTGTTTGGTTAGGAGACTGATGGATCGTTTGCTGGCGAGATGCAAGCTGGATGGCGCAAGCCGGAGGTACCAAGGCATCATCAACACAAGCAAGTAAACAACTCGCTTCACTGGTACCCCGCCGCCTGCAGCTCGAAGAGCTCGGCGTATTTGCCGCCTAGTGCCAGCAGCGCCTCGTGGCTACCGATTTCTTCGATCTCGCCGCCGTTGAGCACGAGGATACGATCGGCCATGCGGACAGTGCTAAAGCGGTGACTGATGAGGACGGCGGCCTTGCCTTTGAGCAGGGCACTGAAGCGCTCGAAGACCTCGTGCTCTGCTCTCGCGTCCAGTGCGCTGGTTGGCTCATCGAGGATCAACAGCTCGGCATCTTTCATGTAGGCGCGGCCGAGGGCGATCTTTTGCCACTGGCCTCCGCTTAGCTCGACGCCGCCGTGGAAACGCTTGCCGAGCACCTGCTCGTAGCCACCGGGGAGAGTCGAGATGACCGTGTCGGCGAGGCTCTTGCGCGCGGCGTCCTCGACGTGGATAGACTGCCCCAGGTGTTTCACCTCCCCGACGCCGATGTTGTCCCCGGCGCTGAACTGGAACCGGATGAAGTCCTGGAAGATGACGCCGATAGCAGAGCGGAGACTCTCGAGCCGGTAATCGCGCAGGTCGCGGCCGTCGAGGAGGATGCGGCCCTCGCTCGGTTCGTAAAGGCGAGCGAGTAGCTTGACGAGCGTCGTCTTGCCGGCCCCGTTCTCGCCGACGAGCGCGAGCTTCTCCCCCGGGGCGAGCGTGAAGCTGATATGTCGCACGGCCCACTTCTCGGAGCCGGGGTACTTGAATCCAACGTCTTCAAAAACGAAGCCCTGCCGGACCGGGCGAGGAAACTCCAGGGCGGTCTCGTGGTCGCGGATCGTGGGCTGGAGGTCGAAGAACTCGAAGAGGTCCTTAAGGTAGAGCGCACTTTCGGAGATGCGGGAGAGTCGCGCGACGATGCCCTGCAGCAGGCTCTGGAGTCGCTGGAAGCTCCCACCGAGGAACGTAAGCGTACCGACGGTGATCAGGCCGACGGCCGTCTGCCAGAGGATGTAGACGTAGGCTCCGTAGTACGAGACCGTCCCGATAGCACTGAGCAATCCCCCGAGACTCGCGCGCTCGACGGAGAGCTTGCGATTGGCTAAGTAAAATTCATCGGACAGTGTTTCGAAGCGCGTAGCGATGAAGTCGCTGAGGCCGAAGAGCTTAATCTCCTTGGCGGTCTCGTCGCTCGCGCCGATGTAGCGCAGGTAGTCGAGCTCGCGGCGCTGCGGCGTCCAGGACTGCGTGAGGCTGTAGCTGTTCCGGTTGAAGTGACTCTCCCCGAGGAAGGCCGGGATAACCGAGATCGACAGAATGAGGATGAGCCAAGGGCTGAAGACAATGATGCCGGCCATGAGGAATGCTAAGGTCAATACGTCTTGGACTTGCGTCAAAACCTGACCCATCAACACCGTCCGCGAGGTCGTCTGCCTGCGGGCGCGTTCGAGCTTATCGTAGAAGTCGGCGTCCTCGAATTGGTAAAGGTCAAGCTCTGCGGCCTTGCGGATGAGCCGCACGGAGGTCTCGTTGGCGAATAGGTCACCCAGCAGGCCCTCGCCCAACGTCATCGCGCGGCTGATGGCCTCGCTTAGGAGCGCCAGGCCGAGTTCGATGGCAACGAGCCAGACGAGGGAGTCGAACTCGCCGCCGTCCCAGGTCGGTGTGACGTCCGCGCCACTGAGGCGCACGACTTCGTCGATGATGAGCTTGCCGACGTAGAGCATCGAGAGTGGGATGCCGGCCTGCACGAGACGCAAGGCGAAGTTGACGATCGTCAGGCGGGGCGCGACATCGTACACGAGGCGGAAGAAAGCCGGGAGGTAACGGAGGGCGCCGAGCTGTTCGGAGAGGGTGGGCTTCGCGGTGACGGGGGGCGGAGGTGATGGCACGGGGGAGTAACGCGTTAGCGCAGCGTTTGGCCTATACGAGATAATACGGGAGGCACGTGACCAAGGAGGTGCCCGCGGATCAGGGAGGACCATCTCGTCCGAGCCCCGCGAGGGAGTAGGTGCCTTCGGTTAGATGGGCGGCACTCGGGGTCGTCGGGCGTGTGTGGGCGCGCGCACAACTCGTCGAACGCCCGCCAGAAGGTCGCTCACCTCGCAACTGGGCAACCGGCCCTAGAAGCCAAAAGGCTGGCGAAGCTCTGTATCTCCCCTGCTCTCCATCCTTCGTTTCAAACCGGCGTTCGAGCAAAGCTTTTCAAACACACGCCTCCCCGCTCTGCGTCCCTCTGTAGCCCCTCCGCCTCTTGCAACCAAAAGGCTCTTAGCGCAGACCCCCGACGACAAAAGCGCCGCTCACCCAAAGGCAAACGGCGCTCTTATCCCAAGTTTTGGCGAAAGCCAAACCTCTTTAGTACGACCAAAGGTCCTGCTCGAAGTTGAAGATCTCCTGCTTGATCTTCTGGCCTTCGAGTAGCATGTCGACGCCGGCGAGGTAATCTTGGAGACGGCGGTCCTGCACATTGGACTGCTTGAAGATGTAGCTCGAGAAGTAGCGCATCTCGAAGAGGTCCTCCCAGCTCGTCGGGCTCGCGTCGTTGTTGTCGTTGAAGACCTTCTGGCGGGCGAGCATCTGGCGGGCCTCCGGGTAGTAGACCCAGAACATCGGGTTCTCGTACTGAAAATTGCCGTTCTCGTCTTTCACGTCCTGCAGCGGGGCGATCCCGAGGATGCGCACTTGCATCGTCGAGCTCTCCTCGTCGAAGAACCATACCTCCTTGATGCGGAAACGTTGAATGTCCGTGGGGTCGAGTTCGTTGCGGACCACCTTGATCGAGGTCTCATAAGTCTCGGGGTCGAAGTAGTCGACCGTATCGACGCTACCCATCTTGTTGGCGACATCGTCCATCGTGAGCGGGTAGGAGAACTTGTCGTCCTCGGTGCTGTAGACGGTAATCTCACCGTTGGTGGCCGCGTCGAGCAAGATCTTCGCGAACGGCATCTCGGGATAGGTGAACGACTGGTTCATCTTCTCCCGCACGTCGATCACACGCCAAATGCGCTTCTCCCAAAAAATGTCGGCCTCGCGGACGGGATCGTACGGCAGGACCGGCTTCTCGTTCATCGTGGTGCGCTTGACGATGTCATCGAGGGGGCCCTGTTGGATAGGGCCGCCCGACTCGGTGATGACGGTTTCCGGGATTTGCGCCTCGGCCGTAGCCGCGGAACAGATACAGGCGAGGGCACCTAGGAAGAGACGGAACTTCATAAAGGGAGTTTACGAGAGGTACAACGGCCGTAGGACCGCTAGTATTGGCCTGGGGTCCTAACGAATCTGGAAGACGAGGCTGTTGAGCTTACGGCCGGCGTCGTCGCCGGGGCACTTGCCCTTCACGTTGTTGAAGTAGTAGGTGTCACCGGGCTTAGCAGCGCGGGCGAGGCGCTCGGAGTCGGCGTTGAAGCGTCCGCCAGCGTTGTTGGACGTAACCGGGTCCTGACGCTGTGGCACGCGGACCATCTCGAAGCCTTGGATGTCGCAGCGAGCGTTGAAGTCGAAGTTCTCGAGCAGCGCGGCCAGACCACCCTGGGCAGAAAATTCGCCGTTCCCCATGGTTCCCGAGTCGTTGTTACCGAGCTTGGCCTTCGGATCGGGGATTCGCTTGACGCGAAACTCAGCAGAGGTAAGTGCTTTACCATCCGCTGTGACGTTAATCTTGGCGTTGCCCTGCCCGTTGGCACGAACGACGTATTTCGGATACGAACCCGAAATCGAGATCGGTCCTGAAGCATTGACCTTCACGGAGTTAGAACTAACACCACCCGCGGTGACGGTGACCGGATTGTCCACGCCCATGTAGAACACGTTCATCTGGTCTGCTGCCACCGAAGCCGAGCGAGATCCGACTTCATACGTGAAAGAACTCTCACCTCGATCCACCTTACCGGTGAGTGGGTTACGAACGCTTGCGGTCAGCTTGACGGTCTTTTGGCCGGAGCCGGAAGCTGGGATCGTATACTTCGCCTTACCATCCGAGCCGACGGCAAGCGTCTGACCATTGGCAGTAATCGTGATGTTCTTCGGGTCGAAGCTCGACGAGTAGCTACCCACCGAAACTTCGGCATTGATAGATTCGCCACCGACGACGTAGCTCTTGTCGGCATTGATGACCGGGAAGAACTTGTCGAATACGAGCTCCTTACCGCCCACCTTGCCTGCGAGCTCCGATACGGCGTAGGCCTCGGCATTCTTGGCGTCTGCCTGATACTTGGTGAGGAGGGGAAGAGCGGAGATGAGCGGGAGTTGCTTGAAGCGGTACTCAGACCAGGTCTTCTTGTCGGCACCGGCTTGCGCCTTCCAGACCTCGTCGGTCTCGGTGTTGAGGACGATTGTCTGCTCGAAGGTGGCGACGGCCTCGTCGATGGCAGCTTGGTCAATCACTGCGTTCTCGCCCTTCGTGAAGCCCACAGCCTTAGCCGTCTCGGGGTTGCTGAGGGTCTTGCGGTAGATATCGACCAGCTTCTGACGCGTGGTCGCGACATCGGCACGCAGCTTCTCACCTGCACCTTCCATGGTGAGGATGCGCGTGGTGACATCCTTGTTCTTTTTGCCTTTGTAAGTTTGCTTAGGCGTGCCGAAGTACATATAGTCGCCCTCGCCTCGGGTGCCGTCCTTGTCGCCGGCTTCGTCGATGAGTTGGTCTTTGAGCAACTCGACACTGGCGATAAATTCGGCGGAGGCACTGCGGATCTCCGTGACGCCGGCACTCAGGCCGCGGAAGTTAGCCTTCGACTCATCTTTCAACGCGTTACTAAGCGCTTTTTCCTGGGCGTCGATTGCCAGGTTGGCCGTCGTCGTGGATTCGACAAGCGATTTGTCGATCACGTTAAAAGCATTCAAAATTTCGGCCGACACGTTCAGGGCGAGCATCGCCGTAAGCACCAGGTACATGAGGTTAATCATGAGCTGGCGCGGCTCCTTTGGAATTGACATTTTAGTCTGTTGTTATGGTGGGGAGAAAGACCGGCGTGCAGGTGTGAGGCTTTCGCCAAAACCGTTTCCGGTGATTCCGACGGAGTTGGCGCGTGAGTACACCTCTGGAGAGTTTTGCCGAAAGGCGTCAAACCCTCCGGCGCAAACGCCGACCCCGACTACCAAGTCTCTCGCGAGCTTACTTGGTGGTGACGGCGGTTGGAGCGGTGCCCATGGCGGTCAGCATATTGCCGTACACGCGGTTGAGCGAACCGAGGTTCTTATTGAGCGCGGCCATTTGGTCCTTGTACTGCTTGGTGTCCTCGAGCGAGGAGCCGAGGTTGACGACGGCCTCGTTAAGCTTGCCGTAGAAGTTGTTCATCGACGCAATCTGGTCCTTCGTGCCGGAGAAGTCTACCTCCTGGAGCGCCTTGAGGCTCGAGAGCGACTTCGACATCACACGCAGCTCACCGAGCATACCGCCGAGCTGCTGCTCGACCACCTCACCATTGAGGGCCGCCACCGGGGCGCCGACGCCTGCCGAAGCGGCGATTGGGGCGACGTTAGAGTTGTAGTTGTCCAGGCCAGGGTAAAGCTTCTCCCAGTAGTAGTCCTTGTCCGGAGGTAGGATGCCGAGCATGATGAAGAGTCCGGCCTCGGTGAGGAGCCCGATGGTGAGCATGAGCTCGGCCCCTTCCCAGGAGTTGATCTTGAAGAGGGCGCCCACGAGGACAATCGCGGCACCGAAGCCGATGATGAAGTTCTTGGCGTACTTAAAGCCTTTGGATTTGATAAAGCTCATAGCAGGTGTGTGTGACTTGACTGTGTGTGTGTACTGTGATTCCCGGCGACCTGCCGAGTGACTTGACGATGTGTGCGAGAAACGTGCCAACCTACCCGTTTATGGTAGGGACGCGTGACACTATTTTGTCTTACGTGGCCTCGCGCCGAAACGTTCCGGACGCGTGTAAAACAGCAATAGCCAACTCGTCACCTGTCTAAACAGACCAACGGGTTAGCTATTGTGGGAGGAGCTGTGTCTCAGCTTAGAAATCGTTGATCGAGCGACCGAGGAAGCTCAGCGCACACCGGAACCCGATGTAGCTCTTGGTGGTGTCCTGGTACTCCCAGTCACGTGTGCCGGTCTGCAGGAAGTAGCTGATGTCTTTCCAGCTGCCCCCGCGAATCACCTTACGCTTGTAAGACTCCGGATCCTCGTCCTGCGCATCGTAGCGGATGTCGGGGTTGAGGTCGTGCAGGAAGGAGTAAGCGTTCTCGTAGTAGGCGGTCGTCGTCCACTCGGCCACGTTGCCTGACATGTTGTACAGACCGTAGTCGTTCGGGTAGTAGGCGTCGGCTTTCACGGTGTACTGTCCGCCGTCCTCGGGGTAGTTGCCGCGACCGGGCTTGAAGTTGGCCAGCAGACAGCCTTTCCCGTTGCGGGTGTAGTACCCGCCCCACGGGAACGGTGCTAGGTCCTTCCCGCCGCGGGCGGCGTACTCCCACTCGTGCTCGTACGGGAGGCGGAAGTCCTCCGAGTTGACGCCGTTCTCATCCTGGTAAGCGTTCCACAAGTTTGTACGCCAGAACGAGAATGCCTTCGCGCCGTGCCAGTTGACGCCGACCACGGGGTAGTCGTCGAAGGCCGGGTGCCAGAAGTAATTACGGGTCATCGGCTCGTTGTAGGAGTAGGCGAAGTCGCGGATCCACACGAGGGTGTCGGGGTAGACGTTGACGGTCTTGCGCTCGATGAAGCTGTTGCGAGGCGCACCGGTCTTATCGTGAGCCGCGCGACCCCAGTCGTACCACTCGTAAGTATACTGGAGTTTACGGGTGTCGAACTCCTGGCGTCCGGCGAAACGGTCGTCGCCCTGGTAGTAGAGGTCCTGGAGGGTCTCATCCTCCCAATCGATCTCGTACTCCCAGTCGATTCGCTGCTCGCCCGTGACCTCGTCCTCGTAGAAGTGATCGAGGGCGGTGTGCGCGATGGAGTCCTTAGTCCACTGCACGAATTGGCGGTACTCGTTGTTGGTGACCTCGGTGTCGTCCATGTAGAATCCCGAGATCGAAATCGACTTGGGGGTATTGAGGAAGGTCCCGCTTACGTCCTTGTCCGAGGCGCCAATGTGAAGCGTCCCGGAAGGTATGTACACCATGCCGTAAGGATTGATCCCCTTCCAATCCGGCCGGTCGGCGACGCCCATCAGCTGTCCGTTCTGCTGCGACTTACAGCCTGCCAGTAAGGCGAGGATCGCGGCGGCGGCGAGGAGGTTAAATCTTTTCATCGTAGAATCCGGATTTCGGGGTGGTCGCACGCCCGGGGCAGACGGCGTGAGTGAGCCAAGGCAGCGCAAATCTAATGCAACGCGCGAACGAGGAGCCGTTAACGCTTCGAGGTAGGCCCGTATTCCACCGACATCAAAAAGCTTGCCTATATGACCCATGTTCATAAACGGGGATTGTAAATTAGCGGCGGGAGTTTGCCCTTGCCTATGGGATTAGCGAGTTCGAAGCGGACGCTGATCTCGTGCGAGCCGTCGTGGGCGTCACTCAACTCAGAAAGTCCTATGTCGTAGGCGTAGGCGAAGGTGAGCACCGGGGAGGCGCGCCACCCTAACAGAAGACTAGCCGCGTCGACGCTCGCGCCACCGAAACCCCTGAACGCCGCGCCCGCGCCAATATTGCCGTTGTACCACCCGAAGGCGGCCACCTGGCTCTGCGTGGTACGGGTATCGTTCTGGACGATGGCGGAGAGTTGGAGGTCTAAAACCTCATTAACGGGGAGGGTCGTGGTCCCGAACGCGAGGTAGGTCCGCGGCCACTGCACAACTAACGCGTCGTACTCGTCGCTTGGTGCATTTACGTCGAGGGCACTTATGCCGATCTGCGTCTCACCGAAGGAAACAGCCATTCCGGCGTCTAAACCGAGCGTCCGCGCTGATATACTGCCCGTCGGCAGGAGGACATCGAGGTGGTTGACGTTGCCGGCTCCGTAGTCGCCGTTGGAGGTGCGGAGGAGATCCCCGTCGATGCGACTGGCTTTGAGGCTTGCGCCAAAACCCGCACTTACGCGAAGTTTGTCCGTCTTGAACACCGCCAACGCAAGCGAGGCCCGTGCCTGCGTCACCTCCTGTACCCCAATCCGGTCACGCTCTACGGCAATGGCCGCACCAGCGTTGACGCGGTAAATGGGCGATGCGACCGTGAGGCCGATCGTATTGGGCGCACCCGGGAGGTTGTTGTACTGCTGTCGCAAAAACCCAGTCGCCGACAGCGAGTAGGCATTGGCCGAGACGGCGGGATTGAGGCGCGCTGGACTCATCTGCCACCAGGACTGCTGCGGCCAGCGTTGAGCCACGGCGTCGCTCGTGTTGAATAGGGCGAGTCCGCACAGGAGCGAGAGGCAACGCAGGGTTGGCGTCATGGAGATCTTGCTCAAGGGGTAGTGTGTGGTCCGGATGGGGGATGCGCCTTTATGTAGCCTCAACAATGTAGTACGCCGCGGTAGTATACAGGTTGCGTACCCCCGGCACGGCGGCAAGCACTTTTGGCAGCGCCCTTGCCTTCAGGCCGAACTTCATAGCATAAATAGGATTGAACAGCCACAAGGTTCGCTCGCGGATACGCAATCCGCTCTCTTTACAGAGATTCTCGAAGCGCTCGATGCTGATGCGCGTCCCCCGGATGGACTCGAGCTCCTCAACAATCACTTCGCTCTCCCCCGCGCTCCGCAGGTAGCGCCCGTACAGCGGCCCGGGCAGGAGGTGGAGCCACGGCATTCGTGACACCCGCTTCGATCTCGCAATTTGCTGGTGTCCTCCGTAAGGCATGTACCAGGGCGGGAACCCAAAGAACATCACGCCCCCCGGCGCGAGAAACTCCCGCAGCCGCGGCAGCATCCGTCCCTGCTGCGGGATGTGCTCAATGACGTCCTTCAAAATGATTAGGTCGAAGCCCTCGGTGCCGAAGTCCCCAGGATCGACCTCGTATATATTATCCGTCCGGATGTCCGCGCGCCCCGCGGCAATCTCGGCGGCGAGGAACTCCCGCGCCAAATCCGCCCGCCAGAACTCCAGCTCGATCCCGACGGCGTGGTGTCCGGCGTCCAGGAAGGCCTTCAGGACACCCGCCTCCGCACACCCAACCTCTAGCACGCGCCAGGGCCTGGGCTGCGCCAGAGTCGCATGCGCGCGGGGCAGGATATACTCGGCCGCCGTACGCCGCTGCATCTCGAAGTAACGCGCCTTGTCGGAGTGGAAATCGAACATCCGGGGCGAAGTAACGACTGCTGCAGTGTGCGGGCCCACCAGTGAATCCACCGAAACGTTTTACACATTTTGTATCAATCAACAAATTGTGTTTACCTTGGCAGCCGTAAAACCCACCATGCATGTTTGCCCGCGTACGCACCCCAAGTCTGCTCTCCGACCCCTACTTCGGATTCAGTCTCCTAGGTCATAAGATGTTGGATTTGGTCGCGTCTGCCGCAGCGCCCAAAGGTGCGCTCGCCCGCTTGCCACTCATTCGCTACAGCTTATTGTTCACGGTTGTGGTGGCAGGTTTTCGGTACGTCAACGTGCAGGGTGAGCAGGTAGCACCCAGAGGCGTCGAAGAGACGTCTCCAGTCCATACCGTCTCGGCGACCGCGAGCTTATTCGGTAGCTCCACATCTGAGTCCACGGCTATTAACACGGCTGCGGAACTGGCGATCCTCGAGGAGTACCGCAGGCGCGTTGCCCAGCTATCGCTAAAATTGAACCTCGATCGCCCGACCCTCATGGCGGTGGCCCTGTTGCAGGATCGCAACCTAGGTACGGACGAGAGCCTGGATGTCGAGGGCCTCGGGATGCGGCTGGCGGCCGTTGCTGCTAAGCGGCGCCCGGTCATCCCTGGAGATTGGGTCGCGGCAGGCGCCAGTCTTTTCTCCGCTCCGGCAAGCGCCGAACTTGCGTTGCAACATTACATCCGCCGGTACGGATTGGATTAATCCGTATGCTGGGCCACTCAATAATTCATAGTTGTTTCTCATTTCGAACAGCCGGCACTCAAGGTGCTGGCTGTTTTTTTTGGTGTCATTTGTTCTTGCCATCGAAAATCGACACTGTGTTGAAGTGAGCTCAAGCTTCGACGCAGCTTACCTTCGACGGCTACTCGCTTACCAGAAACGGCTACGCAGCGTAGTGGGCAGAACTACTTCTACCAAAATTCCGTTAGCTCCCTATCCTCCTACGCCTCCTCCATATCGCGCTTGCGGGTCAGCTGCTACTCGCCACCGCTGGCGTAGTGGTGGACGCGCACTACTGCGCGGGGACCTTGGTGGACCTACAGTTGTACGACACGGCGAAGTCCTGTGGAATGGACGAGGGGGCCCCGCGGCTTCGGGACTTGGGTTCGGACAACGTTTCTGAGAAGCCATGTTGTCGCGACGAAACTAGCTTTCTCAAGTACGAGCCAACGAACGGGCAGCAAGCAGATTTGGTGGCCCCAACCACCGGGGCTGTGTTCGCTCAACTTCAGACGGGTGAGGCTTTCGCCAAAACTTATTCCGCCCCTCGCACCGGCACCGGCAACGAGTACAATCACTACGGTCCACCGCCAATACGGCGCGCCGAGCGTCAGGCCCGGCTCCAGGTGTACACCTTCTAATTCGAGGGCATATTTATTCTGGGTAGCTGTCTTCGACGCGCTGCCCTTGCCCCTTTCGGGACCGCAACAACCGGTTAGCACATTCGGGTACGGTTCTGCCTCCAGGCACAGCGACACGCGCAAATCACCGCGCCCCGCCCCACCCTACGGCTATGCTCTCTGGCATTATCCGGTTCTTCCTCGAGAATCGCCTCATTACCTTCCTGCTCTTCGGCACCTTCATTGGCTGGGGGCTCGTGACGGCACCCTTCGACTTCGAGGTGCCGGGGCTGCCACGCGACCCCGTGGCCGTCGACGCGATCCCGGACATCGGCGAGAACCAGCAGATCGTGTTCGCGGCCTGGCCCGGGCGTAGCCCGCAAGACGTCGAAGACCAGGTTACCTACCCGCTCACGAGCGCCCTGCTCGGAGTGCCCGGGGTCAAGTCCGTGCGGTCCAATTCGATGTTCGGCTTCACGAGCATCTTCCTTATTTTCAACGAGGACATCGAGTTCTACTGGTCGCGCTCCCGCGTGCTCGAGCGGCTGAATAGTCTGCCGGGCGGGGTTTTGCCGGAAGGCGTCTCCCCCACTCTCGGACCCGACGCCACGGCCCTCGGTCAGGTATTCTGGTACACCCTCGAAGGTCGCGACCCCAATACCGGCGAACCTCTCGGTGGCTTCGACCTCCACCAGCTGCGAAGCATCCAGGACTTCAACGTGCGCTACGCCCTGAGCGCCGCCGACGGTGTTGCGGACGTAGCGACCGTCGGGGGTTACCTCAAGGAGTACCAAGTGGACGTCGACCCGGAGGCCATGCGCGTCTACGGCGTCACGCTCGACCAGGTGATGCGCGCCGTCCAGAACTCCAATCTCGACGTGGGTGCCTCGACGCTCGAGGTCAACTTGGCCGAGTATTTCGTACGCGGGCTCGGCTACATCAAGAACACTGAGGATCTGGCGCAGGCCGTCGTCCGTGAGTCCGGCAACGTCCCCGTGCGGCTCTCGGACGTAGCCCGCGTCAATATCGGTCCGGCGCCCCGGCGCGGCCTGCTCGACAAGGAGGGCGCCGAAGCCGTCGGCGGCGTGGTGATCGCGCGTTTTGGTGCCAACCCGCTCGCCGTCATCAACGAGGTTAAGGAGCGAATCGCGCTGCTCGCGCCGGGCTTGCCCACCGTGACGCTGCCCGACGGTCGCGTCTCGCAGGTGACGGTCGTGCCGTACTACGACCGCTCGGGCCTCATCCACGAAACCATCGGTACGCTCGAGGAGGCGCTCACGCTCGAGATTCTCGTGACGGCCATCGTCGTCATCCTGATGTTGCTCAACCTTCGCTCCTCGCTCCTGGTGGCCAGCACCCTGCCGGTGGCGGTGCTGATGTGCTTCGTGGCGATGCGTTACCTCGGCGTGGATGCCAACGTCGTGGCGCTCTCCGGTATCGCGATCGCAATCGGAACGATGGTCGACATGAGCATCGTGTTGGTCGAGAGCATCGTGGTCCGCGTGCGCGAAGCGCGCCCGGGCGAGTCGCTTACCGACGCGATTCATGCGGCGAGCGTCGAGGTCGGCGGCGCGGTAATCACGGCCGTGGCGACCACGATCGTGAGCTTCTTGCCGGTCTTTACGATGGAGGCCGCGGAGGGCAAACTGTTTCGCCCGCTCGCCTTCACGAAGACCTTTGCGCTGGTAGCCGCGATCATAGTGGCGATTGCGCTGCTACCGGCGCTGGCGCGGGTGATCTTCGGATTGCGGATAGGTCGATCTGGCAACGGTACGAAAGCCGGACCTAGCACTGACGGAAGCGTTCCGGCCAATCCCGAAGCCGCTGGTCTAGCCGCTACCCCAAATCCGAACGCCTCGACGCGCACCGAGCCCGCTACCCCAATCTGGCGACTCGCCCTTTCCATCGGGCTCGGGCTAGTACTCATTTACCTCCTGGCCGGCCAGTGGATGCCGCTCGGCGTCGGCGCGAGCACCTTCAAAAACTTCCTCTTCGTCGCACTCGCGGTTGGCGGTTTGATCGCCGCCTTTTGGGGGATCATCTACGTGTACGCAGACATCTTGCGATTCTTGTTGCGCTTCAAGCTCGCGTTTATATTGCTCGTGACCGCCATCGTGTGGGCGGGCGTGGTCGCCTTCCAGCGCGTCGGTGAGGAATTCATGCCGGCCCTCGGCGAGGGCAGCTTCCTGCTGATGCCGACGGCGATGCCTCACGCGGGCGTTCAGGAAAACATGGCCAACCTCCGGATGCTCGACATGGCGGTGAACTCGATTCCGGAGGTCGATGTGGTGGTGGGCAAAGCCGGTCGCGCCAATACACCGCTCGACCCGGCGCCGCTGTCGATGTACGAGAACTTGATCAGCTACAAGTCCGAGTACCGCACTGATGTGGACGGTCGTCGCGTGCGCTTCGCCTACGACGAGGACGCCGAGGCCTACACCCGCGACGATGACGGCGAACTGATTCGGGACCCGGACGGCCGCTATTTCCGGCAGTGGCGCGACCACATCCAGAGCCCGGATGATATCTGGGACGAGATCATCGCCGTGGCGCAGGTGCCGGGCGTGACCTCCGCCCCGAAGCTCCAGCCCATCGAGACGCGGCTCGTGATGCTACAAACCGGCATGCGGGCGCCGATGGGCGTCAAGGTCTACGGCACGAATCTCGACACCATCGAAGCCTTCGGGCTCCGCATAGAGACTGCACTTAAAGAGGTGAGCGGCGTCAAGGACGCGGCCGTATTCGCCGACCGCATCGTCGGCAAGCCCTACCTCAACATCGAAATCGACCGCGCCGCCATTGCGCGCTACGGCCTCAGCATCGTCGACGTGCAGCGCTACCTTCAGATGGCGGTCGGCGGGATGGCCGTCACGACCACCGTCGAGGGCCGCGAGCGCTACGCCGTGCGCCTACGCTACCCGCGCGAGCTGCGCGACGACCCGAGCTCCATCGAGCGCATCCTGATCCCACTGCCGGGTGCGATGGGCATGGGCAGGACGGTGCCTCTTGGCCAGCTCGTCACGATCGACTACACCTCAGGTCCGCAGTCCATCAAGAGTGAGGATGGCTTCCTCGTGGGCTACGTGCTCTTCGACCGTATCGAGGGCACCGCGGAGGTCGAGGTGGTTCAGGCGGCGCAGGCCTACCTCAACCAGCAAATCGCGAGTGGTGACTTGCGGGTACCCGCCGGCCTGAGCTACCGGTTCGCGGGCAACTACGAGCAGCAGGTCCGGGCTTCGGCGCGCCTCGCCATCGTGGTCCCTATTGCGCTGGCGCTCATCTTTCTGATCTTGTACCTCCAGTTCAAGTCGGTGATCGTGACGCTCATGGTCTTCTCCGGGGTGGCCGTGGCTTTCTCCGGGGGCTTCCTCATGATCGGCGCGTATTCGACGGACTGGTTCCTGAATTTCGACCTGTTCGGTACCAACTGGCGTGACTTGTTCCAGGTCCACACCATCAACCTGAGCGTCGCGGTGTGGGTAGGCTTCCTGGCGCTGTTCGGGATCGCGACCGATGACGGGGTGTTGGTGGCGACCTACCTGCGGGAGAGCTTTCGCCAAAACGAGCCCGACTCCATTCAGGATATCCGCGACGCCGTGGTCGAGGGTGGTCAGCGGCGCGTCCGTCCGGCGATGATGACGACGGCCACCACGATCCTAGCCCTGCTCCCCGTACTCACGAGTACGGGACGCGGCAGCGACATCATGCTGCCGATGGCGATCCCGAGCTTTGGAGGCATGGCGTTGCAGGTGTTGACGATGTTTACGGTGCCTGTCCTTTGGGCACTTTGGCGTGAGACGCGCTGGCGGTGGCGCAACGGCAAGTGGAGTGGCTTCCTCGGGTTTGAATCGGCTTTCGGTAAGGGTAGGGCTTCCGCCAAAACAATCCTCATGGTCCTCGCTAGCCTCGGGACAACGGCGGCGTTGACGGTTTTGCCGAACGGCGCACAGGCCCAAACCTTGCGCGACCTCACCGACACCCTCTACGCGCGCAACCCAGACCTGCAGGCCTTGACGCTCGACTTTCGAGCGGCGGGTCGGCTCGGCGATCAGAACGACGTATTGCCCGAACTGGAACTCGGCTTGGGCGTCTTCGCGAGCCCGGTCGAGACGCGGGTCGGGCCGCAGCTCATTCGATTTAGCGCCACGCAGATGCTGCCCTGGCCGGGGGTGCTCGCCGCCCGCCGCGCCCTGGCCGACGCCCGCGCCGCACCTATCGAACTGGAGCGGGCCGCCTCCGAGCTGCGACTCCGCTACGCGCTCGCTATTCGGTATTACGAGGTGAGTCGCCTCGATGCCGCGGTGGCGATTCTCGCGCAGAACGTTCGCCTGCTGGAGAGCATCGAGGCCTTCGCCCGCAGCCGCGTGCAGGCGACGGTAGGATCTACGGTGGACGTCTACCGGGCACAACTCGCCATCGCGGAGGTGGAGCAGCGGCGTGATCTCCTGCGGGCCGAGCGTATTGCCGCCGTGGCGCGGCTCAATGAATTGCTGTTGCGCACACCTGATATCGACATGGCGGCGGACTCGTTGAGCGCCGTCATTGACGCTGGGTCGGCTGCCGCCTTGCTCGACCCAAACGCCGCGGCCGAAGGTGCCCTCGAGCTACTGCAACTCGATTCCTTACTGGAAGGGCTCGACGAGCGCCAGCCCTCGCTCCAGGTGTACGCTCGGACGACTGAGATCAACCGCCGCGCGCTGGAGGTCTCCGCCCTCGACGCCCGACCGGACTTCGGCTTCGGCGTCGACTACATCGCGACCGGTCGCCGCGACGTGCCCGACCTGATGGGCAACGGCCGCGACGCGATTATCCCGCGGGCCACGATCCGCATCCCACTTAACCGCCGTCAGTACACCGCTAAGATCGACGAAGAAACCTTCCGCATTCAGGCCATCGAAAGCCGGCTCGCCGGAGCCCGTGCACGGCTGGTGTCGGAGGCGCGCACCGCGCAGACCAACGCCGTCAAGGCCCGTATCCGGCTGGACTACCTTGCGCGACAGCTCGCGCTGCTCGTCCCGGCAATCGACGTCGCGACCACGGAGTACTCGGTCGGCCGGCGCAGCTTCGACGAGCTGCTGCGGCTGCAACTCCAGGTGTACGGCTACCGCCTCGAAGCCGTCGAAGCGGGCACGCAACTTCTCATCGCCCGCGCTGAGCTGGCCAGAATCCTCGCCCTATGAGCAAAATCATTGTAAATGAAAGGTACCGGCCCTTGGCCTGGATAGCGCTGGGTCTCGGCTTGCTCGGCCTGACCTTCTGGCTCGGGGCGGCGCTGTTCGGCGGAGGGCACGACATGTCCGCGATGGCGGACTCTCACGACCACGAAAGCGTAGACGTCGGCATGGTGGACGCCCAAATTTGGACCTGCTCGATGCACCCGCAGATCCAGCGCGACGAGCCAGGTCAATGCCCGATCTGCGGGATGGACCTGATCCCGATGGCGCAGAATCTCAACGCCGACCCGACGATCCTCACGATGTCGGCGGCGGCGGTGGCGATGGCGCGCGTCCAGACGAGCCCTGTGCGCGCGACGCTCGCCGCCGTCGATGAGGCAAGTGCCATGGCGACGCCCGCGCTTACGCTGAGTGGTCGCCTCTCTACCGACGAGCGTCTCGCGGCCGTGCAGTCGGCGCACGTCGCCGGACGGCTCGAGCGCCTATTCGTGAATTTCGAGGGTGAGCGCGTGCGCCAGGGTCAGGCTTTGGCTACTATTTACAGCCCCGAGCTCGTCACCGCGCAGCGCGAGCTGATCGAGGCGCTAAAATTTCGGGAATTAAATCCGGCTCTCGTCGAGGCTACGCGGCAGAAACTCCGCAACCTCAAGATATCCGCGGCCGAGATTGCGCGGATCGAGGCGAGTGGTGAGCCGCAAACCAATTTTACCGTCAAGGCTGACCAATCGGGCGTGGTCATCGACCAGCGCGTCCAACTCGGTGACTACGTCATGGCCGGCGAGCCGCTGATGATGATCACGCGACTAGATAAGCTCTGGCTGCTGCTCGACGCCTACGAGGGCGACCTGGCCAACATCCGCATCGGCGACCGGATCAGCTTTACGACCCCGGCCATCCCGGGGGAGACCTTCACGGCCCGGGTGTCGTTCATCGACCCGCTCATCGACCCGCAGACGCGCACCGCGACTATCCGTGCGGAGGTGAGCAACGCCGGCGGGCGCCTCAAGCCAGAGATGTTCGTGCGCGCGGAACTTCAGGCGCGGGCGGCGGCGACGGTGGCGAAGGGTGGCTCGCCTTCCGGCAAAACCGTGTACGTGCCCGCGACGGCGGTGCTGTGGACCGGTCGACGCTCGGTGGTGTACGTCGAGGTGCCGGAGGCGGAGGTACCGAGCTACGAGTTCCGCGAGGTGACCCTAGGCGCGCGCGCGGGCGAGACCTATGCAGTAATGGCCGGCCTGCAGCTCGGGGAGCGCGTCGTGACCAACGGGGCCTTCAGCGTGGATGCGGCCGCGCAACTCAACAACCAGTTCTCCATGATGAATCGCAACGTCCGCATAGAGGGCGCGAATCAAACCGGGGTCGTGGCCGGTGGCGTGTCCGAGATTGTGCTGCCGGACTACCGCGCTGAGACGCCGGCGGCTTTCAAGACACAGTTGGCGGCTGTCGCCAAAACCTACCTCGCCATCAAAGATGGCCTCGTGGCCGGCAAACCGGACGTCGTAACGCGCGCCGTGGTGGGTTTTGGCGAAAGCCTTCAGAAGGTAGATATGGGGCTGTTGAAAGGCGACGCGCACCTGTACTGGATGCAGCAACTCGGGGCCCTGACTACACACACTGCGGACTTGAGGAAAGCAACCGAGCTGGCGGACCAGCGGGAGCAGTTCGGCTTTTTGTCGCAGGCGCTGATCAATACCTTGAAAGTGTTCGGTACGGATGGCCCGGTGCTGTACGTCGACCACTGTCCCATGGCTTTCGACGGGAAGGGGGCGGATTGGGTGAGCGCGCAGGAGGGGATCAAGAACCCTTACTTTGGCGATGTCATGCTGACTTGCGGGAGTGTGGCGGAAACACTTGCGCCATGATTTTTAACGCACAAGTCCATAGTGGAACACGTACAGCGCGCACAGCAGGGCGGTGTTCGACAGGCTCGGCCAGTGCGCACAACTAATCCCGACACACGCCCCACCGGCGGGAGCCGGTTGAATGGCCATTCATCAATTCAATCCTTAACAACTCAACAATCGATCTCTTATGAAGCCTTTCCTTTTCACCATCCTCTCCGTTTTTGCGCTTGCGAATTGCGGCAGTGATGCCTCGACGGCCAATGACGTCGAAACAGCAGGTACCGACGTGACAGCAGCCGCTGAAACCGCCCTACCCGACGCCGTCACCCAACCCTGGAACGCAGCCACGGCGTCCTACCTCGAACTCAAGGACGCGTTGGTCACAAGCGACTATGAGGCGGCCAAGCAGTCCGCGGCCGCGCTCGCGATGGCGATCGGCCAAGCAGACATGGGCGCCATGGGCGAGACGCACGACACCTGGATGGCGGCGACCCCCGACGTCCGTTCGGCCGCACAGGCCGTAGTGGACGCGGGCTCGATCGAGGACGCGCGCGTGGCTTTCAGCAAGCTGACGCCACCGATGGTGGCAGCGATAAAGCAGCTCGGCGATGGCGGGCAGGACCTCTTCGTGCAACACTGCCCGATGATCTTCGACAATGCCGGCGCCGACTGGGTGAGCAACGAGCGCGAGGTGCGCAATCCGTACTACGGCGACGCAATGCTGAAGTGCGGGAAGGTGACCGAGGAACTTTAACTCCATCGCTAGCGCAATCGGTAGTAAATTGGATACCCAGCTTACTACACCACCGAGCGACGCGCATGCGGCCGGCGTCCTGAAGCGCTGGCGACTTTAGTGCGCGCGATGGCCGCATGGGTACACCGGCTTTGAAGCGTCACCGGTTATGGGGTCGTCGTACTGAATCTAACTCGCGCCCTCGGGACTTCGGCTGCGAGGGCGCTTGCGCCCGGGCTGAGGTCCCCTGAAATACTAAATCAGTTTTAGCGGACACACACAGCACAGGATGGGGCGTCTGTACTACTTACTGCGGAGTTGGCACCAGAAGCTTTAGCGGGGTGCCTCCTCGGGGGTATCTACATGTCCTTGCGGAAACGGAAGCTATTTCCCGTTTGTAACGGGGTCATGGAGCTCATCAGCACCAGTATCCGGACGGTCGGCGGCTACGCTTACAATAGCCGCTAACAAAAGCAAGCCGAGCAGCACCAGTACGAGCTTATCGGTGACGCGTGTGAAAGCAGTTTTTGGGGTGACGGGCTTGCAGCAGTCTTTCATGGCTATTTCGTGATCATAGGGTCTCGATTATTTCGCAAGCTTGCACTCATCGCGTTCATAATGCTAGCCATCGAGCGAATAAAATGGCCCCTCTGCTTTCCCGAATCTGCTCAAAACTTACCATCTCGGTAGTAACGTTCGGGATTTGCGCCGATTGCCGAACCCGTGAAAGCGAGACCACGCTACGCGTGAGACTAGAGCCGACGGTATGACACGCACATTCTCCCCCTCCACACGCCTCTACACTTGGGGTGTCACCGTTACGCTTGCTTATGTGTTGTCTCAGCTCGCACAGAGTCTAGATATGGGGGGACATGCCTCGATCACCTGGATGTGGGGCCTACTGATGCTTCCGCCCCTCGTCATGGAGGTCATGATCTGGCCGAAGAAGGAGGTTTCGCCTGAGGTTCGGCAGCAAGACGCCCTCGGAGCTGGGTGGGGTTTGCTCGTGATATTGGGAATGCTGGTTACCGTAGCGGCGCTCGCGTCGGGCGACCATGAGTTCGAGCACTTCGCCTATCGCACGCTCTGGTTTGTAGTAGCCGCAGTGGGCTTCACGCACACGGCTCTCGTCGAGCACAAGATTAAGAGCGCTACCTACGCCACCGCAGCGGTATTGAATGCGGTAGCTGCTCTGATGATGTTTTTCGATTATGAAACCATGGAGCCCATAGCTTTCGGCCTGGCGGCCTTGATTCAAGGGGTGCCGATACTCGTTCACGCCCGCTCCGTAGCGCAGGCTTGAGCGGTTTCGCCAGCTACGCAGCCTTCGCTGGATCGATTCACCCTAGGGTTGATCCGCTGTGCCAGAGCGGTATTGGGTCTTAGCTTGTTTACACCTTCACCGTGCGTAGTCTTAATGCATTCGCAATTACCGACACAGAGCTAAAGCTCATAGCGAGCGCGGCGATCATGGGCGAGAGCAGCAGGCCGAAGACCGGGTAGAGGACTCCGGCGGCGATCGGGATGCCAAGAATATTGTAGCCGAGGGCGAAGAATAGGTTCTGCTTAATGTTGCGCATGACAGCGTGGCTGAGGTTGCGCGCCTTGACGATGCCGTTGAGGTCGCCCTTGACGAGGGTGATGGCGGCGCTTTCGATGGCGACGTCGGTACCGGTGCCCATGGCGATGCCAACGTCGGCCTTGGCGAGGGCCGGGGCGTCGTTGATGCCGTCGCCGGCCATGGCGACGATTTTGCCGGCCTGCTGGAGAGCCTCGACCTTCTTGAGCTTGTCACCCGGCAGCATGCTCGCCTCGAAGTCGGCGAGGCCGAGCTCTGCGGCGACGGCCGCGGCGGTGTCGCGGTTGTCACCGGTGAGCATGACGACCGCAATTCCGGCGGCCTGGAGTTCACGGATGGCCTTGGCGCTGGTGGCCTTGATCTTATCGCCGATCACGATGTAGCCGCTCACCTCCCCATCGACGGCGAGGAAGCTCACGGTTTTGCCCTGGCGCTGGTAGGCCTTGGCGGAGGCCTCGGCTTCTGGGGAAATCGAGGCTTTCGCCTCCTGCATCATGGCCGGGTTCCCAAGGGCTAGGACGCGGCCGTCTACTTCGCCAGTGACACCCTTACCGGTGACGGCGCTGAAGTTTTGGGTTTTGCGGGACACCGCTCCCCGATCGCGCGCGTAGGCGACAGTGGCCTCGGCCAGCGGGTGTTCGCTGTTGCTGTTGAGGGCGTAGATGTTGGCGAGTACATCACCCTCGGTGTGTTTTGCCGAAAGGCTAACCACGCGCTCTACGGTCGGCTTGCCCTCCGTAAGGGTGCCGGTCTTGTCGACGATCAGGACGTCGACCTCATTCATCTTCTCCAGCGCCTCGGCATTCTTAATGAGGACGCCGTTCTGGGCGCCCTTGCCGACGCCGACCATGACCGACATCGGCGTGGCAAGCCCGAGGGCGCAGGGACAGGCGATGATGAGGACGGCGATGGCGTTGACGAGTGCGAAAACGTAGGCCGGCTCCGGTCCCCATGCCGCCCAGACCACGAAGGTGACCGCGGCAATGAGGACGACGATGGGGACGAAGTAGCCCGCCACCGTGTCGGCGAGCTTCTGGATCGGGGCGCGACTGCGGCTCGCGTCGTTGACCATGTGAATGATCTGCGCCAATAGCGTGTCGGCACCGACCTTCTCAGCCGTCATCAAGAAGGATTGATTGCCGTTGATGGTGCCGCTGCTCACCTCGTCGCCGACGGCTTTGTTGACGGGGATCGGCTCGCCGGTGATCATGGATTCGTCCACGGTGGTGGCGCCCTCGGCGATAGAGCCGTCGACCGGGATCTTATCACCGGGCTTGACCTTGAGGATGTCGCCGAGGGCGATTTGGTCGATCGAGACCTCGACCTCTTGCCCGTCGACGAGCTTCGTGGCCTTGTTGGGCGCTAGTTTAAGGAGTTCCTTAACGGCGGAGTTGGTGCGGGAGTGGGCGCGGGCCTCGAGGACCTGGCCGAGCAGCACGAGCGTGAGGATGACCGTGGCGGCCTCGAAGTAGACGTGTACGGCGCCCGACTCCGTCTTAAACTGGGCCGGGAAGAAATCCGGGAACAATAGTCCGAAGACACTAAACAGCCACGCCACGCCAGCACCGATGCCAATGAGGGTAAACATGTTGAGATTCCAGGTCCTGATACTGCGCCAGGCGCGCTCGAAGAACATCCATGTAGCGTAGAAGACGACCGGCAGAGAGAGTGCAAACTGGATCCAATTCCACACGCGCTGGTCGGCCCAATCGTACAGTGGGTTGCCCGAGATCATTTCGCTCATGGCGATGAGGAAGATCGGGATCGTGAAGGCGGTGGCGATCCAGAGTTTGCGCAGGAGCACGCGGTAGCCTTCGTCCTCGGCGGAGGCGTTGGGTTCGACGGGGACGAGGTCCATACCGCAAATAGGGCAAGACCCTGCCTCGGCGCGGATGATCTCCGGGTGCATGGGGCAGGTCCACTCGTCCGCGCCGGCGGCGGCGAGGGCGGTGGCGAGGTTGCGCTCCTCGACGAGATCCATGCCGCAGACTGGGCAGCTGCCGGGCTGGGGGTAGGTCTTGGCGCCCTCGCAGTGCATCGGGCAGTAGAAGGTCCCGGAGCCTGCGGCGGGAGCGGTTATGGCGGAAGCGGTTTTGGTGAGAGTGGGAGACTCGACCGCGATGACAGCATTGCCGTGGGACTTTCCGATTGCGGCGTCCCTGACCTCGGTCTCGTGGCGACTATCGGGCTTGCGGTGGTCCGGCAGCGAGATGCTATAATTGCCACCGTCGCTCTGCAGGGCGCTTTGTAGGTGTTCGAGCGGGACGTGGCTGGTCATACTGATCGTCGCCTCGCGTTGGTCGAGGTCAACGCTTACTCGGTCCACGCCTGGGACGGCGGCGAGGGTCTGTTCGACGTGCTTGCGGCAACCCTGGCAGGTCATGCCGCCGATGGCGTAGTGGTGGGTCATCATGGGAAGCCGAAACTACGGCCGGCGACCGCGTCGTCATCGCACGTGTGCGCGGGAAAGCTTACCCCCGTGCCGCTAACGTTTAGCTATTTGAATAGGATCGTGGCCACTTAGGTGCAAACCTGTCGAGGGGCAAGGATTAATACTGGATAGGTAAGGATTTCCGCAACTCCCGCGCATCGTTCACCGAGGCGTTCGATAGATTTGCCAGCTATCGCCAGCTAGGTTTGGACTTCGTCGGAGTTATCTGGGTAGCGAAACAATCGCGACGACCGTGCCTGAAATTCGGAAACACAACTTGATCGACCTCGGCGTACTGGTCGCGGTCGGCACGGTCGCGTTGTTCACGATCGAGGTTTGGCCGAGCCACGCCGCGAGCGTCATCGCGGCGCTCGGAACCCTACAGCTGATTCGATTCCTCTGGAGCACTTTCAAGCGGGTCCACCGCCACCTGAACCACGAAGGTTCGTCGATGCTGCACTGCCTGGTGCTACTCGGCGCGATGTTGGTCTACTTTATGTTCGTCTACGGTGTGGAGTATGCATTGCTCGCGGCCGCGGACGCGGGCGCGCTCAAGAACTTCACGACGGCCAGTCGCTGGTGGAGCTTAATAGATGGTTGGTACTTCAGTACAGTCACCTTCAACGCTACGGGTTTTGAGGAGATCGTACCAGTAGGTTTCCCGGCCAAAGTCCTGGTATGGGGGCAGATGATACTCGGGTACGCGACCCCGGTCTTCGCGATTTCGTCTTTCATATCGCTCACCAATAAATCGGGCGACGATTAGGCCCTTTGTATCGAGTATATATTCACCTCAAACCTCCGCGTCTCAACAACTCTTATGTCTAGCTTCCCCCCCTACGCTCGCGCGACATACGGCGCGTTCCTACTAGCCCTCTGTGGTCTCGCTGCGTGCGGGTCACCGGAGTCGGACGTGCCCACCGAACGCGCCGCTACCGAGTTGCCCCCGCTCGACACCGCCGGACTCGCCCCCGATCAGGCAGCCGCCAAACGCATCATCCGGGAATCGGTACTGAAGGATAGCCTTCAGGTTTTGGCGGAAGCCGCGTACGAATTCCGCTTCCGCGACCGCATGTACCGCTACCAGCGGACCGGCGGCGCCTTCGTCTACGAGCGTTGGTGGATCGACACCACTACGCTCGACACGATGCGGGATGTGCTCCACAACGACGGCCTGGTCCGCTTCGCCAATGGCGTCGAGGTAGCGCTGGAAGAGAGGAAGGCCGCGGCGTACAGCGCGTCCGTCAATTCGGTCATCTACTTCGCCTTCCTGCCGTGGGCGCTGCTCGACCCCGGCGTCGAGGCGCGCTACCTCGGTCGCGACACGATTAAGGGACGGGCGCTGGACCAAGTGGAGGTAAGTTTTGCGGCCGCGCCGGGGCACGAAGGACACGACATGCACCAGGATGAGTACTTGTACTGGTTCGCCCCCGACACCCACGAACTCGCCTACATGTCGTACTCGCACGCCGACGGCAAGGCGCCGCGCCTGCGGGAGCGATTCAACGTGCGAAGCGTGGGTGGCGTCACGGTGCGCGACTACCGCAACTACCAGACGCCGGGCAATGAGCCGCGGTCGATCAAGTTGCTGGCGGGCAATTTCAACGAAGATGCGCTGTCGCTGCTGTCGACGATCGAGTTGGAGGACATGCGGCGGGTGGAAGTGTCCTTGGATCGCCTGACGCCGAACGTCTCGCTCGAGGGTCTATAAGATTTCAGGGTAAGGGCCTGAGCCAAAACCGAGCGCCGGCGTGCTGCGCCAAGGGTTCGCCGGTTCGTAAAGCACCGTCTGCTTAAAGGCATGGGGATCATCGCGATACTTACTCCGTTGACGATACAGAAGATAACGAGCCCCGGGCCGAGGGCGATCGCGAACGGGGGCTCGACTCTGGCTAGGGTCGCCAGTGCGCTGCGACAGCTGGCTTATGAAGGTTTTGACTACTTTAGGCGAAGTAACGCATGAGTCGAGTCACCGAGCGACCGAATCAGCACCAGTCTCTCCCCGAGAGAGAGATACCGCCCACCCCCCTGGCGCCGGCTGATGATCACGTCAAGCGCGTGCTAATCTTGGTGCTTTTAATCAACGCCGTATTTTTTGTAGGTGAGTCGGTGGCCGGATTACTGGCTGATTCCCTCGGCCTAATCGCCGACGCACTTGACATGTTGGCCGACGCTGCCGTTTACGGACTCAGCCTGTGGGCGATCGGGAGGACCGCCGCACGTAAGCTCGGCGTGGCGCGCTTTAGCGGCTACCTAGAACTCAGCCTTGCGGCTTTCGGGCTCGTCGAAGTGACCAGACGCACCCTCGCTACAGATCCAGAAGCACCGGACTTTGCGCTCATGATCGGCGTGAGTGCCACGGCACTTTTGGCTAATGCCATCTGTTTGCTCTTACTCCACCGCCTGCGCTCGCCGGACGCGCACCTGCGGGCCAGCTACGTCTTTACCGCTAACGACATCGTCATCAACCTCGGTGTCATCACGGCGGGTGTCCTGGTCTACGCTACGGAGAGCCGCTGGCCGGACCTAATTATTGGTGGGATCGTCTTCGTGGTAGTCTGCCGCGGGGCGTTGAAGATTTTGCGGATGAGTAAGGTGTCTCCGGTCGACCCGGCTAAGCACAGCTAGATCGTTTGTAGATAGGAGTATACCTGTCCGCGGGCCTCGGCTAAAGGAGTCTGCGAGGCACCCCGACGAGTACGGCGAGGGCCGTGGGGACGGCCAAAATGGAGTTCGCGAGGTAGAAGCGACGATCGCGTCTACCCTCGCGCCACACATTTCGGCTGCGGCTTCACGTGGGGCCGTAGGACTTGGAGAGGGCGTGTCTCTGGAGCATGGCGGGGTATGGAGAGGCGATGTCTAGGAAGAAGGATTATATGCAACAAAGTTGCAAAAGTAAAAGACTCGCCGTATTCTCTTGCAGGATTTGCAACAGGGTTGCAAAATAGCTTCCTGTCGTCGAATGGTGTCCGAATTCCTGCTTCCCTGTTCGTTTCTGCTTTACCGCTTGCTGGGACGCGGACTTCTGCTGTTGGCGGTGCTGGTGTGCATGGGGATGTGCGCACGTATTCTGGCGCAAGCTGAGAACTTGCCCTGCAAACCAATGACTCTTCTCACCCACCACTGTGCTCTCTACGTCTCTCCTCGTACTCTGCGATCAAATAAAGCACCCACCATGCCCCCCCAAATCCTCCTCCCCACCACCGTCCTCTCCGGCTTCCTCGGGGCCGGGAAGTCGCCTTGCTCAACCACCTCCTCCACAACCGCGAGGGCCTGGGCGTGGCCGTGGTCGTCAACGACGTGTCGGGGGTCAACATCGACGCTGATGCCATAGCTCGTGAAGGTGGCCCAAGCCGCACCGAAATAGTCATCATCGGGCAGGACATGGACGAGGCCGTCATACGTGCCGGACTGGAGCCCTGCCTGCTCACGAAAGAAGACCTGGCGCAGGAAATTACCCTGATGCCGCGCGACGATGATTGTCCAGTGTAGGCACCCTTTTCCCACCAGAGTTGCACTGCGCTAAGCATGATCCACGAGGTGTCACACCGTTCCTAAAATTTTCCGATGTCTGTTTTTAGATCTTTGAATCCTTCCCGCCCGCACTCGTTGGCGAGCCTGGCGGCGGTAGCCTGCGCAATCCACTGCGCGGTGTGGCCAGGGGCGCTGTTGACGCTCGGCTTCATCGGGGCCGTCGTGGCACACGAGGAGGCGGCGTGGGTTAACGTCGTCTTCGTAGCGATCAGCGTCGTCGTCGTGGCAGTGTATCCGCCGCCGGGCGACCGCAAGTTGCACTGGGGGATGTGGGCGGCCTGCGGGCTGGTCGTCACTGGCATCGCGCTGGAGGCCCTGGAGGTCGAGGGCGGTGGCTGGCTCGTGATCGGCGGCTCGCTAGTCCTGTCGGCCGGGCACCTGGTGGCGGCGCGGCGGCGGACTACAATGGTCACCGAGTGAGTCACGTCACGAATTTCAATTTTCGTCCACAGAAAAATCAAGCCCATGATCGACGTGATCATCGCCGGCGCTGGTCCGGCTGGGCTGTCTGCCGCGCAAGTGCTCGCCCGCGCGGGCCGGGAGGTACTCGTGCTCGACGGCGGTCCCGGCCGTAACGCACCCGCCGCGGCCAGCTACAACGTCTTCACGCGGGACGGCACTTCGCCAAACGTCTTGCGAGAAATCGGGCGCCAACAGGCCGAGGCCTACGGAGCTCGCTTCCTCCATTTGGAAGCCCTGAACGCCACCAGCGATCCCAAAGGCGCGCGCCTCCAGCTCGCGGACGGCAGCGAGCTCAGCGCGCGTCGCCTGTTGCTCGCCACCGGGGTGGAAGACCTCCTGCCAGACATCCCGGGCGTGGCCGAGGCCTGGGGACACAGCGTGGTTCACTGCCCATATTGTCACGGGTATGAGCTGCGTCTGCAACCGACCGTCGTACTGGCCGCGGGCGAGCGCGCCGTCCACCTCGCGGGTCTCCTCCTGGGCTGACCGACCGCGTGACGGTCTGTACCAATGGCGGGGAGATTGGCGAACCCGAACGGACGCGTCTATCCGAACGGGGCATCGAAGTAGACGAGCGGCGCGTCGTCGCCCTCTGGCTCGACGGTCGCGACGTGAAGGCAATTCGCTTTACAGACGGCAATTTGCGGATTGCCACCGCCGTCTACCTCCAGCCCCCCCAGCGACCGCGAGGGCCCCTCCCGGATGCACTCGGGCTCGCGCGTACCGAGAGCGGGCACGTGCAGGTGGACGAACTGTACCACACCAGCGTACCGGGGGTGTTTGCGTGCGGCGACATGACCACCGTGATGCAGGCGGTGCAGGTAGCCGCCACGGCTGGTTTTGGGGCAGCGGCCGTCTTGAATCAGGAGTTGGTCGGCATGGGCTGTCGCGCACGGGCTTGAGCTTACATCTGTGCAGTAGCGAGAAGCGCAAGTACCGACAATGGAAATATCCCCCGCCCCCAGAGTCCCCGTCCTGGATTTCACCGGCTTTCTCGGGGCGGGCAAGACGACTTTGCTTAACCAGCTGATCGTTAAAGTCTTTCCTCAGCGCGTGCTCGTCATCGAGAACGAGGTCGGGAAAGTCAACGTGGACGCCGGCCTCATCAGCGAGCGCGCCCGCGAGGTGATCGGGCTCACGGCCGGCTGTCTCTGCTGCTCGCTGCACGATGAGTTTCTTTCGTTGCTCGAGGACGTTTGCCTCCAGCGCGAGGACTTCGACCTGCTCGTCATCGAGACTACCGGCGTCGCCGATCCGGGCTCGATCGTGAGCACTTTTCTCACCAATCCGGCCGTGGAGCGCGTCTTCGAGCTGTTGCGCGTCGTGTGCGTCGTGGACGCCGGACTGATCGAGGACTGGCTCACGGACACCGACGAGGCCCGCAGACAGTTGGTGGCCGCCGACCTGGTGCTGATCAACAAGCTCGACACGGTTCCGTCTGCCTACTGGCCTGCGCTCGAAATACTCCTGGCCGGCATCACGCCCGCCACCGAGATCGCACGCTACGAGCGAGGGGTTTTTGCGATAAGCGACTTATTAAAAGCTACTGGCGTAGCGCTGCCCAGACCGGCACCATCGCCGTCTCCCAGCCATCTTCCCCCAAAGACCAGCGAATTGCGCCACGGCAGCATCTCCACCTTCACCTTATACTTCGACGAAGCCTTTCATTTGGAGCTTCTCTACCGCGAGATGTTGCGCTTTGTCCAGCTCCACCACCACCAAGTCTATCGCATCAAAGGCGTCGCGGCCAGCGGCGAGCACGAAGCGCAGATCATCGCGCAGTCGGTGCGGATGTCGCTGAAGTTCGTACAGGGAGAGAATTGGCCCAGCGAGAGTGTGCGTCGTGGCTTCCTGGTTTTTAACGGGCGCGAGGTGCGTTGCGATGTGATCGAGAAGATTTTCGGGAGGTGTGTGGTGAGGGGGCTTTCGCCGGGCGATTATTCGCTTTCGGCAAACCCTGTTTGAGCGAGGAACTACTAGAGAGCTAACGCTTAACCTGGCAGACCTTGCAGCTACAGCTCAGTCCTCCGCCCAATCGCTGACCTTTCGCCTCACGACATCGAACACCATCCCGATCCGCACCACCTCCCGCGCGTCATCGACGTACGGCGTAGCGTAGCCTCTCGCCTCAATCTGCGCCAAAGCCTCCGCCACCGTGCCGCCAATCTTCAATTCGATAACATACACGTACTTCGGCACCTCCACCACGATGTCCGCCCGCCCGCGCGACGTGCTCACCTTCGAGCGCGTATAAATCCCCAGCACCGTGAAAGTCGTGTGCACGATCGCGTGGATCATGGCCTCCGATTTCTTCGCCCACAGTTCGTTTGGTACGCCCGCGAGGCTCGCGTCGATGATGTCGATCACGGCATCGAGGTCGCGACCACAGAAAGCCTCGTACAGGCGATTGACGCGAATCGTCGCCGACCCCGGCTTCCCGAAGCCGTAATCCCCGAGCAGCGCCTCGAGGAAGGTCTGGCGCACCTCCTCGTTCGGGTAGTCGAGCACGTAGCGTTTCGGGTCGTGTAATTCCTGTTTTACCGTTAGGTAGCCCCCCTGAAAAAGGATCGCCACTGGGTTGAGATTGGCGAGGTTGAAGCTCGTCAAGTCGGTCTGGCGCGCCGTCACCGGGGCAATGTGGAACTCCGCATCCTTGGCCAGCAACTGCGTCACGAAGGTCGGTGTCCCGGAGTCCGACCAGTAGTTGTCGAGCTGGCCGGACTGCAGGAATTGCAGAATGGACCACGGGTTATACACCGTCTCGTGCGCGCCCCAGGCGTAGCCGTTGTACCAGTGTTTCACTTGCTCGCGCGTGAAATCCGTCGCGTCGAGCTGCGGACCGAAATCGCGCTCGAGTTCGGTCTGCGTGATGCCGACCAACGTGTACGCGAGTGGATGGAGCGTAAGGTTCTGGAGGTTATTGAGATCAGAAAACAGCGACACTTTCGAGAAGGCCGACACGCCCGTGATGAAGACTAACTCAACGTAGGGATCGGCGTCCTTGAGCACGGAATAGAAGGTCTTCAGGATGTCCCGATTGGCCTCCGCGCGCGGGATGTCGTCGAGGTGCCCGATGATCGGCTTGTCGTACTCGTCGACGAGGATCACGACCTTTCCGCTCGGGTGCGAGGCGGCAGCGCGCTGGATCAACTCCTGGAAGCGCCCGGGGTAGTTGCCCCCGGCACTGAGCGTGACGCCGAGCTTGCGCGCCTGGGCTTCGAGGATGCGGTTGAGGGCATCGACCAAGCCAATCGCCTGGAAGCTCGAGCTCGCGAACTGCAGCCAGATGACGGGCGTACGCCTTTCGGCAAAACCCCAGTGCGCCCCCGCCCAGAGCCCCTCGAAGAGCTCGGCGCTCCCGGAGTACAGCTCATGGAGCGTCGAGACCGTGAGCGACTTGCCGAAGCGCCGCGGACGCGAGAGGAACAAGTAGCTCCCGGCATCCACCATTCGGCAGATGTGCTCCGTCTTGTCGACGTAGTGCATTCCGGCTTCGCGGAGTTTGCGAAAATCTTGCGTGCTGATGGAGTATTTCACGCCGACGAAGGTAAGCAGGGCGGCGTGCGACCGAGCTCGGGAGCCACCGCGTGAGCCGCGCTCATCATGCGAACATGATCCAGCGTCTTCCGCTGGCCTCACCCCTCCCGAAACGCAAACCACACCGCCCCCACCAGGAGCGTAAACGAGATCACGTGGTTGAAGCGAAAGGTCTCCGTCTTGAAAACGACGATCGTAAACACCGCAAACACCACGAGCGTAATCACCTCCTGGATCACCTTGAGCTGGATGAGCGTGAAAGGTCCGCCATTACCGGCGAAGCCGAGTTTGTTGGCCGGCACTTGAAAGACGTACTCGAACAGCGCGATTCCCCAACTGATCAAGATCACGGCCGCGATCCCGAGCTTCGCGAAGCGCGGGTACTCCGCGAACTTGAGGTGCCCGTACCAAGCCAGCGTCATGAAGGTGTTGGACATGAGCAAGAGGGCGATCGTGAGGGCGGCTTTCATCAAGGCTACGGTTCGGGCCGCAAGCTCGGAAGTGGCGTGATCTTCTGCGCTGGCGAAACGATGGGTTTTGCCGAAAGGCTAAAATTCGCGCCAGCAAAAGCGGAAAGTCCTACGAGCGAGCGCCAAAAATTCCTACACCAGAAATAATAGCTGATTATCAGCTGCTTATGCGCAATTCAAGCGCTCTGGTCGTCGAGGTGCAGATTTCTTTACCCACGTTTTTATCGCAAGGGCTTGGCCAGGAACGGCGTTGATGTAAATTTGCCGTGGATTTAGTCTAAATAAAATTATGACCAACCGCTACTCCCGCCTCGCCGCCGCCCTGCTCACGATCGTGATCACCGCCGTCACGGCAGCCGCGCAGGTGACTGCCGACAAACTCCAGGGCCGGATCCTGCAGGCCGATACCGAGCAGCCCGTCGAGTTCGCCAACGTGCTGCTCGTCGGCACCGCTCTCGGCACCACCACCGACGCCGACGGCGCGTTCGCGCTCGACCTCGCCGACCAGCCGCTCGGGGGAGACCCCGAGCTGGAGGTCTCCGCGATTGGCTTTACCACCGTGCGCGTGCCAGCTTTCGCCAAAACCCCCGGCACCGCCCTCGCCATCCGCCTGCGACCGAGCGATACGCAACTCCAGACGGTCGAGATTACCGGTCGCCGCGAAACCGGCTACCGCAACACGCAGTCCTTCTCCGGCACCAAGACCGCCACCGAACTCAAGGACATCCCGCAGTCGATCGGCTACGTCACCAAGGAACTCGCCCTCGACCAGGCCGCCTTCCGCGTCAATGACGTGGTGCGCAACGTGAGCGGCGTCAACCAATTCTCGTTCTACAACGACATCACGATCCGTGGCTTCCGCGTGGCGGGCGGCAACACCTCCGGCAATCTCGTCAACGGCCTGCGCGCCTACACGAGCTTCTGGCGCCAGCAGCTCATCCCCAATCTCGAGCGCGTCGAAATCATCAAAGGCCCCGCCTCGGCGCTGTTCGGCAACGCAAGCCCTGGGGGTACCATCAACCGCGTCACAAAAAAGCCGCTTACAGAAACCCGCCGCTCCATCACAACTACCGTCGGCACCTTCGAGACCTTCCGCACGCTAGCCGACTTCACCGGACCCCTCTCCACGGACAAGCGTGTGCTATATCGCCTGAACCTCGGCTACGAGAACTCGGGCTCCTTCCGCGATCTGCAGTTCAACAAAAATCTCATCGTCGCGCCGTCGATCAGCTACCTCGCCAGCGAGTCCACGCAGTTCAACGTGGACCTCGTGTACACCGACGCCAAAGGTCGCCTCGACCGCGGGCAAGCCGTCTTCGGCAACGGCGACCTCTCCAGCGTGCCGATCTCAAAATCTCTGAACGCCGCCAACGACTACCTCGACGAGCAGTCGATCAACGCGACGCTGTCTTTGCGCCAGCAGCTCGCCCCAGGACTGAGCTTCAATTCCAGCTTCCTCTACTCCTCCTACGACGAAGACTTACAGGAGCACCGCACGGCCAACACCTATGCCGCGCTCGGCGACGGGACCCGCTCCGAGACCAAAGTCGAGATGCGGGTCTTCATCCGGAAGCGCGAGTTCTTCAACAGCAATTTCAATAACTACCTCAACTACGACCTGAAGACCGGGCCGCTCGGGCACCGCCTCCTGCTGGGCTACGACTACTTCGAGCAACAGCAGCTGCCGGGCGGTTCGCAACTCCAGGCTCGTGGCTACCTGAGCGCCGACCGCACGAGCGTCATCAACAGCTACCGCGTCGCCAACCGTGACCGTTTCGCGCTCGACGCGGCCGGCAACCCGATCCCGAACGTGCCGCACTTCGACCTTACCGATCCGACGGCCAATCAGATCCGCGACCTCACGAAGTACCTCTACGCGACCGACGTCTACCCGCAGTACAAGCTGCGCTCGCACGGCATTTACGTGCAAGACCAGGTGAAGTACGGTCCGGTCCAATTGCTCCTCGGACTGCGGCGCGACTACTACGCCGACCTCGTCAACTACGAGACCGCCGAGGAGACGAGCGTGCAGCAGGAAGCCTGGCTCCCGCGCATCGGTGCCGTGCTCACGGTCTCGCCGCAGGTAAATCTCTACGGCACCTACGTCGAGGGTTACCAGCCGCAGGAGTCGGCGAGCCTCAACGACCCCAACGCCGGCGGGCCGTTCCGACCACTCGAATCCGACCTCGTAGAGTTCGGCGCCAAGTCGAGCCTGCTCGACGGTCGCCTCAGCGTCACGGCCGCCGTCTACCAACTTCGCGAGACCGGTACGCTCTACCCGGCAAATGATCCAGAACGACCGGACCTGCTGCTCCAGACCGGCGCCGAGCGGAGCCGCGGGGTGGAGTTCGACGCCATCGGGCGCCTGTCCTCGAGTTGGAATCTCGTCGCCTCCTATGCCTACCTCGAGGCCGAGATCACGGACGGCGGCGCACTCGAGGTCGTTGGTCGCCAAAAGCCGAACGCGCCGCGGCACTCGGCCAACCTGTGGACGAAGTACAGTCTCGCGGCGGGGCGGCTCAAAGGGCTCGGCGCCGGGGTGGGCGTGCAGTACGTCGACGAGCGTTTCGGCTCGCTGGTCGCCGACGAGGCCAACCCGCCGCTCTTCCCGAGCTACACCCTGCTCGACGGGGCACTCTACTACGCGGCCGAGCGCTTCCAGCTGCAAGTGAATGCCAGCAACCTGCTCAACCGCACACACTGGGTGGGCGGCTACGACTACCTGCGCGCCTTCCCGGGCGCCCCACGGATGGTGACGACGACGATTTCCTTTTTGTTTTGAGGAATTGTTTAAGTATCGAAGGGGCGAATCAGCGTCGCGATCATTTTAAAATTAAATAATTCGAAAATTGACAAAGCGCCTCTGGACACTCCACGCCTGGATCGGCCTCTACGCGGGCCTCGCGATCGCGTTCCTGAGCTTGACGGGGGCGGCGGCGCTGTTCCGCGAAGAGCTAGATGTGGCGCTGCGACCGGATTTTTATGAAGTAGCCGCGGGCGATACGCTGGTCGACATGGCTGCGGTAACGAGGGCATTATCGCGGGAGCACCCCGACAAGACGCTCTTCGAGGTAGTCATGCCGCCGAGTGGGGCGGGGAGTTGGAATTTTAGGCTCGACGCCAAAACCGAGTCCGATTTATTCCCGGTGTTCTGGGAAGTCTTCGTCGATCCGTACACGGGGGCCATCCTCGGCGAACGCAACTACTACGAGTCGTTTAGTTACTATTTGCGCAACCTGCACGTGCGCTTTTACGAGGGTTGGCAGGGGCGATTTATCGTGGGCTTGGCGGGACTGGCGCTGCTGTTCTCACTCATCAGCGGAGCCGTTTTGTACTTTCCTTTTCAGAAGCGCCGGGGCTTCTGGACGATCCGGCGGAAGAAGTTGCGCACGGCGCAGGCGGACTACCATAAGCTAATCGGCCTACTGGCCCTGGCCTTCAACCTCGTGATCGCGGGCACGGGCGCCTGGCTCGGCATGCAGCCGGTGCTGATGAAAGCGACGGGCATAGAGCGGCCGGGTGCCTTTGCGGCAAAACCACACGCGCTCACCGAGCCGCAAGCGGACACACTGGTCGCGCTGGCGTACGAGCAGGTTCTGGCGAAAGCCCGGGCCACGCACCCCAACTTCCGCGTGCGTACGATGCGACCCTCCGACGACGGGACGGCGACGGTGACGGTCATGGGCGACGTGCCGGGCCAGGTGTACGAGCGGGCGGGTAACCGGCTCACGTTTGCAAAGACAGACGTAGCCTTGCGCGACGCTTACCTCATCAATGACGACGTGGCGAGCGCCAGGCTTTACTACGTCCAGGAGGCGTTGCACTTCGGGGACTTCGCGGGGCTGTGGCTCAAGTTCGTGTACTTGTTTTTTGGATTGAGCTCAGGCCTTCTAGCCGTGAGTGGGTTCGTGATTTACGTGGAGCGCAATAAGAGCAAGGCGAGTAAGCTGGGCGACGTGCGCACGCTCAGGTCACGGCTCTACTGGCTGGGCGGCGGCTTGCTCGGCTTTTGTGGGCTGATGGCGGTGTTGACCCTGTGGGTAGGGATCGGCGTGCCGACGGTCCTGGTGACGGCCTGCTTTTACGGCGGCTTGTTGGTGTGGGTGGCGCGGAGTGTCTGGAGGTTTTGTTGCGGCGCACCATCGGCTAGCGCACTGTGACTGCAGTAGGCGTCGCCTTGCGTAGCAGCTTTGCGCAAGAGCAGACGCCATCCGCGCCGGTGACATCGGGGCCGATCGGTCGTCTCCCCGGCCGATCGGCTAAAAATTGCGGCGCAATTTGTCTGTTCCCTTGTGTACTGGGGTCCTTCTCCGAGACTGCCCGACGGATGTCTGAAGAATTGGCGCGAATTTGACCCGTAGATAGCACCAGGCGCCTAGGTAAGTGCGATCAGAACCGGACCCACGCACGCTAGCTGCCTAGCAAGCAACCAACCCCTACCCTCCGTCCGTCAAGGCTTCCATAAACGCCACCAAATCCGCCACCTCACCGTCGTCCAGCTCCAGGCTATCGAAAGGCAATGTCTGGTGTGGAATGTCCATCCCGATACCGGCACCGCCGCCGAGTTTGTAGAACTCCACTACGTCCGCGAGCGACCCGAGTGCGCCGTTGTGCATGTAGGGCGCCGTCAGGCTGGCGTTGCGCACGGTCGGCGTCTTGAAGCTGAAGGCGTAGAACGGCGCATTGTCCTGGGGGCGGCCCGAGGCGATGCGCCCGAAGTCGGGATCGAGGTACGCGGTTTTGGCGGAAGCCTCCAGGCCCAACGGCAGTGGCCAAACCGAAGGCACGCCCAGTACCTCCGACTCGGATTCGCGGTAGTACGGCGGCACGAGCCCCGACCAGGTCGGCGCGAAGTGACAGGTCGCGCACACGGCCTTGCCCATGAAGAGATTCATCCCGCGGCGCACGTTGGGCGCGAGGGCGCCAGTCTCCCCGCGCAGGTACCGGTCCACCGGAGAGGAGTTGCTGTGCAGCGTCCGCACGTAGCTCGCCAGGGCGTCGCCGAGGCTGTAGGCACTGAGGCGGTAGGCGCTGTCCACCCCTGCGTAGGCGGCGTCGAAGTCGCGGCGGTAGCTCGGGTCGGCGCCGAGCAGGGCGATGAGCTCGAGGTAGTCCATGTCGAACTCGTGCTCGTCCTGGATGACGTGTCGGATCTGGCGCGCGAGCGCGGGCTCGCGGAGGTCGGCGAAGTAGCGCTCCGCGAACACGGCCCCGACGAGGGTGGGGGCGTTGCGGCGGATCGGCAGCCGGTCGGCGCCGAGGCTCTTGGCCTCGCCGTCGGTGAAGGCGCGCTCGGCGCGGTGACAGGAGGCGCAGGAGAGGTTCTGCGTACGCGAGAGTTTGACTTCGTTAAAGAGGCGCTTGCCGAGGTCCCGCTTTCGCGAAAACAGGGGGTCGACCGCCGGCTGACTCGCGAACACGAAGTCGTTGAGAAAGTCGTCCGCGAAGAGGTCCTGCGAGGCGTAATTCTGGTGCGTGGGCCGGTCCTCGGTCTCGGCCGGGGTCTCGATCCCGAGGGCGCGCTGCGCGGCGTAGAGCTGGCGGTAGAGCGGACCGACCACCTTGCGGTAAAACTCCGCCCGGTCGAAGGTGTCGAAATCACCGGCCGTGAGGAGGGTCTGCCCTTCGGCAAAACTGGTGCGCAGTTGCTCGGCGAGCGCGGGTGCGGAACCAGCCTCGAGCAGGCCGTAGTACGCTTCGATCCCGTCGGCGATGGCCGCGAGGGCGGTGGCGCTCTCCGGCAGAGCGCGCCCGGAGCTCGGGGTGTCGAAACCCGTGACGCCCATCGTGAAGATGCGCACGAGGCCGTAGCGGGCCGCGCCCCAGACCTGCGCGTGGGACAGGCGCTCGGCGCGCTGGAACTTGACCGTGCGCCGCAGCGCCACGGCGAGGTCTTCAGTGAGGAGGCCCAAGGTTTTGGCGGAAGCCGAATCGAGCGTCGCCTCCTCGTACACGAGTTCCTCGAGGGGCTGGAGGCCCGCCGGCTCTACGACAACGACCTCGGGCACCTTCGGGACGACCGTCGGCAGCGGCGCGCCGTTGAGGTAGCTCTTGACGGTGGACTCGTCACGGTGGGTGAGGAGCCACTCGACGCGCTTGTAGGCCTCGCGCGTCACGACGTGCGCGCCGCGGAGGTCCTGGAGTTCAGCGGCAGTTACCCCGCCGTCGGCGAGGGCCTCCGCGCTCGCCCCGCGGTAGGCGTCGGCCGCGGAGGAGAGGGCTGCCAGGCCCACGAAGTAGTCGGCACGCACCGTCG